>JAWUVT010000022.1:0-11182 GCA_034112225.1 Flavobacteriales bacterium | reverse complement strand
CCTGAAAAATTTTTATTGCAAACCGGCCCGCCCATTGGTAGTGGGCGGCCCGGGGTTTTGGAATCTTTATAATAGAAACCGCTGTAAAGGTTAACCGTTATTATTTCCAGTTCAAGTTTCCTTGAATCCCTATAATAAATATAATTGGTCTTTGTCTAAAAGCCGCGTGTTGATTTTCTGCAATAGAGAATCCCACTTGAGTGAAAAATTTAAAATGTTCAGCCCCAGCTTTAAAAGTAAATGTGGGTTCATAAAAAATGTTTTGATAATCTCCTTCTACTTGATAATAGTTTAATTGGTTATGCTTAATCGTTGTAAAATTGACCCATGAGGTTCTGAGGGCTATGATCACATCGAAGTTTTTATCGGTGAATCCGATAGATGGCTGAATAAAAAAACGAGAATAATCTCCATTAAGCTCTTCTCCAGACATTCTCCCTTCGGAACTTCCTGCACCTCCACCAGCAAAACCCGAAAAGAAGTATTTCAAATTGTAAGTTCCAAGCGCTTCTTTATTAAAAATATAGGTATACCCTAAGCCTAGTTCTAAAAAATGGTGTTTATTGTACTCACTTCGAGAAGCTGGTTGGTTCGCGTAACTCCCATTTAACATCGCACTAAAATTATTCGTTACTGCGGTAGCAAATTGTCCATCCCATCCATTTGATCCTGTTGAAATTCCTATTTCAGTATCCCCTTGTCTTAATAATGAAGGGGTGTTGGTTGTATTCGGGATGTATAAAGGAGGACTACAAGAGTTGAGAAAAAATAGACCTACTATTAAGTAAATTAATTTTTCTAATGAGGAGCTTCTGTTCGGCATAAAAAGTCGTATTAAATTACATATTAAATATACCTATTAAAACCAACAAAATATAATAAACTAAATCAGATCAAATCAAACCCGATATCTTTTCTATAATTTTTCTTTTCGAATTGGATGTTTTCTGCATTTTTAAAAGAATGCTTTAAGGCCTCTTGAATGGTGGTTCCAAAAGAAGTTAAGGCCAACACTCTTCCTCCCGAAGTCACTACATGCTCTCCATCTTGTTTTGTTCCTGCATGAAAAGCAATGCCGTTTTCAATAGCATCAAATCCAGTCATTACTTTGCCTTTTTCATAGGCTTCAGGATAACCTCCAGAAACCAACATGACTGTTGTTGCTGTTCTTTCATCCACCTCAAACGTTTTTTCATGTAAGGTTTGCTTGGCAACGCCTTCAAATAAATCCAATAAATCAGATTTTATTCTAGGAATTACTACTTCCGTTTCAGGATCTCCCATCCTAACGTTGTACTCTACTACTGAAGGGTTTCCATTGTCATTCATTAAGCCTATAAAAATAAAGCCTTTGTAATCTATTCCATCCGCTTTTAAACCTGCAATGGTTGGCTTAACAACCTGCGCTTCTACTTTGTTTAAAAAAGCTTGATCTGCAAAGGGTACTGGCGAGATCGCTCCCATACCTCCTGTATTTAAGCCTATATCTCCTTCTCCTATTCTTTTGTAATCTTTTGCTGAGGGCAATATTTTATAGCTTTCTCCATCTGTTAATACAAAAACAGAAAGTTCAATACCGTGTAAAAATTCTTCAATAACAACGGTAGTGGATGCGTCACCAAATTTGGCGTCTGCGACCATGCTTTTCAACTCCCTCTTTGCTTCTGCTAAATCTTCTAAAATTAACACCCCTTTTCCTGCGGCTAATCCATCGGCTTTCAACACATAAGGTGGTTTAAGCGTTTCTAAAAAGGAATATCCGTTCTCTAAATTTGCGTTGGTAAAGCTTTGGTATTTCGCCGTAGGAACTCCATGCTTCTCCATAAATATTTTAGAGAACTCTTTACTTCCTTCTAGTTCAGCGCCATCTTTCTTTGGTACAATAACACCCACATTTTTCAATTCATCGTCTGCTAAAAAGAAATCGTGTATTCCATTGACTAAAGGATCTTCAGGGCCAACAACAACTATTTCGATAGTGTTGTTTAACACAAAAGCCTTAATGGCTTCAAAATCGTTTACCCCAATTTCTACATTGGTTCCTACGGTTGCAGTTCCCGCATTCCCTGGGGCAATAAAAAGAGTTCCCAATTTCTTACTTTGAGCAATTTTCCATGCAAAAGCATGTTCTCTTCCGCCTGATCCTAATATTAATACGTTCATCAATAATGTGTTTAATAAATATGGAACAAAAGTAAAAATCCCTTTCGGGATGCGAAAGGGATTTTAGAAAATTTACAAAAAGTTGTTCAACTCCATTCTGCAGAAAATCTGCTTAATGGTCGTGTTAGATGACCTACATCCATCTACAACCCCATTTATTCTTATGGTATAAAAGTGGAAAAGAACACCATGCTATTCATTCACTTTTTAAGATAATCCTTAAAAAGGTAAAAACTTGCATTTATTTAACAAAATGAAGCGTTTATTACGAAAAACACACTTTTTTGGGTGTTTAGTGGCTTTTGTTCTAGGTTTGAATAAACCTGGGATGAAGAGCAACTAAATTAATGTCCTCCTAAATAGGCGGTATTTATCCTACTGGAATGACACTTCAAAAGTTAAAAAATGAAGCTGCACCTCCTTTTTTTATTAAATCCGTTAGCATATAAACACATGAGAAACAAGAGCTTAAATCATCTAATAAAATTCATTTCCCGACTCCCATTTGTTTTTCATTTTACCTTGTCATGGATGCTGTATGGAATACTTCGCTATGGCCTAAAGTATCGGAAAAAAGTAATTGAAGAAAACTTAAAAAACTCCTTTCCAAATAAAACAGAAAAGGAGTTAGATGAAATTAAAATTAAATTCTACAAAAATTTTGCAAATTTTATCACAGACTCCCTAAAATTGATCACCATAAGTTCGCAACAGATAGAAAAAAGGGTTCAATTCTCAAAAGATTCAATTGAAGAACTCAACAGAAGGCATCAGAATAACGAGCACGTCATTGTTCTTTCTGGGCATGTTTTTAATTGGGAATATTATTCTTTGATTCCATCACAATTAGACCATACCGTACTGATCACTTATAAAGTGTTGAAAAATAAATTTTGGGAAGATCTAATCAAAAAGATGCGCCAGCATTTTGGAGGAATTGCTGTTGATTACCGAAAAACTTATTCTACCTTGTTGAGCCTCCATAAAGAAAATCACGTAACATTAACGTGGATATGTGGAGACCAAATGCCAAATTGGAAAAAACATTCTCTTACAGAGGAGTGGTTTCTCCACCAAAAAACTTACTTTTTTAATGGGATAAATGAGTTGTGTAGAAGAACCAATTCACCTGTTTATTTTCTTGGCATCCGAAAAACAACACCCTCTAAATATGAAATCTACTTCAAATTGATAACGGAAAACCCCAAGAACGAATCGCCTCACTTTATCACAAAAAAATACGCTCAACTATTAGAACAACTCATAGTTGAGGCTCCTGACAATTATTTATGGTCACACCGAAGGTGGAAGGAAACCCCTTAAAAAGCGGCTTTAAACTGCTCTAAGAAACGTACATCTCCTTCAGAATAAAGTCTTAAGTCGTTTACTTTGTATTTTAACATGGCAATACGCTCAACTCCCATTCCGAAAGCAAAACCTGAATATTTTTTAGCATCTATTCCACAGTTTTCTAACACATTAGGATCTACCATTCCGCAGCCCATAATTTCTAAATAACCGGTGTATTTACAGACATTACATCCTTTACTGTTACAAACCGAACAAGAAACATCCATTTCTGCACTTGGTTCAGTAAAAGGAAAATAAGAAGGTCTTAATCTAATTTTTGTTTCTTCGCCAAACATCTCTTTGGCAAAATACATTAGCGTTTGCTTTAGGTCTGCAAAAGAAACGTTTTCGGCAATGTACAACCCTTCTACTTGGTGGAAAAAGCAATGTGCTCGAGCAGAGATCGCTTCATTTCGGTAAACTCTACCAGGAGACAAGGTTCTTATTGGTGGTTCAGAATTTTCCATAATACGTACCTGAACCGACGAGGTATGGGTTCTTAAGGCAATGTCTTCTTCTCCATTAGCCGCTACAAAGAAGGTGTCTTGCATGTCTCTTGCAGGATGTTCTGGAGGAAAGTTTAAGGCCGAAAAATTATGCCAGTCATCTTCAATTTCTGGGCCTTCAGAAACCGTAAATCCTATTCTTGAAAAAATATCGATAATCTCGTTTCTAACGATGGAAATAGGATGTCTACTTCCTAATTTTACGGGAGTTCCAGTTCTTGTTAAATCTAAATCATTGGCTACTGAAGTTTCATCACCCGTTAATTTGGTCTTAAATTCATCCAGCTTCTCTTGTGCTTTTTCTTTCAGTGTATTGATTAATTGACCAACTTCTTTTTTCTGTTCGTTCGGAACATTTTTAAAGTCTACAAACAAGTTTTTAATTTTTCCTTTACTTCCTAGTAATTGAATTCTAAAATCCTCTAACTGTTCTTTACTTTCTGCTTTAAATTCTTCAACTTCACTTAACAGTTCTTTTATTTTCTCTTGCATCATATTGTGACTTGTATTTTGGTGCTTGTTTGTTGAAGTGCATCAACAACCAGATCTCCAGCAGAAACTATTTCTTTACAATCTTCATTGTCATTGCAATATCTTCTACAGGTCTATCGCCTCTTCCTTTTGTTACTGCTGCAATTTTATCAATCACATCAAAGCCTTCAATTACTTCGCCAAAAACAGTGTAGTTCATGTCTAAAAAGGGAGTTCCTCCGTTGGTTTCGTATTCCTTAATTTGGGCCGCAGTATAAGTAATTCCATTGCGTTCTCCTATTTTCAGCAATTCGGGTTTTATCATTTTTTTACCTTGTACAATATAGAATTGAGAGCCTGAAGATTCTTTTTTAGGATTTCCCCTATCCCCCATTCTTGCAGCAGAAAGCGCTCCTTTTTTGTGAATAAATTGGGCATTAAATTCTGCAGGAACTGTATACCCTGGGCCTCCGTTTCCTAACATCTGACCGGGTTCAGCGTTTTTAGATTCTGGATCTCCTCCCTGTATCATAAAGTCTTTAATGACTCTATGAAATAGCGTTCCATTAAAAAACTCTTCTTTCACCAATTTGATGAAATTATCTCGGTGTAGAGGGGTTTCATTGTACAACACCATCTTTATCTCTCCTTGAGGAGTAGATAATAGTATATGTGTTTGTTTTTTATTTTTTTGAGCGACACCACTTAAGTTTACAAGGGTTAAAAGTGCCAAGATTAATGGGAATATTTTCTTTATCATGATAATTTATTACATTTGTTAATTACAATATTAAGAATTTATGCCTTATTTAAGGTTTTGAAGGATTAAATTTAGAGAGAAATGAAACATAATTTTATTTATACACTTACTGTTCTTTTAACAATTGCCATTTCAATTGGAGCATGTAGTAAAGGCGAAAAACATCCAACATTAGTGGTTCATGTTCAAGAGCGAGATGGCACCTTAGCAGCTGGAGCAACGGTTAGAGCTTGGCCAGGGCAAAACAATACTGGAGGAGTGGTTAACGACCAGGTAGTTGACCAAACAGGAACAACCAACGCCGCTGGAGATGTTACTTTTGAACTTGAAGGCTCTGTAGTTTTAGATATAGATGTTATTTATTACAGAACGATAATAACAACTATAGCTGTAACAGACACCTTAAGTGGTCATAGAGTTGTGAAATTAGAGTCCAATAGACAAGTTAGTGACGAGAACATTACCTACGAAACTGTTGAAGTATATTAACTTTTACAAGTTAAAATAATCTACAATAGCCTGTTTAATGAGATTTTCTTGATACTCTCCTTGAACTTCATTGGCGAGTTTTTTTATGTTTTTAAAATGCGGCCACCCCTCATCATCTTTTCCTATCAATTGGTAATAACCGTATTGACTTAAAACGGTACACACTCCAATGTGAATAATGTCTACCTTCTCTTCTTTTTTATATGCAGCGTCTTCCTTGCCTAATTCTTGAAGTCCAATTATAAATAAGATGGTTTGTTCGTCCAGTTTTTCTCCAAAACGTTTAAAAACCATTTTTTCTATCGTCAACCAACTTTTTGCCAATTCTGTTTCCATAAAACAAAAGTAAGGACTTATTTGGTTCGGTATAAACAATTTGGTTTTAATAAATGCTTTTTTTAAAAAATTGCGGAAGCCTCCTTTATCGTAGTTTTGATTTTAATGAACTATTTCGATATCATACTTATAATCCCTTTAATTTGGGGAGTTTATAAAGGCTTTAAAAAAGGCTTTATCATTGAAATTGCCTCCTTTATTGCTTTAGGACTAGGAATTTGGGGAGGAATGCGCTTTTCATCTATCTCCGCCAAGTATTTAAGTGATGCCTTTGAGATTTCTGAAAAAGTAATGCCCTTAATCTCTTTTGCGGCGACCTTTATTGCGATTGTTTTGGTTGTTTTTACCTTAGCAAAAATGCTTCAGAAAATAATTACGATGGTTGCCTTAGGCTTTATAAACAGAGCTGCTGGGGCACTTTTTGGGATGCTGAAATTTGGATTGATCATGAGTGTTCTAATCAATTTTGCGAACATTATCAATGCTCAAATTAGCTTTATAGACCCAGAAATGAAAAATACGTCAATACTTTATAAACCAATGGGTAAGATTTCTCAAATCATTATTCCTGGATTAAAAGAAATTAGCAGTAATGGCATTTTAGAGCACCCCCTTTTGGAAGCGGCTTCTTCAAAAATTGAAGAAACTGCAAAAATATTGGAGTAATTCACCTCCCTTTACAACTATTCCTGAGGGCTTTTGAATCCTATTTCCTGCAATCCATAAAAGCTATTTTAATAGGTTTTATAAGAAGTGATTAGGCACATTGTAATTCTATTTATCCCTAAGATATTGCCAATTTAAAGTCACAAGGGATGCTTTTGGGCTATTTTTCTACAACTCATTTCAATTCGCTTCCTAAAAAATCAGCGGTAACATCTGCTTGAGCAGGCAAGGTGCTGAAATTGTAGCCTAAAAAAGGAGACCGCTTGTGGCAATACAACGTTTTTTAGTATCCACAAATACAGGGTTTCATTTTGCTACGTATTGACATACAGCTTCTAAAACGCTCAACACCCTTCAAATGAGTAAAATCATTGTGACAACGGTTCCCTTATTTTTAATCCTTACGGTTGCGTACAACTAAGTACAAAAAAAGGCTTCCGTATCCTCACAGAAACATCTATTTGTTAAACGAACAGAGAATAACTGCTAGCCTACAAATAAAAAACTGCCGAAAACAACTCCTTTTCTGCTATTTTAAAATGACAGATGGATCAACCGGTGAATTGTTGTCAATTTAAGAAATGGAAACAGGAATAAAGTCTACTTCTAATGAAGTAAACGCCACTAAAAATAGGAAGATTACTCCATATTTTGTAAAAAATTATAAAAAGGAAAGGCAAATAATTCCTAAAATCCAAGGGCAACTACAGCATAAAAACTAACATCTTTATTATAAAATGTTACAAATCAAACATTTAGTACCCTTGCTGTACCCCTTAATAAACTAGATTCTTTAAGCTTTCAGTTTATTTTTACTACCGAATATGAATAAGAACCTATAAAATGAAAATTCTATTAAATGTAATTCAATCCATTGGTATTGTTACTTTCCTATTTATAATGCCATTAATGTCTTACACACAATGTTCCCAAACGATTCGATTAACGGACACTTGGGGTGATGGTTGGAATGGCGGAAGTATTACGGTTTCAGTAAATGGAATAGCAGACCCTGCGTTAACGAACATCACCATGGCAACTCTAACGGCAGGGCCTGAAGATTTTTCGGTTCTTGCAGCTAATGGAGATGTGATTACAATAACAGAAACCGCTGCAGGTAACTGGCCAGGAGAAATGAGGGTTGAAGTATTAGATGGTTCCTTCGCAACAGCAATAGTAAATCATAACCCAATAGTGGATCCAGGCACTGATGGGAATGCAGTATGCCCACCATGTACTCCAAGCGGTACTTGCAACCCTCTTTCACAAGCAAACACAGACCATATAACGAATGTGAAGATAAACACAATAGACAATGCTTCAGGATGTAGTGCGTATAGTGACTATACTGCATCCAGTACCAATATCAATGAGGGAAGCGGTTATCTTCTAACGGTGCAGATAGGTGGGGGATTAGGTTATGGTGTTTATACAGATTGCGCTGGTTGGGTAGATTGGAATAATGATGGGGATTTCATAGATGCAAATGAAACGCTTTCCTTTTTTAACAATGGGTCTCCGGGTCCAATGACAGCATTTGTTTCTGTTCCACTAGGAACCGTACTAGGCAATAAAAAAATGCGAGTAAGGTCAGCTCAAGGAGGAACGACAATGACTCCATGCAACATCACTGCTAACGGGGAGGTTGAAGATTACACACTAAATGTAAACTCAACGATTGCTCCTTCAATTACTGCATCAATATTACAAGGCGTTGATGGATTCGTTTGTTTAGGAAGTTTTTTAACATTAAATGCTATTCCTATATCTGCAGCATCTGTAACCTCATATCAATGGTATTATGGAAGCTTTGCTGATGCAGATATTGATGCGAATATAGAGGCTACCCAAAACGGAGTTTATTCCATAATTATAGAGAATTTATTAGGTGAAGCGGCTATGGCAAGTTTCACACTTACGGCTAGTGAACCTCCTTCTGGTGGTGTTATCGGTAATTATACTTGGTGCTCAGTTAACGATTCAGTGGATGTAAGTTTGTCTTTGGCAGGAAACGGTCCTTTTTCTATTGTTGTTCAACCAGGAGGACTTCTATATAATAATGTGAATAATGGAGATCAGGTTAGTGTTCCCGCCTATAACCCTGCACCAAATAATACAACTTATTTAACTCAAATTACTGATGTAAATGGATGTATCGTTACTCTAGGAACCCCGGTAAACGAAATTATTAATGGCGATGGATCTTCGTTAGCTGACTGGACAATAACTGACAATGGTGGAGATGGTTGGGTTGCAAACGGAGCATTTAGAACTTCATATGCTTGGGATAGAAAATTTCAATTGATCGATTTACTAGCCGCAAACTACACAACAGCAGAGCTAGATACAGCACCAATCATCTATGCCTCAGAACAATACTCTAGCACATTTAACAACGGTGACGAGTACGAATATACGGTAACCCTCCAGGATGCCTCTTTTAACACGATAGAATCAAGGTCAATTATTTTAGCAAACGTTGGGTCAAACGAATGGCAAGTTGCAGCTTTAACCTTTGAAAACTACGGTGCTGGCATAAGATATATTAGGTATGAACATGGAGGTGTTGACACAGAGTTTTGGCTTGGAAATTACGGTACAAGAATTGATAACTCTACCATTAATTTAAATGTAAAAGGAAATATCTCCTCAGGTGTTTTTGCAGAAAATTGTCCACTACCAGTAGCGCTTATTTCATTTGATGCAAACTGTTCTGAAGAGAACACTTTATTGACCTGGACTACAGCATCCGAAACTAACAATGATTATTTTACAGTAGAAAAAAGTTCAAATGGAATTGATTTCAAAGAAATAGGGCGCATCACCGGAAACGGGAATAGCAACTCTATTATAGACTACTATTGGACAGATAGCAGTCCAAAAGTTGGAGCTGTGTATTATCGGTTGAAACAAACAGATTTTGATGGGAAATTTGAATATCATAACACCATTACTACAGCGTGTTTTAAAAAATCAAAAATTGTAATTTCTCCTAACCCATTTAAGACAGACTTAATGGTAACTCTTCCTGAAGAATGGGACCTTCCTATTCATGTTCAGGTAATAGATTATTTAGGACGAAGCGTTAAGTCAATGAGAGTAGATCAAGAAACTCCGTTTATGAATATCTCTTTAACAGAATCGCTTACTATGGGAACCTATTTCATTAAAATTTCGAATGAGGACCATCAATTCATTGAAAGAATTATTAAAATGAAATAGCTCAACATTCTCATCAAGTAAAAATGCTTCTTCTGATTAAAAAAAAACTGATCACTATAGATTTTCGCTCATAAGCCAATCCTAATTGTTAACACTATGGTCGGCAAAAATTAAATCGGTATGCGTAATTAAGAATCCGATGATCCTATTCTCGCATCAAAAAAACTTCTTTTTCTAATGTTCAGAATCCGTTCTCCCGATACGCTCTCCGAACATTCGCAATGCGTTTGGAGTACCCAAAATTTTGATTGTTTTGAAGGAGCAGCACGAAAAGATGAACAGGTTCTTATTTCGGTCTTTTATATAAAGGAACAGCCGAACAAGCTTCTCCAAACATAATACTTTTAGCAACTTTTTGAAGTTGGATTGAAAAGTCAACGACAACAGCTTCTGGAATAGGAAACTTACCGCAACCTTTAACAATTATTATTGCATCTTGATAAGCAGTATAATCGATTGTGGAAAGCACTTCACTAAAAATAGCCTTTTCTAAATCTTCTTTATTTCCAAAAACTACTTTTTTAGCATAGGGTTGGAGGTGGGAAGCCACTAACATAAAAGCCCACAAGGGTATAATGGCATCAACAGAACAAACTATTCCAACATACTTTCCTGTATAATCTTCCCAATTTGTTTGTTTGAGATTTGTTCTAAACTCATTTTCAATCAACGCAATTTCGTGCTTCAAAAACCCTTTAATATCAAACAAGACTCTCTCTCCTTCTGGATAAAACTCATCTAAACTCACCTGAAGTAAGCTGCTGTTTTCTACTCTATTAATAATATTTTCCGCCATAACTTCTTTGTAAATGAAATACAAATTTAAGCCCAAATGTTGGCTCATACGTAAAAGTTAGGGAGTAAATGATAAATAGGTAGATTAAGATCCGGGGTTGTCATCAGCAGCCAATTTGCACTTTTTTTAGGCAGGTGAAAGAGGAAGGAATTAAAGGGAGAGACAAAAGCTAGATTTAAGGACGAAATGTGGAAAGCTTTTCGAACATGGTATTTTACTAAAAACCACCGCTCACTCATTTTTTAAGGCACAAGTCGCTTGCATTTCATGGCCAAAATCTTTTGCATTTCAATTATTCCGTACACAGGTTCTCATCGCTAAGTTGTTCTAAATATTTAGTGGCTATTAGATTCGTTTCGAGAAGTTAAACACTCTTGTAATGGTGTGGGAAGTTGGGGGGGGGGGTGTAGGGGCGCGTTTAGA
>JAWUVT010000021.1:0-7502 GCA_034112225.1 Flavobacteriales bacterium | reverse complement strand
TAGTATTTTTAGCGCGATTATTATGGAGCACTTAAATTTGAGTATATACAACATCATGAGTATTCTGTCCTTATTTGCGGCAATGCTTTTTATTCTTCAGTTATACATTTCTAAGAAAAAGAACAAAACCAATAAGTACTTTTCGTTTTACCTCATCAGTATTTCAATGATAATTGCCTTCTTTTTAACTGCTGATCTTGGGTATAAAAAAACAGCGATGGCCTTGGTCCCTCTTTTTATTTTTGCGACGCTTTCTGTAGGTCCACTACTTTGGTTGTATGTAAAAAGTGTTGTTGGGGTAGGTGAACTGAAGATCACTCGCCATTTATTTGTTCCGTTTGTTTTTGGAGCACTTTCTTTTCTTCTTTTACTATTGATTTATATTGACTTTAATGAACAGTTTTCTGATTGGTTAGGTCAATTTTTAACCTATTTAACAATTGGGGGATTAACGATCGCTTTTGTGTTTCAGAATGGATATTACCTTGTAAAGTGTTTCGGGTTGTACAAAAAACATTTGAAGAACGTGGGAGATGTATTCTCTTATACTGAAAAAGTGAGCTTGAGTTGGCTTAAGCTTGTTGTCTATGGTTATTTGATCTTTATTCTGTGTTTAATACTGTCTAACTTAATGGATAATATTTGGTCAGACATTATATTTAATTCCGTTCTTTTAGCTTATGTCATTTATTCAGGGAATAATGCCATAAATTATGAACCAATATTTACTGTGAAAGTTGGTGAGGTTGGTGAAGTTGTTGAGGAGGAGGAAGGAGAGAAATTAAAAGAAGTAGATGTTGACAATGCTTTTTTTGTTCAATTAAAACAAGCATTAGAGGAGTCAATGCTTACTGATAAGTTGTATTTAGATAAAGGATTAACCATTCATTCTTTAGCCACAGAATTAAAGACCAATAGTAAGTACCTGTCACAGTTAATTAATGGCAAATATAAAATGAGTTTTGTTGTTTTTGTGAATTCATATAGGGTAGCAAAAGCAAAACAACTTTTAGTAAATGAAGACAAGAAACACTTAACCATAGAGGCTATTGGACATGAAGCGGGGTTTAATTCTAAATCAACGTTTAATTTAGTTTTCAAAAAAAACACAGGAGAAACGCCATCTTCTTTCTTAAAGAAAGGAAAATGAGTAATTTCGTTTGTCTAAAATAACAAGGAAATTATGTACGGAAAATTGCAAAAAGATCTTCAAGAGGAATTAAAGAACATTGAAGAAGCGGGTTTATATAAAAGTGAAAGAATAATAACAACCCCTATGGGTGCTGAGGTAAAAGTAAGTACTGGAGAAGAAGTGATCATCATGTGTTCGAATAATTATCTAGGGTTATCCTCCCACCCAAAGGTGATTAGTGGTGCAAAAAAAGCATTAGATACTCATGGGTTTGGAATGTCTTCTGTACGTTTTATTTGTGGTACACAAGATATTCATAAAGAATTAGAAGCAAAAGTTTCTAAGTTCTTAGGCATGGAAGACACCATTTTATATGCTGCTGCTTTTGATGCTAATGGAGGTGTTTTTGAACCTTTATTTGGAAAAGACGACGCGATTATTTCAGACGAATTAAATCATGCTTCGATAATTGATGGCGTGCGTTTGTGTAAAGCGGCTCGTTATCGCTATAAAAATAGTGACATGGCAGATTTAGAAGCTCAATTAATTAAAGCTCAAGATCAACGAAATAGAATCATTGTTACAGATGGCGTATTCTCTATGGATGGATATGTGGCTAAATTGGATCAGATTTGTGATTTAGCCGACAAATATGATGCGATGGTAATGGTTGATGATTGTCATGCCTCAGGATTTATTGGAAAAACAGGAAGAGGAACACATGAACATCACAATGTGATGGGACGTGTAGACATCATTACCTCTACTTTTGGTAAAGCATTAGGTGGAGCAATGGGAGGTTTTACTTCGGGTAAAAAAGAAGTGATTAAGATGTTAAGACAACGTTCTAGACCTTATTTATTTTCAAATTCATTATCTCCAGCAATCGTAGGAGCTACCAATGAAGTACTAGACCTGTTGGAAGAATCTACACAATTAAGAGATACCCTAGAAAGTAACGTGGCTTACTTTAAAGCAGGCATTAAAAAAGTAGGCCTAGAAATTAGAGATGGTGACTCTGCTATCGTTCCAGTAATGCTGTATGATGCAAAACTGGCTCAAGAATTTGCCAATAAACTGTTGGAAGAAGGAGTTTATGCCATTGGTTTTTTCTATCCTGTAGTTCCAAAAGATTTGGCTCGAATTAGAGTACAGCTTTCTGCAGCACACACTACTGACCATTTAGATAAAGCAATCGCTGCATTTGCTAAAGTAGGAAAAGAATTAGGGGTGATTTAATTCCTTACGAATAGAATATAAAACGGGCTCATCAAAATTGGTGAGCCCGTTTTTTTTGTGAGGAGAAGTTTTAAAAAAAATAGGAAGAGACTCTTGTATGGATCACTTTTCAATAGTGACCACAAAAAAAGGATCACATCGTTTTAGGTCAGCTGTTTCTGCCTAATTTAAGGGCGTGGAATTGCAAAAGGCACCAACCATCAACACCACTATTTTTACAACCTAAAAATGCGAAGCTTTGGCAACGGTTGTATTCGCTCTTTATGTGCTCAATAAGAGAGCTTATGGCAAGCATCTTCGGGATCAAGTTCAGCAGTTAACCAGTAGAAAACGAGCCTCTTGAATGCGCCAATAAAAAATAACGAGCTTAGAAATTATCTTGTGCCTCTTTACTCTTTACTTTTTCCTAGTTTCTAGTGCCTTTTCCCCTTTTCCTAGTCCCTTATTCCCAAATCCATTTTGATCTTGGAGATTGGGTAGTTCTCATTTTTTTTGCAGTTTCTTGAGTTAATCTAAGTAAATATACTTGTCTCAGCCTTGTGTTAGTACGTAGTTTAGCAAGATAGGGCATCATTTAATCCATTCTTGTCGATAATATGTGTAGGTTCGTTGGTGTGGTGTATTTTGGCGATTAAAATGAAGTCCCAATTGAAGCATGTGTTACCAATTCAAAAAAAAATAAAACGATAAATTAGACAGTGTTGAGAAATTTTCAACCGAAGAATGAAATCAATTTAAAAAAACAAACGATGATTGAGGAATTTGAAAAAAAAAACGCTTACACGGACAGCCGCAATAGAGGATGTATTCTTACGAGGAAAGAAGATGGTTCTTTTAGTGTGTTTGGGGAAAATATGAAAATTAGATATGCCGGAGATACAGACCAATACGCTGTTGTTGATCATGCTAATGAATTCTGGGACCCCGTAACGAGTTTTACTTTTGTACATACTTCCGAAATGAATTACAAATGCGTTTCAGCCAAGGATTTGTTCATTTATCGGGAGGGTTATTATTCTCCTGTTTCCGATCAGGAGAGTGGAAATGATGACCTGAAAATTTTTCTAAAGACGGTTTGGAAAATAAAAAGTAAGCAGCTCTCTGCAAAACAGAGAATGGATTTTATTTATGAATCTATTTATTCCAGAAAAAGTGAAAATAAGAAGGACAGACCTCTGTTAGAGGAATCTTTGCAAATAATTGAAGAATTAGTAGCGTTTTCACAAGGTAAGATTACAAAGACACAGGAGGTGTTGTCTTTTGTAGGGCTAAATGATGTGTATTTAGACGATGATGATGACGGATACTGCTCCATTGACCAATTGTTGAACATTGTGAATTATGAGAACTCTGATCAAGATCGGCTAAACAAGGCTTATACAGCATTAATGGGGTATCATTATTATTGGATTAGAAATGATTTAGAAAGGAATGTGCGCATCGTACTCAATGTCGTTCCTAAAAATGTGCCTAAGGCCTTAGAAGTTCTCTGGAAGATTCTTTGTGACTCTAAAGTGGTGCATTCGATAAAGGCTGGCGGTCCGAATGTTGCTGCAGAGAAACTCGACAGCATCATCATTTATGCTGACAGGAATCAAGAAGGGTTCCAAGAACTTTTGGTGGAGATCAAAAAAGCAACAATCCTTACAGAGGACCTTCTTCCTGCCCTGCTTAATAAATTAACAAATGGTATTGGCGTGGGTAGTGAACCTCCTCAGATGAAAGAGACCTTCATGAGCTTCGGTCAAAAACGAGTTATTCTTAGTCTTATGGCTCTTGATCGTGCGGATTCAGAGGAAGAAATGTTGATGTTGGGCGCTGATTACTTTCGGCAGGCAGGCATCGACATAAAAAATCCTGGCTACGAAATTGAATGTGAATCCAACCTCGGAATTAAAGAGGAATTAGCCTATTTACTTAGCGTTTGGTTGACTGAAGATGAAGAGGAAAACAAAAAATAGGAGAGAACAAGACCAGAACATTTCAGAAAATAAAAAGAAGTTTTCAAAATGGATGAACCTTTTTTTTTGTGATTAGAAGTTCTCAAAACAATGTTATACCTTTGTGCGCTCAATAATATAAGGTCATGATAAAGCATGTGAGTCTTTTTGTATTGCTTTTGAGTTTCGTTCATGGGTTGTTTTCCCAAGAGGTAAAAGGGGTGCATGAAGTAGTGCCCGCTGTAAATTTGAATGAGTATACCATTAAAACAACGGTAAGTGGTCTTCAGGGAGTAGGGGTTGCTCGTATTATCTATTTAATAGACAGTTCGCATGCTTATCTTCCCTCATTAACCAACCAATTCTTTACCGATAGAAGCGAAGACCGGATCTCTTTTTATGTCATGGATATCCCCTTGTCTGGAGAGCTTGTTCTTAATTTTGGGGTTGAGCTGTCAACAGAGGGGGCAGTTGACTTTCAGGTTGACTTTCATTATTTTAAAAATGAAGAGAAAAAACATCAAAATTTTCCAACCCTTTATTTAGTACCGAATTCCGAGTTGGCCTGGGAAGACCCTCCTACGAATTCTCCAGATAACGAATTGGCTTTACAACTATCTGTAGCAGAAAATACCAAGTTCGCAGCAGAGACGATACTGTTTGATGAAGAACAAAAAGCCGAAAAGTTAGCCTTACAACAAGCAGCCCAATTAGAAGCGTTGAGGTTAGCAGAAGAAAAAGAAGCCGCTGAATTATCCGCCCAACAAGAAGCCGAAAAATTAGCCTTACAACAAGCAGCCCAATTAGAAGCGTTGAAATTAGCAGAAGAAAAAGAAGCCGCTGAATTATCCGCTCAACAAGAAGCTGAAGATCAGCAAGAACAGGACAAAGCGATTGCTAGTACTGTAGATTTTGCCTCCGATCAAAAATCAGAGCGAGTCTCTAAGGTTCATTTAGGATCGGAACCAAATCAAAGATATACCATACAATTACTTTCATTAGCAAAATTTTCGCAAGCTCGATTAGATTACTATTGTAAAAAACATAAGTTAGACACAGGAATGGTAACCAAGAAGCGTTTAGGAGAGTGGACGAAGATCTATTATGGTCAGTTTGAGACTAAAAGTGCTGCGCTATCAGTAAGAGAGGAGTTGGTTCAAAATCATAATTTAATGGATACTATTGTTATTGTTTTGTAATTTTAACTCCACTCGAAATATGAATCGGGGATGAGTGGCCAAATCAAAATGTAACAGACGTTTTGTAAGGGTTGAGTTCCTAAAAAAGCTAAAATGAAGTGTTTTTTATTATTCCTAGGGCTTTGTCTCGCTACTTTTCTTAACGCTCAAAACAGTTTTGTTAGAAACAATGAGTTTGTTGTACTCCGCTATACTGGAGATACTTTATTAAACCCTTGGGCAGGAGGTTTTTATTTCCGTACAGTTTTCTGAAATAGATCTTGATTTAGATGGAATAAAGGACCTTTTTGTATTGGATCGGTCTGGGGATAAGATTTCAACCTTTATTAATTTAGGAACACCTGGTCAGGTTTCCTATAAACACGCGCCTCAATATTCAGCCTATTTTCCTGAGGACTTAACGGGGTGGGTGTTGCTTCGAGATTTTAATGGTGATGGTAAAGCCGATATTTTTACAGCTGATGGAGGAGGAGTAAAAGTATACTTGAACACTTCATTTGCCCAGTTAACGTTTAATTTACAAGAAAGTCAGGTTCTTTATGATCGTCAGCCAGACTCAATCCGCCCTTCCCTGCTAGATCTTGTTATCGGTAAACGAGATGGGTTGATCAGTTATTTTGAAAATATAGGAACGGCTTCTGCGCCTAACTTTTCTTTAATTACAGACTCTTTAGGAATGGCAAACACAAATAGAGCCGAAGATCTAGGAGGCTATAGCACCCCTTTTGTTTACCAAGAGCAGGGAGAATATAAAATTTTGTCGGGTGCAGAGAATGGCTTCATTTATCAATTTGGAGACATCGAGGGCAATTTAACAGGCGTTTTTTCGGTAGACTCTTCATTCCAAGGAATATGGGAAGGCGTAAGCTCATCCGTAGCAATGGCGGATTTGAATAACGATCAACTACTAGACCTACTGATTGGAAATCTTAATGGAGGCATAGCACTTTATTTAGGAGATACCTCTTCAGTACCAGTGATGATTAGAGAAGTGAAGAGCAGTACAGTTAACGTTTACCCAAACCCAGCCCAAGATGAAGTTCATATTGACTTAGGTGGCCATGTAATTAATGGCGCTGTCATTGAAATCGTCAATGTAGTTGGTCAATTGATGTACAGGCAGGATGTTACTGAAAAAAAGAGCAAAGTTAACACCTCTACATTCCCTTCAGGAATGTATTTCGTATGCTATGGCAACGGTTTAACCCGGGTGGTAACCAAAATGAGCATACAATAGACTGCTGGCCCAGGTGTTAATTATTTGAGGAGTTCAAACTCAACCCGTCTATTTAATTTCCTCCCAGCAGGATTGTCACTCTTATCTTTTAAGAAATTTGGGGCAAATGGCTGACTGAAACCATAGCCTTTAGCCTCTAATCTATTTTTAGAAATTCCTTTAGTATTCAGATAATGATACACCTGATTGGCTCTACTTAAAGATAGCTTTTGATTGTATGCAACTGGACCATTGGAGTCTGTATGCCCTTTAATCAAAAACCGAACAGTTGGATGCTCAGTCATAAAAGAAGAGAGCGCATTCAATTCTATTTTTGCAGCTGTTGGAATAAAATGTTTTTCATAATCAAAAAGAATGACAATTGATTGGTCAAAAGCAGTAGAGATCTTCAGTTGAATTTTGGAATCCGTTAACTCTTCTTTGGGTTCAAGCTCTTGAGCTACAATTGTTTTTTCTGTTGCCACTGAATCCGTTAACTCTTTTTTGGGTTCAACCAGTTGGGCTAGATTTGTATTTTCTGGTGTCGTTGAATCCGTTAACTCTTTTTTGGGTTCAACCAGTTGGGCTAGATTTGTATTTTCTGGTGTTGTTGAATCCGTTAACTCTTCTTTGGGCTCAAGGAGTTGGGCTAGATTTGTATTTTCTGGTGTCGTTGAATCCGATAACTCTTCTTTGGGTTCAAGGAGTTGGGCTAGATTTGTATTTTCTGGTGTGGTATAATCCGATAACTCTTCTTTGGGTTCAAGGAGTTGGGC
>JAWUVT010000020.1:0-29225 GCA_034112225.1 Flavobacteriales bacterium | reverse complement strand
GATACTCGAAAGATTGAAAAAGATAATATTGAGAGCTTAGTTAAGCAAAAACCAAATAAACGAATTTTAGGAATTTTCAAGTTTCATTTAGCTGTACATAACCTCTACAGTGAAACAAGTGAAAACAAAATCAAAGAAAGTGTAGGTGAACCACCGGTAATATATGATTCATTGTTAACTGATAGAACAGTCAATCAATTAAAACTATACGCTGATAAGCGAGGTTATTTTGATAGTGAGGTGAACTACACGGTTAAAAAGAAAAAGAATAAAGTTAAAATAAAATACCATATTAAAGCTGGTGAACCTTACAAAATAAAAAGCATTAACTATGTTTTTGAAGATGATGAAATAAAAAAATTAAGTTTTTTTATCTTAAGAAATACCATTGCAGACTTAAGACCCGGAAATACTTTTGATATTGATGTATTAGACAAGCAAAGAGAAACCATCAAAACAGAGATGAAAAATCTTGGCTATTACTATTTTAATAAGGATTATATAAAATATAAAGTAGATAGTTCAGTTGGCAATAAAGAAATAGCCATTATTTTATACATCAATAATCAAAAAGTAAAAAGCGAAACGGGAGGTAGTTTAGAAAATAAACTACATAAAAGGTATTCTATTAATGACATTAACATTTATTTAAGTGAAAATTTTAAAGACAAAAACCTTTATGAATTTGATACGACAAGATTTAAAGATGTTTTAGTTAGAACCGACACTACTAATGGCTACAAATTGGTCTATCATACAAGAATGCTTAACCATGCAGTAAACCTAAATAAAGGGAAATTATATCTGCTGAATAAGCAACAGAGCACTTACAAACATCTTACTGAATTAAGACTTTTTAAAAATGTAAACATCTCTTTTGAAGATATTGGAAATAATCAATTAAACACAAATATTTTTTTAACCCCTTCACTAAAGAAATCATTTTCGATTGAAGCTATTGGAACACATAATGGAGGAAATCTTGGCGTTGAAGGAAATTTTATCTATCAAAATAAAAATTTTTTAAGAGGAGGAGAGCATCTTACGATCAAATTAAATGGTGGATTAGAAATTCAACAATTAATTAATGAAGAGCCCTACACAGAAACTAGTTTTTTGGGTGTTTTTAACACCATTGAATTTGGTCCTGAGCTCAACCTTGAGTTCCCCCGATTTTTACTGCCCGTAAGACTCGATAAATTCTCGCGAAAAGCGAACCCTAAAACCAATTTGAACTATTTATTAAACATCCAAAAGAGACCAGAGTACATTAGAAACTTATCACAAGCCTCTTTTGGATATTTTTGGAAAGAAACCAGATTTAAAAAACATTTTGTTACCCCCATCAATATCAGTATCATTGATTTACAACCAACAACAAGTTTTCAAGAAAAATTAGATGAAGAAACTAACCCATTCATTCTTAATAGTTATCAAGATCATTTTATTAATTCAACAACTTACAGTTTCATTTTTAACAACCAAAGAGTTAGCAAGGCTCAAGATTTTATGTATTTAAAGACAAACTTAGAATTTGCTGGAAATATTCAATCGGCATACTACAGAATGTCCAATAAACCATATGACAATATTGAAACGAATAGTTATAATATTATGGGCATAAGATATTCTCAATTTGTAAAAGTAGATGTAGATTTTAGGCTTTATGGTCAAACAAGGTATTCTTCATTTGTTAAACGAATAAATATAGGTCTAGGAAAACCTTATGGAAATTTAGATGTATTGCCTTTCGAAAAGAGTTATTATAGTGGTGGTGCAAATGGAATTCGTGCGTGGCAAGCCAGATCACTAGGGCCAGGATCTCTTTCTGATAGCCTAACCAAAAACTCCTTAAATCAAATTGGAGAATTAAAAATTGAAGCCAACCTAGAATATCGTTTTGACATTACTTCACTTTTTGAAGGCGCTGCCTTTGTTGATGCAGGAAACATTTGGATCTTATCTCCTGATGAAAATAGGCCAAATGCAGAAATTAGAGCTGATAAATTTTGGAATGATATTGCTATTGGCGTAGGAGTTGGTTTACGTTTAGATTTTAATTTCTTCTTAATTCGTTTTGATTTAGCTGCAAAATTAAAAGATCCTTCTACCTCCACTCCAAGGAAATTCGATCTAATTTGGGATGATTCGACAATAAACCTCGGTATTGGCTACCCTTTTTAATTGTTAATATTTTCCTATTGAGAAACACTTGAACTTCATAATTTATTTTAACTTTGACTTCCAAAATTATTGACAATGAGCGGAAAAATTAAACCAGGCGTAGTTTCTGGAGACGATATTCAAAAAGTATTCGAATTAGCAAAAGCTAAGAAATTTGCATTACCTGCAGTTAATGTTGTAGGAAATAATTCAGTTAATGGAGTTATGGAAACGGCAAAGGAGCTAAATGCTCCCGTAATCATTCAATTTTCTAATGGTGGCGGTCAGTTTAATGCAGGTAAAGGGTTAAGCAATGAAAATGAGCAGGCAGCCATTTTAGGTTCTATTGCAGGAGCAAAACACGTTCACTTATTAGCTGAAGCTTATGGTATTCCTGTTATTTTGCATACAGATCATTGTGCTAAAAAATTATTACCTTGGATTGATGGTTTATTAGATGCTGGAGAAGAGCATTTTAAACAAACTGGAAAACCTCTTTATAGTTCCCATATGATTGACTTATCTGAAGAGCCCATCGAAGAAAATATTGAAATTTGCAAAAGATATCTTGAGCGAATGAGTAAAATAGATATGACTTTAGAAATAGAGTTAGGAATTACTGGGGGTGAAGAAGATGGTGTAGACAATACAGATATTGACAATAACTTACTTTACACACAACCAGAAGAAGTAGCTTATGCTTATGAAGAGTTATCTAAGGTTAGTAACAGGTTTACTATTGCTGCAGCTTTTGGAAATGTACACGGTGTTTACAAACCTGGTAATGTTAAATTAACACCTATCATTCTAAAAAATTCTCAAGAATTTATTCAAAAGAAATATAATACAGGAAGTAATCCTATTGATTTTGTATTCCATGGAGGTTCCGGATCTACTGTTGAAGAAATCAGAGAAGCAATAGGATACGGTGTAATTAAAATGAATATCGATACCGATATGCAATATGCCTTTACAGAAGGGGTAAGAGATTACGTTACAAGCAATATTGATTACTTAAAATGTCAAATTGGGAACCCTGATGGAGATGATATTCCAAATAAAAAATATTATGACCCCAGAAAATGGCTACGTGCAGGTGAAATCACTTTTAAAGCGAGACTAAAACAAGCTTTTGAAGATTTAAACAATGTAAACACACTATAACTGGAAGTTTCCAAATCTTAATTTTTAATTACAATGGGTTGGTTTAAAAGAAGTAAGCAAGGAGTTGTCACTCCTACAAATGAGAAAAAAGAAACTCCAGAAGGCCTTTGGTATAAATGTCCTGAATGCAAAACTGTAGTTTCTAATGATGAGTATGTTGAAAATTTAAATGTTTGTGCAGAATGTTCTTATCATGGAAGAATTGACTCTAAATCTTATTTTAAAATATTATTTGACGACAATAAATATAAGGAGTTAAATCCTAATATGACTTCAGGTGATCCTTTAGAATTTTCTGATACTAAAAAGTATTCTGATAGAATTTCATCTACTCAAAAGAAAAGTGATTTAAAAGACGCCGTAAGAACAGCTACTGGCAAAATTAAAAACCAAGATGTGGTAATTGCTTGTATGGATTTCACTTTTATTGGTGGATCTATGGGATCTGTTGTTGGAGAAAAAATTGCAAGATCAATTGACTACGCTATCAAGCATAAAGTTCCTTTCTTAATGATTTCTAAGTCTGGAGGAGCAAGAATGATGGAGGCTGCATTTTCATTAATGCAAATGGCTAAAACAGCTGCAAAGCTATCCTTATTAGCAAAAGAAAAGATTCCATACATTTCATTACTAACCGACCCTACTACAGGTGGTGTTACTGCATCTTATGCGATGTTGGGCGACATTAACATTGCTGAGCCCAAAGCCTTAATAGCCTTTGCTGGTCCAAGAGTAGTTAAAGAAACGATTGGGAAAGATTTGCCTGCGGGTTTCCAGACTTCAGAGTTTGTTCAAGAACACGGCTTTTTAGATTTTATAGTTGAAAGAAAAAACTTAAAAGAAAAAATAGCTTTATCTATCAAATTGTTTAATAATTAGAATCTTGTAATCATTTAATGCTTACATTTGCAGCCATTAAAAATCATACATAACAAACATTAAATTAATTTTAGCATGTATTTATCTACAGAAAAAAAAGAAGAAATTTTCAAAAAATTTGGTGGTGACGCAAAAAACACTGGTTCTACAGAAGGACAGATAGCTTTGTTTACACACAGAATTAAACACTTAACAGAACACTTGAAAAAGAACCGTAAAGATTATGGAACTCAAAAAGCGTTATTGGATTTAGTTGGAAAAAGAAAGAGTTTATTAACTTACTACAAAAACAAAGATGTTGTTAAATTTAGAGAGTTGATTACAGAATTAGGCATTAGAAAGTAACCGTTGAAAAAAACATTACTTCAATCATAAAAAAAAGGGGGAGATCGCAAGTAAATTGCTACTCCCCTTTTTTTGTTATTCATAGTAAATAATTAAACAAGGTGCATCGTGCACCAATATAAATCGTACTCAGGTGAGTACACAAACAAAAAATATGTCAAAAATTGGAATTAAAAAATCCTACACCCTAGGTGATGGAAGGACCATCGAATTAGAAACAGGGAAGTTAGCAAAACAAGCTGATGGCGCTGTTGTATTAACAATGGGTAAAACCATGATCTTAGCCACTGTAGTATCTGATACAACTGCTGGTGAGGATATGGACTTTTTACCATTAACCGTAAATTACAAAGAGAAATTTGCTGCTGCTGGAAAAATACCTGGTGGTTTCTTAAAAAGAGAAGCAAGACCAAATGATAATGAAATATTAGTATGTAGATTAATTGATAGAGCACTAAGACCGCTTTTCCCGGCTGATTATCATGCAAATACCCTAGTTGAATTGCAATTAATTTCTCACGATCCTGAGGTTAAAGCAGACGCTTTAGCATGTTTTGCAGCATCTGCGGCAATTGCTGTATCTGATATACCGTTTAACGGACCAACTTCTGAAGTAAGAGTTGCGCAAATAGAAGGAAACTGGATTATGAATCCTACTCCTGAGCAAATGGCACAATCTGACATCGATTTAATAGTTGCTGCGACTGCAGAAAACATTATGATGGTAGAAGGTGAAATGTCTGAAATTTCTGAAGCAACAATGCTTGAAGGAATTAAAGTTGCTCACACTGAAATTAAAAAACAATGTCAGTTACAATTGGATTTAGCTGCTGAGATTACTAAATCTCAAACGAAAAGAGAATACAATCACGAAAGAAGCAATGAAGCGTTGCAAGCAAATATTAAAACAGCTTGTTACGATAAATGTTATGCTATTGCAGGAGAAGGTATTGCTGACAAAGCAGTAAGAGGCCAAAAATTTGGTGCGGTAAAAGATGCATTTGTTGCTACACTTTCTGATGAAGATAAAGATGATAATTTCTTAATCAATCAATACTTTAAATCAGTTCAAAAATCAGCAGTTAGAGATGTAATGTTGAAAGATAGAATTAGACTTGATGGTAGAAAAATGGATGAAATTCGTCCGATCTGGAGTGAAGTTGATTATTTGCCAAGTGCTCACGGTTCTGCAGTGTTTACAAGAGGTGAAACTCAATCGTTAACTACTGTTACTTTAGGTAACGATAGAGATGCTAAAATGGTTGATGAAGTAACTGCTGAAGGCAATGAGAAGTTTATGTTACACTATAACTTCCCTTCTTTCTCTACTGGAGAAGCAAGACCAAGTAGAGGAACTAGTCGTAGAGAAGTAGGACACGGTAACTTAGCATTAAGAGGTATTAAACCAATGCTACCTACTGGAGAAGATATCCCTTACACAATTAGAGTTGTTTCAGAGATTTTAGAATCTAATGCTTCTTCATCTATGGCTACAGTTTGTGCTGGAACATTAGCATTAATGGATGCAGGTATTAAATTGAAGAAACCAGTTTCTGGAATCGCAATGGGATTAATTACTGAAGGTGGAGCTGGTAACTTTTGTGTATTGTCTGATATTTTAGGAGATGAAGATCACTTAGGAGATATGGATTTTAAAGTAACAGGAACTCCTGATGGAATTACTGCTTGTCAAATGGATATTAAAGTAGATGGTTTACCATACGAAGTTTTAGAACAAGCATTAAATCAAGCTTTAGCAGGTCGTTTACACATTTTAGGTGAGATGGCTAAAACTATTTCTACACCAAATGCCGAATTAAAAGCTCATACTCCAAGAATAGTTCAAATTACTATACCAAAAGAAATGATTGGTGCAATAATTGGACCTGGAGGAAAAATAATTCAAGAAATGCAAGCGTCAACTGGAGCTACAATTACAGTTGAAGAAGCTGATGGAATGGGTAAAGTTTCAATTATGACAAATGATGCTGAAGCCAGTAATGCTGCTTTAGCAAAAATAAAAGCAATTACTGCTGTACCTGAGGTTGGTGAAGTTTACAAAGGAAAAGTAAAATCAATTACTAACTTTGGCGCTTTTGTTGAAATTATACCTGGTAAAGATGGTTTGTTACACATTTCTGAAATCCAACACGCAAGATTAGAAAAGGTGGAAGATGCATTAAAAGAAGGAGAAATGATTGATGTTAAATTAATCGCAGTGGATCCTAAAACAGGTAAATTAAAATTATCTAGAAAAGTTTTATTGGAAAAACCAGCAAAACAAGAGGCATAGTTTTAGAAGTATCTCGTTGACTTAAAGTCCTTTGTTTAATTACAAAGGACTTTTTTTTTAGGAAAAAAAAAAGGATAGTCAGTATAAACACATAAATAACATAGATGAACGCAACCTTTTTGATGATGAAACGTTTAATACATAAGACTAAACAAATCTATGTATACTATGAGACAACTAAAAATAAAAAAACAGGTTACAAATCGTGAAACGATATCATTAGATAAGTATTTACATGACATTTCAAAAGAAGCTTTAATTACGGCAGAAGAAGAAACTGAATTAGCAATACGAATTCGTAAAGGAGACAAAGTTGCTCTTGAAAAGTTAACCAAAGCGAACCTTCGTTTTGTAGTCTCAGTTTCAAAACAATATCAAAATCAAGGACTCAATCTATCTGATTTAATAAATGAAGGAAATATTGGCTTAATAAAAGCTGCACAACGATTTGATGAAACACGAGGTTTTAAGTTCATCTCCTATGCTGTTTGGTGGATAAGACAAAGTATCATGCAAGCTATTGCAGAACACTCTAGAATTGTTCGGTTACCACTCAATAAGATTGGAAGCATTATCATGATTAATAAAACTTTCTCTAATTTAGAGCAAGTACATGAAAGAGAAGCATCTGTAGAAGAAGTTGCAGAATTATTGAAAATTCCTGAAAAGGATGTAAAAGAATCATTACGCATTTCAGGAAGACATATTTCTGTTGATTCACCAATTTCAACTGATGAAGAGTCAACAACAATATGCGACCGATTAACTCAAAAGGATAATTTTTTTAACCCTGACAAAGAACTAATGGTTGAATCTTTAAAGAATGATCTTGAAAGATCACTGTCTACAATCTCAATTAGAGAATCATCAGTATTAAAAATGTTTTTTGGAATGAATGCGAAAATTCCTTTAAGTTTAGAAGAAATAGGAGAAGAACTTGGCCTTTCTCGGGAAAGAGTTAGACAAATAAAAGAAAAAGCCTTAAAAAAGTTAAAACAAACATCAAGAAATAAATTATTAAAAAGATATCTAGGTTAGTTTTCTTCTAATTCCAGTTTTATTGATTAAAAATGAATGTTTATTAACATTCATTTTTTTATTCTTTGCGTCTACTCTTTTAATTAACTTTACATCTTAATTACTTAAAGATATGTCACATTTAATAGCACCATCAATTTTAGCATCCGATTTTGCAAACCTACAAAGTGAAAGCGAAATGCTTGATAAAAGTAATGCCGATTGGTTTCATATTGACGTTATGGATGGCGTTTTTGTTCCAAACATTTCTTTTGGAATGCCCATTATTAAAGCAATTCGAAAGTTTTCTAAAAAAACTTTTGATGTCCATTTAATGATTGTTGAACCTCAGAAATACATTAAAGATTTTAAAGCTGCTGGAGCGGATATTCTTACCGTTCATTATGAAGTTTGCAACCACCTACACCGTACCCTAGAAGAAATAAAGGATGCAGGAATGAAAGCTGGAGTTGCACTTAATCCACATACTAATATCGCTGGTTTAGAAGACATTATTCAACACATTGATTTAGTTTGTATTATGTCTGTAAATCCAGGGTTTGGTGGACAATCATTTATAGAAAATACTTACGACAAAGTGAAAGCGTTAAAAAAGTTAATTCATAATAAAGGGTCTAAAGCATTAATTGAAATTGATGGAGGTGTAACGTCTGCTAATGCAAAACAATTAATTGATGCTGGAGCTGATGTCTTGGTTGCAGGAAGTTTTGTATTTAAATCAGAAAACCCTACTCAAACAATTGATGAGCTTAAGAAAATTTAATTTAAAGAATGCAAGAACAAGAGTTTTCATTAACCGAAGAGTACATACATTTAATTAAATTATTAAAACTTTTGGGACTAGTTGAATCTGGTGCAGATGCTAAAATTGTAGTTGAAGAAGGATTAGTTAAATGCAATAACGAAGTTGAATTTAGAAAACGTAAAAAACTAAAAAATGGTGATGTTGTTATTTATAAAAACTATATCATAAAAATTATTTGACATGTCGAGCAAAACACTAATTCTAAATAACGAACAAATTTCTCAAAAAATTAATAGAATTGCATATCAAATAGTTGAGGATAATCACACTGAAAATGAAATAGTAATCGTTGGAATTGTTAATAACGGTTTTCTTTTTGCCACTAAATTAACGAAACAAATCGCTAAAATATCCAAGATTAATATCACCCTTGTTGAACTAACCATTAATAAAGACAACCCTTTAAATAATGTTAGCACAATGAACACGTCTCCAGAAGTAGTTAATAATAAGGTCGTAATATTAGTTGATGATGTTTTGAATACAGGTAAAGCTCTAATTTATGGTGTTAAATACTTATTGGATTTCCCTATAAAAAAAATGTCTACTGCGGTATTAGTTGATAGAAACCATAAAAAATATCCTATAGGAACTCACTATGTTGGCCTTTCTTTATCTACCACCTTACAAAACCATATTTATGTAGAGTTTAATGAGAATGAAATTACTGCTTTTTTAAAATAAAAGGAACCTGATTCTTAAATAATGATCAACTAACTTTTAAAAAATATTTGACAAAAAAAATCCTAATAACAATGTTATTAGGATTTTTTTTATTTATTGAGCATTTACTCTTCTTCCACTTCAATCATTTTAAATGGAACATTGATAATCGCTTGGTAATCTTCACCAGCCTCTAACATATCCTCATCATCCTCTTCGTAATACCAGTTAATAACCACCACACTACTTCCTGAGTTGATTGCTTCTAATTTTTTAAATACATCTAAGATACATTTAGATGAACTAGTATTGAAATATTCTAATTGAACATCAACCTTTGTATTGGATTGAGGCTTCGCATTATAACTTACTAAAGATTCAATTAAAGGATTGTAAAACTCAATTGAATTTTCAGGAATAGATCGCCCTTTAATTAACAAATAACCAGAATCTGAATTAAATTCAATAGTTGGTGTTTTCGGTGATCCTGCTAATTTTAAATCTGCCATTATATTATTATATTTTATTGTGCTACTTTAATGTTTAAGCTAAAAAAAGAATATTCGTCATCTATTGGGTCAAAATTATATTCTAATTTTTTTCCTGATTTTCTTGCAATATCAATCATTCCAAGACCTCCACCACCCTTGGCAGACATTTCTCCGTTATTTAATACTTCTTTATAGTATACTTTTAATTGTTCCTTATCCATATCGTTAATTCTATCTAACCTTCCTCTCATCATCTCAACATTTTCTGCGGCGATAAAATTTCCAGTCATAATAGAGTATTCTCCATCCAATTTTCTAATCATGAATAGAGCACTTTTCTCATAAATTCTTGTTTTAAAATCATCATCATCTAAATGATGATATAAATTTTGTAAACATTCAACCAAGATGTTGTAAACTTTCTTCTTGATTTTAGGGGGCTCTTCTAAAGTCTCCATTTTTGATTCCATAATTTGAAGAATAGACGTTAAAAGATCAGATGTAACTTCTCCTTTAAAGGATAACATAATGTTACCTTTCTCCATTTTATTATAAAAATCATGTATATTATCCATACTCACTTCAAATTACAATTTCAAAGGTATTGATTTGATTTACAATTACAAGTTAAATCTGACAAAATAGTATATAAAAATAAAATGCATGTTATTATTAATTCTCATTCCGCTAAAAAATATAAATTTGCCATTAAATTAACGATATGAAAAATAGTTTAAATGATAATATTGAGTGGTTCGAAGAATGGTTTGATTCTGAATATTACCACATTCTATATAAGGATAGAGATGAGACGGAAGCTCGGAAATTTATTACGAATCTTATCGCCTACTTTTCTCCAAAAAAAGAAGCCTATTTTGTAGACGTTGCTTGCGGAAAAGGGAGACATTCTTTATTTTTAAATAGATTGGGGTTTAATGTTGATGGTTTTGACCTTTCTGAAAATAGTATTGAGAATGCCAAGAGCTTTGAAAATGAGCACCTACATTTCTTTGTCAATGACATTAGAACCCCCCTAAAAACAAATGCTTATGATTATGCTTTTAATTTATTTACGAGTTTCGGGTATTTTAAAGATGAAAAGGACAATCAAATCGCAATCAATTCAATTGCCGAATCTATTAAGGAAAATGGTACCATTGTGCTAGATTTTATGAATTGTAATAAAGTTATTCGTCAACTAAACAAAGTAGAATCCAAAACAATTGATAGTATTCAATTCGATATCACAAGAGAAGTAAATGAGGGTTTTATTGTCAAAAACATCAATTTTTCAGCCCATAACAATTCATTCCATTTTCAAGAACGAGTAAAAGCCATTTCATTAGCGATGTTTAAATCCTATTTTAATGCTGCTAACTTAAAAATTGAAGCTATTTTTGGCGATTATAACCTCAATTCATTTGACGAAGAAAACTCTGATAGATTAATATTGGTAGCTAAAAAAATATGAACGAATTAACTACTAATATTATCCTATTTGCTGCTGCTTTTTTAAGCGGTTTGGCAGTAGTGATTTTTAAACTTCAATTTTCTAAAAATTTAAAGCTCCTCATCTCTTTTAGTGGCGCTTTTATTTTGGCCATTTGTGTTTTACATTTAATGCCAGAAATATTTAGAGATTATGACCAAAAAATTGGCGTATTTATCCTTATTGGATTTGTTATTCAGTTGTTGTTAGAATTTTTCTCTAACGGCATTGAACATGGCCATTTTCATTCACACAGTAAGGATTTAGCCTTATTTCCTTATGCCATTTTTATTAGTCTATGCCTCCATTCTTTTATTGAAGGCATGGCATTAATTGAAGGAACACATCATCATCATCACGACCACAGTGGTTCTTTATTAGTAGGAATTGTTATTCATAAAATTCCTATAGGAATTGTTTTAAGCACTATGATCTTATCCAAAAACATTTCTAAAGTAACCTTTATAATTGCACTAACTATATTTGCAGCCTCAGCTCCATTGGGGCTCTATTTGGCAAGTCATCACCTCTTACCTTTTATTGAGAACAGTAGAATTATTTTGGCTTTAGCAGTCGGTATTTTTCTGCACATCTCTACAACGATTCTATTCGAATCCAGCGAAGGCCATAAATTTGATTTAAAGAAATTTGCAATTATTGTCATTGGATTTGTTCTGGCTATAATTACACTTTAAATACTACACCTGAGATGGAACCAGAAGCTTTCCAAAAACAACACATCAACGCTGTATTAGAGCTCTCAAATATTGCTATAGGTCAAGGCTACTTAACTATAGCGTCTCTTAATAAATACATTAACTCCGCTAAATATATTGGTTTTGTTGTTTTACGAAATGGTGATCTTGTAGGTTTTACCCTCATTGACCTCCTCACTCCTCTCGAAGTCAAAAAAACGGTATTAAAAGATCACGAATGGTTTTACACCACCTTAAATTCTTACGACCAAATTGTGTTCATAAAACAGACTGTTGTTTCTTCTAAATATTCGAATCAAGGAATCGGTTCTCAATTAGTGCAGCATTCTACCAAAATACTAAATGCTAAAAAAAACATTCACCTAAGTACTGTTTGGCAAAAAGAAAACTCAGGGAGTATGCCTAAAGTGTTAATGAAAAATGGATTTTTATTGTCAAAGATCATTCTCAATTATTGGAAAAATGATAGCTTAGTCAAAAAGTACGATTGTCCCATTTGCGGAAGACCACCTTGTAAATGTGCTACAGAAGTTTGGATCAAAAAAAAGCATTAATCTTTCGATTAATGCTTTTTAAATAATTTATGTCTAATTAAAAAGAAGCTACTGATTCTGCTTCATATTCGCCATTTTTCAATTTAGCATTTACTTCTTTAAATGTGTTTATTGTATATTCAACATCTTCCAACGTATGCATCGCTGTTGGTATTAAACGTAACATAATCATTCCTTTAGGTACTATCGGATAAATTACGATAGAACAAAACAATCCATAATTTTCTCTTAAATCTACCGTTAAATTTGTCGCTTCAGGAATAGTACCATCTAATATAACTGGTGTTACTTGTGTTGTAGAGCTCCCTAAATTAAAGCCAGCTTCTCTTAACCCTTTTTGTAAACTATTAGCAATTGTCCATAATTTTTCTCTAATCTCTGGACTATTTTTAAGCATATCTAAACGCTTTAAATTTCCAATAACTAAAGGCATCGGTAAAGATTTAGCATAAACTTGAGAACGCATATTGTATCTTAAATAATCAACCATATCTTCAGTTGATGCAATAAAACCACCAATACTAGCCATCGCTTTTGCAAATGTTCCAAAATAGATATCTACCCCATCCTGACAACCTTGCTTTTCTCCTGTTCCTGCGCCAGTTGCTCCCATAACTCCAAAACCATGCGCATCATCAACAAACAATCTAAAAGAGTACTTCGCCTTTAAATCAACAATTGCTTTTAAATTCCCTTCATTACCCGACATTCCAAAAACACCTTCGGTAATAACCAAAATAGCCCCCTTTGTTCTATCTGTAATTTTTGTAGCCTTATCCAACATTTTATCCAGGCTATCCATATCGTTATGTTGATATACAAAACGTTTTCCAAGGTGCAATCTTAAACCATCTAAAATACAAGCATGAGATTCAGCATCATAAACTACAACATCATTTCTATCTAACAATGCATCAATTGCAGAAAGCATTCCTTGATACCCAAAGTTTAACAAAATTGAAGCCTCTTTACTTTCAAAATCAGCTAACTCTTCCTCTAATTGCTCATGATACTTGGTATTCCCAGACATCATTCTAGCTCCCATTGGATAAGCTAACCCCCAATCTCTTGAAGCTTCTTCATCAACTTTTCTAACCTCAGGATGATTCCCTAAACCTAAATAGTTATTTAAACTCCATTGAAGAACTTCTTTTCCTCTAAATGTCATTTTATTATTTAATTCACCTTCCAACTTCGGGAATGCAAAATAACCGTGCGCTTCTTTAGCCCATTTACCTAAAGGACCTCTATTTTCTTTTATTTTCTCAAATAAATCTGCCATAATAATTTTTTCTTATTTAGATTGCAAAGGTAAATATTCTTAAGCGATAAAAGAAACTTGTTTTACTAACTTTTAACAAGGAATAGTTAGTAAAGTATAGGCATAAAATTTTACATTTGTTTTCACTAATGGATCAACCATCAAATAAAATAAAGTTTACGCTAATAACCCTATTCATAGGTACGCTGATTTTCTTTGGCTTAGATCTATTCTTGGGTTCAGTACACATTCCTTTTCATAAAATTGTGTCTATTTTATTTGGTCATGCTCCTGAAAAAGAAAGTTGGCAAATTATTATTTTTCAATCCAGACTCCCTAGAGCTTTTTCCGCAGTTTTATGTGGAAGTGCTCTTTCGGTATGCGGCTTACAAATGCAAACTCTTTTTAGAAACCCATTAGCAGGACCCTACATTTTAGGCATTAGTTCTGGTGCAGGTTTAGGGGTTGCTATTTTTATTATGGGCATCTCTTTTTTAGGTATTTCTGCAACAGGAATTAATATCCCTACAAACGAAGGTATTATTGTGGCTTCAATATTAGGATCTCTTGGTGTTTTAGCCATTTTACTCTCCGTAATTAAAAGGTTAAAGGATATTATGACTGTTTTAATTCTTGGAATTATGATCGGCAGTGTTATTACTGCAATTATTGGAATTATTCAATATTTTAGTCACGATGCACAGTTGAAATCTTTTATCATGTGGACAATGGGCAATTTAAATGCGGTAACCAATGACCAATTAATGTTGTTAACCCCCATTGTTTTTATCGGAGTAACACTATCATTTATTGCTTCTAAGAACTTAAATGCTTATTTACTTGGGGAAGCATACGCTAAAAGTTTAGGAGTTAATATTAAGCGATCGAGGATTGTGATCATTCTTATCACGTCCGTTTTAACAGGAAGTATTACTGCCTTTTGCGGACCAATTGGATTTATTGGTATTGTTGTGCCTCACTTAGCCAGGATGCTTAGTAATTCATCTGACCATAGAATTTTAACACCATTAACTGTCTTATTGGGAATAAATATTCTATTAATTTCCGATATTATTTCTCAATTACCAGGCTTAGATCAGAATCTACCTCTTAATTCTATCACCTCTTTAATAGGAATTCCGTTTATCATTTGGATCATTTTAAAAAATAAAAAAATAGCAAATCTTAATTGAGTAAATCCATCAACATATCAGCATTAAATATAGGTTACGATAAAAAAAACATCCTAACAAACATTAACTTAACCAGCAACGAAGGAAAGATGATTGGTGTTTTTGGCAGAAATGGTCAAGGAAAATCAACTTTACTAAAAACCATTTCAGGACTATTACCTCCTATTTCTGGACAGTTTTATTTTGATAAAATTAATGTCTTAGCCCTTTCAGAGAAAGAAAGAGCTAAATTATTGAGTATCGTCTCTACTACACAATCTGGAATTGGAGCAATTACAGTTAAAGACTATGTTGCTTTTGGACGTTTTCCCTACACCAATTGGTTAGGAATAAACAAGGCTAAAGATTATCAAGAAATAAATAAGGCAATTGAGCTCTGTAAGCTTCAAGATTTTGCCAACAGAAACTATGATGAATTAAGTGACGGTGAAAAACAAAAAGTAAATATTGCTAGAGCAATTGCTCAGAACACCCCTCTTATTATTTTAGATGAACCCACAGTTCATTTAGATTTAATTAACAAAGTAGAAGTTTTTAAGCTTTTAAAAGAGTTGGTTAAAACCCACAATAAAACAGTAATTATCTCTACACATCAGATGGAATACGCATTGCAAATTTGTGATGAAATTTGGTTAATTAATGAGGGTAAAGTGGAGAGCCTCTCTCCTTCTGAAATTATTGAAAAAGAAAAACTGACAGCACTTTTTAATGATGATTTAATTCACTTTGATAAGGCCTCTCAATCTTTTAGATTGAAGTAAGACGCTTTTAACAATCCTTAACATTTAGAAGCGATCACTTTATGCTGTTTTCATTAGATTTGAAATTACTTAAAACTTAAAGCTATGTTCAGAAAAGGAATTTCAATTTTACTATCTACCTTAACACTTTTCTTTGCTACGCTGGCCATTCTAGGCATTTGGGAGATTATTGACGTTGAAAATATAGCTTGGAAATCACTTTACTCTATTTTTGTGTTATTTATAGCTTCAGCAATTATCTTATTTATATTTTCTGTCATTTACAAAAGTGAAGATGAAAATAATAAACAATAAAATGCTTAAAAAAAAAGGCCTTCTACTGCTAAAGTCGAAGACCTTTTTTTCAGTAAAGTCTATCAATTAATTTACCGATTCAGTCAATGCTTTACCTGCTTTAAATTTAGCCACTTTTTTAGCTTTAATTTGAATAATAGCTCCAGTTTGAGGATTTCTACCAGCTCTTGCTGCTCTTGCTGAAATTGAAAATGTTCCAAAACCGACTAACTGTAACGTATCACCTTTCTTCAAAGTTCCTGTAACGTTAGATATAAATGCATTTAATGCGTTACCAGCATCAACTTTTGATAAACCTGCATCTCGTGCAATTGCATCAATTAATTCTCCTTTATTCATAATGTTTTTTTTATGTGTTAATAAATATCTGTACCAAATATAGCAGATTTTTAAGAGTATACCTGAGTGAGACTACTTAGTTATTAACAGGCTATTAACACTGTTTTTATTGAAGAAATGAGACTTCAAACACCCTTCCTTCTTCCGCAATTTCAGTTTTTTCAAAAACCGTTTTGGCTTCCTCTAAAAGAACATTCAAATCGGAGTATCGATTAGAGAAGTGACCGATAATCAAGCGTTTAGCTCCAGAGTGAACTGCAATTTGAGCAGCCTGCTTAGCGGTAGAATGATGCGTTTTATCGGCTCTTTCTGAGTGTTCGTCTGAAAAAGTTGCTTCATGATATAACAAATCAACATCCTTCACAATAGGTATTATTGGTGTAAAATATTTCGTGTCCGAACAAAAAGCATAAGAGAAAGATGGCAAACTCTTCAAGGTAAGTCTTAAATTTTTAATTATTTCTCCATTTTCAGAAACGAAATCTTCTCCCAACTTTATCTTATTTATTTGATGCTTGGGAACATTATAGGTTTTAATCGCTTTTGGGTTAATTCTTCTGCGTTTTGGTTTTTCTTTAAAAAGATAACCTGAACAAGCAATTCTATGATTTAAAGGAATAGAGATTACTTCTATCTTCTCATTCTCATAAACCAATTTAGAGTTTTTAGCGTCTACATGTTTATATACAATAGGGTATCTTAAATGGCTTTCGGAGACTCTTAAATTAACCTCAACTATTTCTTGTAGGTTACTCGGACAATAAATAGTAAGCTCACTTGTTCTTCCCAACAAATGCATGGTTTGAATTAAACCAATTAATCCTAAGTAATGATCGCCATGTAAATGGCTAATAAAAATATGGTTGATTCGTTGTATTTTTATCTTATGCTCTCTTAATCTAAGCTGGGTGCCTTCACCGCAATCCATTAAATAATACTGCTCATCTATATTAATAAGTTGTGAAGTTTGATTACGAGTTAAGGTTGGTGCAGCTGAAGCACTTCCCAATATTAGAACAGTAAATTTGGTCATCACAATTATTTAGTTCTTAATCTTTTCCTATTTCCTCAACAAATACGAGATCAATAGCCTCCTTTGCTGTTGATTTAATAGTTAAGATTGAATCTAATTGAGAAATTGTAATCAATTTTTCTACAGGAGTTTGAAGTGAGCATAAAATAAAAGCGCCTTTAGCTTCATTACACACTCTATGTCCAATTAACAAAGCACTTAATCCAGAAGAATCACAATACTTCACACTTCCCATATCAATAATAATGTTATTTGCTCCATTTTTACTCATAATTACTAATTCAGATTTTAAATCTGGAGCTACAACTGCATCCAGTTTATCAGTACTAAATGTAATTAATGTGTAATTTTCTTTTTGATCAATTTTAAAGCTCATCTCAACTATTATTTGTGGCATAACAAATATATAAATTCTTAGAAGATAAAAAAATTTAGATGGCGATGATTTACTCTTCTACTTTTTTATAAGCTCCAATAATAGCTTTCACTAGTTGATGACGGATAACATCTTTTTCATCAAAAGTTACAACGCTAATATCTTTTACTCCATCTAACACTTTTAGCGCTTGAATTAAACCTGAAGGTTGTCTTTTGGGCAAGTCAACCTGTGTAGGATCACCAGTAATAACAAATTTAGCAGACTTTCCCATTCTCGTTAAAAACATCTTAAACTGGCTTTCCGTCGCATTCTGAGCCTCATCTAAAATAACAAAACACTTGTCTAATGTTCTACCCCTCATAAATGCTAGTGGAGCAATCTGAATAATTCCTGCCTCCAACATTTCTGCCAATTTTTCTGAAGGAATCATATCTCTAAGCCCATCATATAGAGGTTGCATATAAGGGTCTAATTTCTCTTTTAAATCTCCTGGTAAAAAGCCTAAATTCTCTCCTGATTCTACAGCAGGTCTAGTCAAAATAATCCGTTTAACTTCTTTTTTTTTCAGTGCCCTTACTGCTAATGCTACTGCTGTATATGTTTTTCCCGTTCCAGCTGGCCCAACGGCAAAAATCAAATCATTGATTTCAGATTCATTCACTAACTTTCGTTGATTGGCTGTTTTTGCTTTAACAATCAACCCTCCGTTTCCAAAAACGAGTGCTTCATCATCGTGAGAAAGCGTATTACTTATTCCTAAAGTAGAATCCTCATCCATTAAACGTTCAATATTATTTTCGGTTAACTGTTTATACTTCATGAAGTGTTGAATCAATAACGCTATTTTCTCTTCAAAATATGAAATCTCATTTTCATCACCAATAACTTTGAGAACATCACCTCGGGAAATCACCTTTAATTTTGGGAAATATTTTCTGATTACGTTTAACTTGCTATCGTTAACTCCAAGGAGTTCCACAGGATTAATACTGGAAATTTTGATGGCTTTTTCGTTCAATTAGTTTGTTTTTAATTTATACCTTTGGCTTCTCTAGTTTTGTACGTTACAATATTGATTTTAGATACACTAAAACACAAAACAAGTTGTTTATTTATTAACTTTTTTAATGGCAATTATTACTTTAACAACAGATTTAGGGCTCGTAGACAACTACGTTGCTTCTGTTAAAGGGGCTATTTTAAAAGAAGATGTTAATTCCATTATTGTTGATATCACGCATGAAATTCCATCTTTCGATTTACAGAAGTCTGCTTTTGTCCTCAGAAATTGTTACCAAGATTTTCCCACTGGAACTGTTCACATTATCGGAGTTAACTCGGAGTCTGATTTAGACACCCCTCATGTTGCTATATTTGCTAATGGTCATTATTTTATTGGTGCTGATAACGGTGTGTTTTCTTTAATTTTTGATAATCCGCCTGAAAAAGTTGTGGAATTAACGATATCACAGGATACAGATAGAATAACCTTTCCTACAAAAGACATTTTTGTAAAAGCAGCTTGCCATATCGCTAGAGGAGGAACCTTAGAAATAATTGGCACTGCCAAACACGAATTAGCTGTACGAACTGCTTTTAGAGCTGTTTCTGAAAATAATATTATTAGAGGTATTGCTACATACATTGATCATTATGGCAATGTAATCACCAATATCAGCGAAAGCTTGTTTAAAAATTATGGCAATGGCAGACCCTTTAAAATACTTTTTAGAAGTGCCGAGTACGAAATTAATGAAATTAGTTCTTCTTATTGCTCAGTTGTTGAAGGAGAACGCGTTGCGATATTCAGTTCAACAGGGTTTATAGAAATTGCCATTAACAAAGCAAATGCAAGTAAACTTTTTGGCATTAACCAAGGAGATATTATTAGAATAGAATTTTATGATTAATAACAACATTTAACTGCAAAGGAGTGAAGAAACAAATAACTTAGTGTTCTTAGTGTAAAACTTAAAACTCTTAGCGTTTAATTCTATTAAAAAAATAGTCTATGATTAGAATCGTAAAAATGACTTTTGATCCTGAAAAGGTAAATGAGTTTTTAGCTAACTTTGAAGAAGTCAAACATCAAATTAGAGCTTTTGACGGTGTTCAACATTTAGAACTGCTAAATGACAAAAACAAACCTAACATCTATTTTACCTACAGCATTTGGGAATCTGAAGAACATTTGAATGCGTATAGACACTCCGACTTATTTCAATCCGTTTGGGCAGTTACTAAACCCATGTTTATTGAAAAAGCGGATGCTTGGAGCCTTGACTCAATGAGTAAATGTGAGAAGGAGTGAATGCTTTCATGAAAAAATAGTTAATCATTATACCTCTCTATCATTTCTTAAACGAATAAAAACATGTCCGACAACTCCCCTATCTTTTCTAAAAAACATCGAACTGAACAATTCTTAAAATTGCAAGGGCAAACCAATCAAAGTCCCTACTTAATAGATGTAGATAAAGCCGAAGGCATCTACATTTGGGATAAAGCTGGAAAACGGTACATGGACATGATTGCTGGTGTTGCAGTTAACAATATCGGACATAGACACCCCAAAGTAATTAAAGCCATTCAGCAACAGTTAGACAAGCATTTACACGTCATGGTTTATGGGGAGTACATTCAAGATACTCAATTGGCTTTGGCTGAAAATTTAGCGGCTATCTTACCCGAAAATTTAAGTTGTTCTTACATTGTTAATTCTGGGACAGAAGCGAATGAAGCAGCCATTAAATTAGCGAAACGTTATACTGGCAGACAAGAGATTATTTCTTGTAAGAACTCTTATCATGGAAGCACACACGGCTCTTTAAGTGTTACTGGAAATACTGAAAAACAAAGCAGCTTTAAACCTCTATTACCACAAGTTCAATTTATTGAATTTAATAGCATTGAATCTTTAGCTATTATTACCGAAAAAACAGCTTGTGTTATTATTGAAACCATACAAGGAGATGCAGGGTTAGTAAAACCAACTCAAGAGTTTATATCTGTCCTAAGAGAACAATGTAATACTACTGGTGCTTTATTAATTTTTGATGAAGTACAAGTGGGCATGGGAAGAACAGGTAAAATGTTTGCCTTTGAGCATTACCATATCATTCCAGACATTTTAACCTTAGGAAAAGCATTGGGTGGCGGAATGCCAATTGGAGCGTTTATTTCTTCAACCGAAATTATGCACAGCTTAACGCACAACCCAATGTTAGGGCATATTACTACATTTGGAGGACACCCCATAAATTGCGCTGCTGCCAATGCCTGTATCACTGTTTTAAAAGAAGAAAACTGGATTACAGAAGCTGAAGAAAAGGGACAGCTCTTAGAAGATCTTTTAGCTCAAGCATCTGAAATCAAAGAAATACGCAGAGCAGGTTTATTTTTTGCTGTTGAAATGGAATCTGTAGCTAAAGTTGCACAAGTTGTTCAAAAGTGTTTAGAAAAAGGGTTAATCGGCTTTTGGTTCTTATCCACTCCTACTGCTTTTAGATTATCTCCCCCTTTATCGATTACTGAAGATGAAATTAAATTAGCTGGGAAGATTATATTGGAGAGTATTCAGTAAAAAAATCGCCTTTTCTGGTTTGGTCAGGAATTTCTTTATTCAACGGCCATCAATCTTCCTCCTATCTTCTTCCTATCTCCAGCCAAACTGAGGATGATGCACCCACATCGCTTAATCAATAAAAGCAACCGCCAACTTAATATCATCATAGCTTACACTTCCTCCAAGTTTACCATAAATAGCATTTAAACTAATTGGAGCACTTTTGGGTTGTTCATCATAAGCCGCTTTCACCTTTTTAAGTACAGCAGCTTTAGGTTTGTAGAAATTTAAATTCTCATCTGGGTGGTCTTTTCTTATTTTGATGAGATGTCCTGCAATCGTTCCAACAGATAGTCCACGAGTTTCAGCAATTTCTTTTAACGAAACACTCTGTTTTAAGTGAATAAGGGTTACCTCATAGGTAGACAGTTTACTATTCTCCTTTTCTTTTACTCTATTCTTGTGCTTGGTAATCTCTTTTTTATCAATTAAGCCTCCAATATCTCTTAGAAATATTTTGGCAATTAATTCAAGTTCATCAGTAGTCGTTTCGTTATCTGCATCACCAGATAATTCTTGAAATCTTTGATCTGCTTTATTCGCTAGAGAATCAACACGTAAGGCCATCTCATTTAATCCTATCAGCTTCAAATTTTCTAATTTCTTTAAACGAGACAATGCCACATATCCCTGTCCTGTTTCAAACGTTTTAGAGAGGTCTATTTCGGCGGCATCCAAGGTCATTCCTTGGCATTTATGAACTGTAATGGCCCATGCCAATCGTAAGGGAACTTGATTATAACTCGCCAACGTTTTTCCGTTATCATCTATAATGGACCAATTTTCTATTTCTGTAGTAATTGTTTTTCCGTTTAATAATTTCACCGAAGGAAACCCTTTGTCAGTAAATCCTAAAATTTTTCCTAATGAACCATTTACATAACGGTGTTCTTTATCGTTTTTAACAAACATTACTTTGGCTCCAATTTTAAAAGCCAACTCTTCTCCTGCTAAAACAGAATTCTTTAAAGTTTCTATGAGCTTCTTGTTGCCCGAAGTTTTTGCCTTAAACTTTTTTAAGGATCCTGAGAGTTGAGATAAGTGCTGTGCGTTTACTCTGTCTACATCATAATTATGCGTGTAAAGTTTTGTTGGTTCTATCTCTTCATCCAACACATTTTCAGCTGCTTTTTTTAAGGTTTTAAAACTTTTACCAGAAAGATCTCCTGTTCTAATCTCATTTAAAATGAGATTCAGGTCATTATCACTTTGTCGGTACTGTTCGGTTAAATAACAAACAGAAAGCTTAGCTTTCACCCATGCATCAGCCATAAAAGCAAACTTATCTTTGCTTGTTTCCCCTTGTCGACCTATTGGAGGCAATTGAAAAAAATCGCCACAAACCACGACTTGAATTCCACCAAAAGCTTCTTCATTTTTTTTGAAGTAGCGCAACACGACATCAACTGCATTGATTTGGTTTTTGTGCAACATTGATATTTCATCAATAATTAACACTTTAACTTTCTCTAAATGTTCTTTCAAGTATTTTTTAGAATTCATACTTGCTAAGTTTCCTGAGGTAATAAATTCTTTCACTCCAATTCCTGACCAAGAGTGAATAGTCATCCCATTCATATGTGTAGCAGCAATACCTGTAGATGCAGTAACGGCAACCTTAACTTTTCGTTCTTTTAAATAGTCAATATATTGATTGAGCACATAGGTTTTTCCTGTACCAGCAGAACCAGTAAGAAATACATTTTTACCTGATTTTAATATCGAGAGGGCCTTTTCTTGTTGCATTTTGTAAAATTAATTAAAGATAAAAAACTCACCAAAATTGGCAAGTTTTTTTATGAACATTCTGTTCAAAAAACACATTCCACTTAGATAGAGAAACCTACGAAACAAATTAGAAACGCTAAAAAAACACCTTGCACCCAAACTAAATCAAGCCAAAAGTTATAGGTGATTGCGTCTTCATCTCAATATATTTTAACTCAATTAACTATTGATTCCTCTTTGCAACAAACATTCTGAGCACACTTATTAACAAAATCAAAACGAAAAAAGTAACTTTGCCGTATTATGAGTTTAGAGCAAGAAATTAGTAAAAGAAGAACATTCGGGATTATTAGTCACCCCGATGCCGGAAAGACTACTTTAACTGAAAAGTTATTATTATTTGGTGGAGCAATTCAATCCGCCGGAGCAGTAAAATCTAACAAGATTAAAAAAACTGCTACATCAGATTTCATGGAAATTGAGAAACAAAGAGGAATATCTGTGGCCACTTCTGTAATGGCCTTTAACTACAAAGAGGTTAAGATTAACATTTTGGATACTCCAGGTCACAAAGATTTTGCGGAAGACACTTACCGAACCCTAACGGCTGTAGATAGTGTTATCTTAGTAATTGATTGTGCAAACGGTGTAGAGGCTCAAACCAAAAAGTTAATGGAAGTTTGTAGGATGAGAAAGACTCCTGTAATCGTTTTTATTAATAAAATGGACCGTGAAGGTCGAGACCCTTTTGATTTATTGGATGAAATAGAAACCAATTTAGGGATTAAGGTTAGGCCATTAAGTTGGCCAATTGGAATTGGGAGTAGTTTTCAAGGGGTTTACAACATGTATGAGAATCACTTAAACTTATTTGATAGTAATAAAACAAAAATGGAACAAGATATCGTTTCCATTAAAGACATCAATGATCCTGTTCTAAACGAGCAGATTGGTGCTGCTGCTGATGAATTAAGAGAAAACATAGAGTTGATTGAAGGGGTTTACGATGAGTTTCACATTGAGAAATACAACGCTGGAGAATTGGCTCCAGTATTCTTTGGAAGTGCTTTAAATAACTTTGGTGTTCAGGAGTTACTGGATACTTTCGTTAAGATTGCTCCTTTTCCAAGAAGTAGAGAAACCAATGTTAAAATTGTAAATCCTACAGACAATAAATTCAGTGGATTTATCTTTAAAATACATGCCAACTTAGATCCTAAACACAGAGACCGTATTGCTTTTTTAAGAATATGTTCGGGTAAGTTTGAAAGAAACAAATTTTACCAACACGTTAGAATTGACAAGAAAATGCGTTTTAGTAATCCTACCAGTTTTATGGCTCAGGATAAAAGTGTGATTGAAGAAGCCTATCCTGGGGATGTTATTGGATTGTATGATACTGGAAACTTTAAAATTGGAGATACTTTAACTGAAGGTGAAAAAATGGAGTTCCAAGGAATACCAAGTTTCTCACCTGAAATATTTAAAGAATTGGTCAACAGAGATCCAATGAAAACGAAACAGTTAGAAAAAGGAATTCAACAGTTAACCGATGAAGGAGTTGCTCAATTGTTTATTCAACAGCCTGGTAATCGTAAAATTGTGGGTACGGTTGGAGAGCTTCAGTTTGAAGTAATTCAATACCGTTTAGAGCATGAATATGGTGCTTCTGCAGCTTTTGAAGCTAAGAACTTACATAAGGCTTGTTGGATGACTACTGAAAGTGAAGAAAAATTGGAAGACTTTATCAGACGTAAAGCTCAAAACATTGCACAAGATAAGGATGGTAATTATGTGTTCTTAGCCCAAACAAGATTCTTGTTACAGAGTGCTGAAAGTGATTATCCTGAGATTACTTTCCATACCACTTCAGAGTTTAAAACTGAAATGATAGAATAAAGAAAGCCTTCCAGAGAAATCTGGAAGGCTTTCTTCGTTTTAAATAGGAACGGAAATAAATTCAGGTAACGAAATTCAAATAAATCTTAGTTCCCGTAATTCCACATTTACGAAACTAAACATCCAATGCTTTTGTCATTGCTTCTGGAACTTATTCTCCTCCGTTGATCTATACATTTGAAAAAAATGATTAGAATTTTCTTTGTCATTTTAATCCATCATTTCTTGGTTCGTTCTAGTTGAGATGGATCCTCAAAATCGAAAGCAGTTTCAAAAAAAAAGCTAGACAATGACTTCTCGTTATTTTTAACTGATCCCTAAATTTGATCCTAGAGCATTGCATATTGTACAGGATAAAAAGTACCGCAAATCACTACTTCTTTTAATGGTTTAAAAACTGTTCTTGCCCTTTCTGATCTTCAAGGCTAAGAGCGATCTTAATGAATTTAATTTTTAATTGATCGCTCCATACATCTGACTCCTGTCTAAAGGGAAATTGATCATTATCAACTAGAATAAGTATCCAGTTTCCAATTCTTAATTCCCTTTTTTATTTTATTTTCAGATAAACTTTCTTTTAGTAATGCTATTACAGTCTATTTACCCCTATTTTTTTAGCAATTTATTTCTAAAATCATCCAACGGAAAGGCTGGCCCAGGATCTATTTTTCTACATGGAGCTATTTCTTCGTGTCCTAAAATGGTAGTAATTCCATAATTGGCAATTAGGTTCTCACAAAGTTCATAACACCTTTTCATTTGCTCCTCGGTATACAAGTTCCAGTATTGTTCTTTTTTTTTATCTTTTTGATTTCGATGAACAGCTTTTATTACATCGTTTTCTGTATAGTAACCTTTAAACGCAGATTGATAGCCATTCTTCACTTTTACTAATAATCCGGCATTGTCTAATTCTATTCCAATGGAATATTTATTTAATCCATCTCTACCTCCATAACTACTTTTTCCAGCATGCCAGCTTTGAGTATTGAAGGGTACCAACTGAAATATTTTACCACTTCTGTCTATTACAACATGAGCGGAAGCTTGTATTCCTTTTTTACATAAATATTGAGCAGAGGATGCTCCATCTCGACCTCCAGTGTAATGAATTATTAATGTATCTGGCAGATTGGGTAAAAACTTTACCGTATTTTTCTCACAATTTAGTTGCGCTATATTTTCTCCTGTTAAGAAATGTTGAGTGCTAATTTTCATAATTCATTTTTTTTCGTTGATCTACTTTCAACAACTAAAAATAACTACTCTAGTGTATTAAAAAAAACATTTTCTCATTGCTCGGTTAACTGTATAAATGTAAAAAATGCAATAAAAATTTATCCCCATAAAAGAAAACATCTATCTTTCCATTAAAAAACTCCAAATATGGTGTATCCATATCGTAAAAATTAAATGCCTTAAACTGTAGCCGTCAATTCAGCCAAGAGAATTATAGCGTAGAAAAAGAAAATTATCGGTTTCTTCTAAAGCATGTAAAACTGCTTATTGCTTTACAAATTTCAGAACGGCACTCGTGTTATTCCCCTCAATTTTTATAAAATAAATCCCCTCCACCAAATCTGCTACAGAAATACGATTAAGTCTTGGTTTCATCGTTCTAATTATTTCTCCTGTAAGCTTTAGTATTGATATTTTTTCAATGGCAACCTCAGAGTCAATTGTTAATTCGGAAGTAACTGGATTTGGATACAGCTTAAAATGATGAGCAGGTGAAAGCTTTGTAGCGGTAGATAATAACATTGACATCGTCATGGATTTATAAAATATCTTGTTGTTGTTTTTCCATACGTAATGAAAAACACCATTGGCAAAAGCAACGTCTATAGAGGTATAACTTATCAGTACCGAGGTGTCTGAAATCAGTGTGGTTCCGGTAAAAGATAAACCGCCATCAATAGATATTGAAGAAAATACATTGGATGCCAAATAACGGTTATCTTGCCATACCACAACTATGGTATCACCAGATCCAGCAACGGATGGATAGTTCTGTACAACATTAGAGGTTACATTAGGATCAATCATGGTTGCAGGAGAGGAAGTTCCTGTAGACATGTTTACCGAGGAAAATAAAATTCTCGAATTTCCACTCCCTTTACTCATCCATGCAGTAAAGGAGTTGTTTCCGCTCAAATGACCTTCAGGTCCAGAACTAGGACAAGATGGAATGACCCAGTCAACATCGTCCGATTCATAAACACCGTCAAAATTGTTTCCGGAATCTGTTGAAACCAACTGATAGACATTTCTTACGTTTGATACATTATTTCTGTAATAAAACACCCAATTACTATCTTTCATTTCCATACTCCCTTGACAACATTCACAAGGTTGACCAGGAGCAAACGTATTCACAGATGTATCTTTACTAAAGGTATTTCCGCTATCGTAAGAGGTAATCAAAGATTGGGTTGGATTATTCCAGGAAGCATCTGATTTTATAAAATAAATGCCTAATGTTCCATCATTGTTAATAGAGACTCCAGGGTATTCAATATTATCTCCCAAATTAACAGAATCCGTTTGAATTGCTGAACCAAAAGAAGTACCTCCATCAATAGATCGATTTAAAAAAACATGGTGGTTTGCCGCTTCCTGATTTCCCCAAACAACATAAATTGAATCATTTTTCGAAACGATATTAGGACCATCTAAACTCCCTACTCTTGGATTCATGTCCTCTGGAACAATTTGAACTGGACTAGAGAAACTGTTTCCTATTAATTTAGCTCCGTAAACTTTAGGGCTTCCTCCAGGTTTTCCCCACAAAACAAAAGGGACATTATTTTCTAACAAGGCGATTCTAGGCCGGTTAAAGCCGTATTGAATGTCTTCATTAACAAGGGTCTCTATTCCTTGAGAAAAGAGGAATGTTGTTGGTAAAAAAAGAATTGTAACCAGTAAGCGCTTTTTCATAGCATTTATTTTAATAAACTCAAAGGTAATTATTAATACATAACATCTGCAATTTTGAAATTGGATCGATTCTAAAAAAGGATTGATTAGAAGCGCTTACAATACTTGGTCTTATGATGGAACTGGTAAAATCTTACAGGAGAAAGAATGGGTTCTAAAAATCAACAAAGTAACTTTCGCCTCTACAGGAGCTCTGATCCTTTCTGTAAAGTGGAATGTCTAGAACTACTGTGACGGCTATACGAAGTCCATAAGTTCTATATTTAGGATATGGGAAAACAAGATGAAAATGATTTTAAAGTAATGGTCGTAGAGCTCTTAAAATTAGGCCGAACAGCCAAGGAGCTTAGAGATGAGTAAACGATCAATAGTAGAATAATTAGGCGCTGGAAGCGAGAATACTTATCAATAAAATAATTAACATAAAAAAAATCACCTGACTTCTTACGCTTCCTTTTTAGTAATCTTAAGTTTTAGGCAACATGGATAAGGTGCTCCAGAAACAATTAAATTATGGAAAGAAAAAACACTAGTTGTCATGCAACCCCCTAATTCTGGCTTTTACAATAAGGCAGTAAAAAACGGTATCGAAAAAAAGATGGTCTCATAAAAAGAACTGCAAGAAGCTGTCAAAATAAATGATAAAAATTGACTGTATTTACTCGTGAAAGAAGAGGTCTCTTACCCCACTTTTTGTATAGTACAATCTCGCTAATAAAAAAATAATTTATTGTGGACAAGAAAGAACTAAGCTTGGAGACTCAAGTATTCCTAAATTATTTGAAAGAATGTTAATTAATATAACTAGTTCTATTTTTTAAGAATATACTTAGTTGACTAATTCTAATGCTCAAAATTTCCATACGGGGAAAGGGATAACTTGCTTATTTCTACTGGTTGTTTACTTTTAAGCACCATCCCTCTTCCCCTTAGTGAGGGTTAGTTCAACAAGTTCTATAGCAGCTCTACAAACTCAAATAAACATTTTTTATTTCTTGCTCTCTAATGCCCAAATAACGTTTTGTAATAGCTATTTATGGTTAACACTTTACAAGCTTAAGAGCTCTATATTTCATTCTATTGGATGATTACTGTACATTTAACAAAACGTAAACATAGAGTAGTCGTTACAAACCCTCTAATTTTAAAAAAAGGCTTATCCAACTTGATGTTCAA
>JAWUVT010000019.1:0-8236 GCA_034112225.1 Flavobacteriales bacterium | reverse complement strand
ATAACTTGGCTTTTCCTCATCATAAAGGTCTTGAAATGATTTTCTACCGTTAGAATAAGTGTTAATAGCTGTAAGGTTCGTATTCCCATCTATGGTATGTAAACGAAAAGAAGTTAAATTGGTAAAGGATAATTTGCTATTTAGTTTGGCTTCGTATTTCACATAAAAAGAATTATTCCATGTAATCCACCTATTTAATTCATTCGATGCTACTCTTCTTTCTTTTGGGTACCAAGGAAGAGTCCCAAGGTTTGTTCTAAAGCTTTCTAAACCAAAAGTAAAATTGTTAAACAGTTTCCCTTTTACTTTAAAGTACCAATTGTTTAAAGGATTAGTGTATTTAGGCAGCGTATCACTATAGGTATAAAAATCATTATCTAAATCCGCCATTTTTTGAGAACCAACAGAAGTTAAACGAACTGTATCTGTTCCATTCGTATTAAAGTATGTACTTGGTGTGTTTACTAAATTGTTTTCGGATATAAAATCTTCAGCAGTTGATCCATACAGCAATTTTGAGTCGTTTAAAATGGTTTCAGCATTAGTTGCATCCCATTGGGTATAATCATATCCAAAATTTGTTAAGTCTGCCCCATCAGAATTAATGAGCCTTCCTGTAAAAGAAATGTATCCTTGTTTGAATCTTTTATTGATAGTACCATCTATAATTTTGGTATCGTAGGCTCCATACATCGCATCTATTTGACCTGAACTATTTTTGTCATTTAAAAATAATTCTTGCTGCTCTTTTGTTGTGATATTGATTACCGCAGCAAAAGCGTTTACACCATACATTGTAGATGCTGGACCATAAATAACTTCAATTTGCTTAATGTTTGACAAGGGGATTTGTCTATTAATGACTGCATTATCAGAATTCAAATCATTTTCTTCTATACCATCTACTAACAGTAAAAATCTATCGTTAGCAATAGACCGATAACCTCTTGGGTATAAATGTGATCGAGATAATCCATTTGTTTTAGCGATAGAAAATCCTGGAATATCATGAAAGATTTGCTCCAAATCTACGTAAGCTCTATTTTTAATATCTTCTGCTGTAATAACAAACATAGGAGCAGGTGCCTCTTCCAATTTCTCTTCAAATTTTGAGGCAGAAATTACTTTTATTCCAAAATCTTGACTTTTATAGTTACTTATCATTTCAGATAATAATAAAGGATCTTTAGTTCGAGTACTATAATTCTGATTATGCAGAATTAACGCTTCAACATAATGTTCTGCAATAGTCATAGAATCCAATGCTACAGCATTCATGGCTAATAATCTAATTGCATCTTCCTTTTTTGTAAAATCCTCAACACCATCAAAAGCGCCAATTTCTAAACAGTTACGAAGTAGTTCATCCACCTGTTCAAATCGACCAAAATTATAATCATCTTGTGCATTGTCAAGCGTAATTTTACCACATGGACTTTGTGCATTAACAGAATTTATCGCCATTAAAATGACAACTGTTATTAGATAATTTAATTTAACAACTCTCATTATTCTTTATTTTCTTTAAGAATATTCACTATATCATTCGGGTCAATAAACCAAAACCTTATCGTTTTGTCTTCTGAAACCGTAAAGAAGTGTTTTTTATCAAAACTTAAAGAAATATCATTTATCCATAAATTATGACCTTTAAGTTTACTCCCCTTTTGTGCATCTTTCACCTTATTTAAAACATCATCAATAGTTACAATACCAACTGTATTGTCAAGACTTGAGGACAGTAATAACGTTTCTTTTAAATTCTGAACTAGTTTTAGTCCCGTAATTTTTGAACTATGATTAGATAGGGTAATATCTGTTGTTATTTCTAAACTTGAATTGAAATCGATTAACCGAATCGTTCCATTTGACATCCCTACAACGAGCATGTTTTTATAAATAGAGAGCTCTAATGAGGTTATTAAATGTTTAAATTCTATTTTTTTTAGTGCATTAAGCGTTGAATTAGAAAAGCGATTTACTTCTAATACATTGGAATAAGAGTAAGCAATAAGAGATCCATTACCATTGCTAGCTATTGTTTTAACTCCTGTTTTTAGAATTGGAGATACAGCACTTTCTTTTAACGCATTATTTTCAATTTGATAAAAAGAGATTCCTGATGCTGAGGAAATCATAAATCTGTTTTTAGCTAAACTCTTGATTTCTTTTATGTCAACAGGAATGTTAACTTTATCAAGTTGAGTAAGCGGTATTCCATTTGATTCCAAATCAAAAAGCGCTATAGAATTATCTTTATAACAACTCACCAAAAACTGACCATCTGTTGAGTAACAAAAAGTAGTAACCTCTTTTAATTCTTGTGCTAGTATTTCCTTTAACCTATTGTCAGCAGTTAATTCTACAAAAGTAATTTGTGCATTTTCATTAAGATGGGCAATGGTATTTTTATTCGGATGTGAAACAACTTTTCTGAGTCCAAAATCATTATCTAGCGTTAATTGAGCTTTACCAGATTCATTTAATGATTTAGATAAAGCTTCATAAATAACGTCAACTCTTTCTTCACCCTTATTCTTTATGGTATTTTCTTGAGCAGAAATTGCTAAAGCTACCCCTTCATCTGTTTCTTTATTATCTAATTTTTTTAAGGCTAAAATAGCCGCATATCTTGCATCAGCTAAGTTTTTCAATCGTTCTGTTTCTTTCTCGCTATCTTCTGCATTTTTCTGACTTTGCAGCGCCTTACTTCTTTCTTTAACCGCATTTTCTTCACTCTCTTTGGCTGCTTTACTACTTTCAATTGCTTCTAACTCTTTACGTCTAGCTACTCCAGTCATTCGATTGGCTATTTTTGCTTCAGCTTTAGCATTTTTTTCTGCTTTATCAGCAAGTTTTTTTGCTTTCATTGCTTCAAGAGCTTTTAGCTTGGCATGGTGCTCACTTTTCTTGGCATTTTCAGCACTCTTTTTAGCGGCTTCAGTGGCTATAAGTGCGATACCTTGAGACTTTACAGCGCTCTTTTTCTCTTGAATCGCCTCCCATGCAAAAAACACAGAAAGAAGAAATGCAAGACTTAAAAACAAGGTAAATAAACGTGCTCTCCTTTTCTTTTTTTGTTCTGCAAGCTCTTTCTGTTTAATTTCTAGCTCAAACTGATGCTTACTCTCCGCAAGGAAAGTCATTGCCTGGTGATAGGATGAATTATAACGATTGGCCCATAGTTCTGAAGGAGAATAAACTTCTTTCCACTTTAATGCAATTTGCAATTCAGGATCATGATACAAACCTGCCTTTCCGACTTCATTTAATGCTGCTGCATTGCATATTCCCAAGTAAATTTCTGAGGAATCGGTTTCTTCTTTAAACCACTTTACCAACCTCAGCCAAACCCTCATTAAACTTTCGTGAGAAATATCAATAACAGAATCTGCTGTTAATTCAATTTCTAAGGGTGGCATTAAAAACGAACGTCCTCTCTCTCTAAAAACATCTATAACAGGTATTAAAACCTGTTTTTCAAGCTCAAGTATTTTACAAAGTTCACTAAGTTTTGTTGGTCTTCTAACACCTCCAGAAGTAGTTCCACTTTCTGTTAGGGTTTTAAATAATGTGGCACAAATTATCTTTTGATCCTCATCTAACTCATTGTAAGCTTCATCTGCATGGTTAGACAAAGCCAATTCCATTCTCCCTACCGCTTCATAATCAGCAATCCCTATTGGAATTTCATGATCCGTATTTTCACTCCAATAATCACACGTACGCATTAACGCATGTTGAAGAATAGGCAATTGATCAGGATTATCGCCTACCTCATTTAAAAACATGGTGACCAATTGTGAAGATATTTCTGAACCAGAAACAGCTACAGGGCCAGTTATTGCTAACTTAATCTCTTCACGAGTCATTCGTGGAATTAAATATTGGCCTATATTTATTGCTTCAGGGAAACCTCTAAACTCGGTACAGTTTCCTAAGAAATCAGAACGCATCGTAAACACAATGTAGATCCTTCTTTTTCTATCTTTTATTGCTGCAAGTAAAAGGTTAATAAACAAAACAGAATCTCTTGTTCCTTTGTGTGATGTTTTTTCATATTTAGAAAAACGGAACAGTTCTTCAAATTGATCGGCTACTAATAGGATGTTTTCTGGCAGTTTATTCAAAAACTGATCCACCACATTGGCAATACCATCATCACTTCTTCGAAGTACTGATTCTATCATCGGTTGAAGATTAAAACCATCGTCTTCGGCTTCATCAGTAATAAATTCATCACTGCATAAACATGCTGCTAAATTCCCAATAGGATTATCTCCAGGCCTAAAAACACCAATCCTCCACCCTTTTCCTACACCACGAATAAATCCGCTATGCAAAGAAGGTAACAAGCCCGATTTCACCAAAGAGGATTTACCACTACCAGAAGTTCCGATAACAGCTAAAAAATGGGGCTGTTCTAATTTATCTAATAAATCGTCTATTTGTTTTTCTCTTCCAAAAAACAAGTACTCTTCATCTTCTTCAAATGCTCTAAGACCAGGGAATGGATTGAAATATATTTCCTCTTCTATCATAGCTTTGAAGCTTTTATTTTAGTTGTCAACTCTGTTAATACTGCCTCATCAAAACCTGAAATTAGATTAACAACATCCATATCCTGTGCCCTATACCTTGCTTTTGATCTTGTATCAGGAGCGGCCAATAGTATTGCTTTAGTTCTTAATGGTTTTGTTCTACCATACCCAGAAATTTTCATTAAATCCCTCACTTTCGTTCTTACCCACAAATCATTTCCAGCGCCAAAATAGATCACAACAGCATCACAGTTTTTTAAATTCTCTTGGTGATCTTCTCTCAATTCTGATTGCTCTCCATCAAAAGCAGGTAGAATAACATCAAAACCTTGATCAAAGAAATAATCTTCTATTGGAATAATATTATCGAGATCGGGTTCATCACAAATGAAGTAAATTTGAGGGGGTAAATCCTCTCCAATATTTTCACTTTCATTTTCAGCAAGCTCAGCGAGTGGTTTTTCTTCTTTCTTGACCATCTTATCTTGGATGGAAAATTTTAAATCTTCTAGCGGTGTAATCAGGTAATCTGCACCTGCTTGAAAATCGGGATTTATTTTAATGTTTTCTAAAAAAGAATTTTGTCTATCATCAGCACCAACAACTTCTGGTGGTGACCAGATAATTCTTTTCAATCCTTTTTCTTTACTAAGTTGCGCTCCAATATAATTTTGGATGACAGACTTCGAATCTTCAGTACCTTCAGGCACTAAACCATAAGTGGCTCCTACCATATGAATTGACAATTCACATTCAGTCATCAACGCAGTAACCTGCTCGGTATACTCATCAATAACTAGGGGCAAATTTTTATCAGGAAAAACAGTATAGTTGTTTTCCATTAACCACCTTTTAATACTATCTCGCTCTTCTTTTTGGTCAAATGAAGATTCCGATAAATATACTTTTGGGCCTTTCTCTTTTGGAGATGAGGAAACGTTTTTCTCATCCCCCTCTTTCATTTCTTCTAATAAGGTCGCAATATCATGAGCAACATCATCTAACTTAGACCAATATAATTGTTGGTTTTCTGTACCAAATACTTTACTAAATTCTTTTACTCTATTGGTATTTTCATCTACCATAAAAAAGTCATAGCCAAGCAAGCCTTTTACATCCTCAGGATGTTGATCTAACTTAACTGGAGTTTTTACAATCTTAAAAATTCTTGATTTATTATTGATTTCTATCCCAATATTTTGATCAGAAGCTTTCTTAAATTCTATCACTTCTTTTACACACCATTCAGACTTTACATACCTGGGTGTGATAATAGAAATTAACAACGCTATTTTAGGGAATTGAGAGATAATCTCATCATTAAAATTATGATTTCCATCCAATTCAGAATCACGCCAAATATTAGGTCTTTCTCCTAGTAATTGAGAAAGACGAACCTCTAACGCACGGTGAAATTCAGAAATCCACCCCGCCTCACCTTCAATCAATGATTCATCATCAATATGAGCGTAGCTAATAAATATGTCTTTTTCAAAATTCAAACTGCGCTATATGTTATTCTTAATTTCAACCAACAAAGATATCAGAAGAAACATATCAATATCCTTTTCTTTATTCAAATTATCCAATTGATCAAACCTTTTCAATTGGTCGTGAATTTTCAGGGTATCTCTTAGTATTTTCTTTAATCCAGGATCATTTGCGGGAAGTTCTCCAAAAGAGAAATCAGCGACTAATTTTTCCGCTGACCATCGATTGTGTTCTATGGGCGATAAAACATCCATATACTTCTTAAGGGCATCTTCGGTAAATTCGGTTATTCCTAAGGTTTTTAAAATAGATAATTTTACGGGTAAATGTCGCGCAACATATCTATTGGATTCCTTATTTCGTTCAGATACATTATTCCATCTTTCTTCTATTCCAAAGAATTGTTTAACTCTATATTTCGAATTTTTAGTGTAACTCATTACAGCTTCAATAACAATTGCCTCTAACTGCTCTAATGGACGACCTTGCTTTACCTTAAAGTTCAAGTACTTTTCTTCTAACTTCTCTATTAATGCGGAATTGTTATTTTTTTTGAAATTGCTATGAAGGATAGCATCAAATTCATATTTGATGGCGTAAAAGTAATTAACCGCCTTCGCTATAACTTCTATGTTATTTTGACTAATTAGGCCTTCATAAGTACACGTATCATGGAAGGTACGAACCATGTGTATCATTAAATCATCTTTATACTTATCAACGATAGATGTTCCTTGTAGACTTCCTTTATCCAACAAATCAAATATCTTGGTTTTTTCAGGCAAGGTAATAATCAATGGAACTTTACGAATATTGCGTGTATGTTCATACAAAAACTGTCTAAAATGAAGACTCGTTGATACTATTTTAGCATCTTCTAGTCCAAAGAAATAAGCGGCATCAATTTTCTGAATTGAATCAATAAATATTGTATCCCAAGCATGCTGTGAGGAGAAAGAGGTATTCAGTAATTCTACTGGATGTAAGGAGATGAACTCAGCTAAAGCGGGAAATTTCCTATTAAAATCCAATATTACCTGACGGGATCCCTCACACAAGAAAAATATTTTTAACGGGTTTGATTTAGGGAAATGGGATAAAATAACATTCTCTAAAATAAAAGCCTCTGCCACTTTATTCATTCCAACAATGCAGATCACTCTTTCATCATTTGTTTTTGTTTCGTCATTGACATAAAGGTGTGGAGGAAAATTATCGTAAACTAATTTAGCGACAGATTGATCCATATCAAAAAAGCGAATGGACAAATTTTGTGTACTATTGAAACTAGAAATTTGATCTATTAATAAATTTCTAGTATACCAATTTTGAACGTGAACAATTAAATTCAACTTTTTACCACTCCCCTTTTTCTTCTTTATTTTAGAAATAAAATCAGAAATAGTAATATTAAGCTCATCATCTTCAGCAACTACTAAACAGGAGCTTGCTTTATTTATACCGGCTAAAAGCAAGGCTCTTGAATTGATTTTTTTCTTGTGTAAGACTTGGATGCCCTTAGCTGATAATTGGTCAGAATTGGTATCCTCTCCACTTTCAGAAATAAGGACTACTTTCTTGCCTTTATCGGCTGCATCATGCGCTAAGCGAAAAGCTATCCTGGAGCTTCCAATAATTACAATAAGTTCTTGTGAAGCGTTAAAAAGAGGAATCCCTTTGATCACCTTAAACCAAGGTTTAAGAAAAATAATAAGAATCAATAGAAAGCCTATTATGGAAAACCCCATAAGAAGCTCAGTAATACTATAGGACTCTAACAATGTCATTATTTTATTCTTAAATCATCAAATTTACGATATAAAATGTTTTAAAATTAGTTTCTTAAGGTAATAAAATAAGTCAAAAAACATCAATATTAAAAAATCAATTCTTTATGGCCTTTCTTCCTCTTCTTTACTTTTCCTTTTTCGGTAAAGTAAAACGGTAATTAATACTCCAAAAAGTATCCCTACAGAAAAAACAAATTCAGTTTTCGCAAACACATTTAGCTTCCGAAATAACAACACCATAGATAACACAGCAAATAAAGCTACTAAATTTACAATGTATTCTTTACTAAAAATAAGTGTTCTTGCATCTTCATAAAACAAGGAAATAATCAACCCAACAATCACAAAAAACAAAAAGATTAGCAGACACAATACCACCACATGGTGAACCATAAACTTTTCGGGTAAAAAAGT
>JAWUVT010000018.1:0-7487 GCA_034112225.1 Flavobacteriales bacterium | reverse complement strand
GGATGACGTAGTTGCTGTTTTTTTTAGGGAATTATAAAATGTAACTGAAACTTTGTTGGTAATCATCACTATTTCAAATTCATATTTTTCAAATCACCATTTGGTGTAATGAAGATATATTCTGTCTTTGTTTCCTTTTTTATAACTTCTACAACTTTTTCCTCTTCAATGTTTAGTTTAATTTCATACATAACTTGTATTAGGGGTTCGAAAATGATTGAATTAATAACAAAGTCGAACTCTTTATCTATTATTGGTTGGTAATATAATGTTGATGATTTAGTTGCATTCTTGATGTGTGCTGATGTTTTTAAAAACAATGAAGAACTGTTGTACGATTGATATGATTTATACATTTCAATAGGTAATACGACTTGAAAACCCTCCACGACTTTCTTATTCAAAGAGTCTAGAGTTTTTCCTAAGATTGATTCATAGTTTTTTAATTTTTCTTGAAGAATTATTTTGGACTTTACTCTAAGTTCTTTTTTTATAGATTCAATATTTTTTGAAAAATAATCTACTCTAACCAAATCATAAATTTCTACGCTCGAAAGAATTGAAATTATTTCATTCAAAAGGGTTGGGTCATTATATTCAATATGAATATTCTTTTTAAGTTCAAAACCTTTAGGTATTTCGCTATATGTTTTTTTTCGAAACATTTTTTTTTCAACATTATATTCATAAACAGGAATAAAAGAAATCATGTCTATAAAAGTTTTTACATTCGGTTTTATTTTAATTTGTTCAAGTGCTTCATTTATTCTTGAATCAATTAATTCGTTAACTTCTTTAGCCGTTTTTCCAACTTGTATTAAGCTAAATATTGCGACATAGGAATCTGCTTTTACATTCGCTAATCCTTTTACAGAAATATTAATTGTATTTGAAGGGGGGCTAATGTTTATATTTTTAGCGGAATAGCGAACTGGGGTTAGATGGTTTATATTTCCTGCTACTTGACCAAATGATACATTTGAAAGTAAAATTGTAAATAGTATAATTGTTAATCGCTTCATTTTTTTCATTTTAATTAGTATTACCTCTTAGGGTGATGATAGTTTTTAGTCTGTGTTCGTTATTTTTTGATTTAATTGGTATAATTAATTCCTCCCCATTCAACTACAGTATATGGTTTACGATCTAGTTTAATCATACGTTGTCTCTTGAGATCAATCTTGGAATTTAAATTTATAAACTCGATCATTAATCTAAATTCAGATTCCGGATTAGGAGAGATAGTTAAGCGGGAATACTTATCGCACTCTTCGTTAAATAAAAATTTTATCGCAACAAATTTATCTTTAGTAAGTTCAGGTAGCCAGTAAGCTATCAGATCGTTGGATTCTTGGTAATTGAATCCAATTTCATCAAGTTTTCTTTCAAGAAATTTCGGAACAGAATCTTTTGAAATTACAAATCCTTTATCTAAATCAAATTTATTATTGGTTGGTATGCCTTCGTAGTATAGATAAGCATATTCTCTACCATTCTTCAGATTCTTTATTTTTCCATTTATGTCTGAAATAATGTTCCATTGTTCCTCTATCTTAGGATAGGTCACTGTAAGTTCCCCATAATATTCCAATGAGATAGAAATAGGATTGTTCGTATTCGAGTATACATAAATTACTGGCTTTCTATGCTGGCGAGGTATTTTCTTAACTGATTTACATGAAAATAGACAGACACTAAGAAGAAGAATCGCAGTTATAATTTTCAGTCTCATTTTTTTTATGTTTTTTTAGCGTTTTTTAGCCAAAGTGCAGTTCTGTATTTCAAGTCAGTCCGCTATGATTATTTTTGTGATCGTGATTGTTTGGTTGGCTTGCATCAAGTGAACGAAATATAGGCCGGTTTCTAGATTGTCTCGTAAAAAAGTAACTGTCTTTCCGTTGATATTTCCTAGTTGTAAAACTATCTGACCGAAGCAATTGTATACTGTGAGAGTTGCATTGTATAAAAGATTATTTGATGGATTTCAATACCCTAAAAATACTTAACGTCAGATTTTTAAAGCCTCCCCCCTTGTAGTGAATTTACACGAAACCGTCTTTCCGTACTTGATCCGGAATATCTTGCTGAAATGTGCCTCGCTCTAAAAGGAGATCCCAGTTCACACTTTAGGAAAGAGGCTAATGACTAGTTACTAATTGTTTTGTCATTCCTTCCTCCTTCCGCGCAATTAGGTGCTAACCCTGGTTGCTCCATTTTAAGCCATTTTTAGTATGCGTTGATATTGTCCAAAATTTTATATCTTCGTCGTCTACTAAACTTCTATATAATGCTATCCATAAAAAACAATTCGCGTCTAACTTTTCCAATCATTTTACTTGTTGGTCTTACATTTATATTCGCTACAAGTTGCAGAACAAAAGCTACCGTTTTAGCATGGGGTAAAGCCAAGAACGCCCAAGAGTTTCCAGAAGCACGTTTAAATTTACCGTCAACAGGTGTTTGCTTTTCTGGAGGAGGTACAAGAGCCATGAATTGCGCCATCGGACAAATGAAGGGACTCCAAGAATTAGGTCTTTGGGAAGAAGTAGGATACATCTCTTCAGTCTCAGGAGGATCTTGGGCCTCTACAATATTTACATATTACAGTGATGGTGCTAAAAATGATGAGGAGCTTTTAGGCCGCATTATTCCTCCGCACAAAATCACCTTAGACTCCCTCAATCACATGCCTAAGGGTTTTATGGGAGAGGTCATTTCAAATCGTTTCATGGATGACCTGTATGAACGATTAGGAGCAGATTTGATTTCTCATGGAATACTACAAAAAATGGATTTTATTTGGATTGATGGAGTTGGACACACCTACCTCAAACCATTTGGTCTCTACGACTCAAAAAACCCTAAGTATTTCACACTCAACAGCGAAACAAGAGCTGATATTTTAGCTAGAAATCCAAAACTTAAGGCCTCTGATTTTATTATGGTTCATGATCAAGAAGGGGATATTAAAAGGCCTTTTTTAGTGGTCAACTCAAGCCTTTTAGGCCCGAGTAAAGATTTACCGATTCGCAATCCAGAAAACTTATCTGTGTTTAACTATACTCCTCTTTACATAGGATCTAACACTCCTATTAGAGTGGTAGATAAAGAACTCGTTTTGGGCAAAGCAGTTCGCTTTAATGCAGGTGGCGGATTTGTTGAACCTTTTGGTTTCGGAAGTGATTTATTGTCTTCTCAAGATAGACAACTCTTAAGAAATACTGCAAATCCAATACGTGTAAAACTTGCCAAAAAACGGTTTCAAGCAGTAGATGCCACCGGAACCAGTAGCGCAGCATTTGGCGCAATTGTAAGTTCGAGTATTTTAGCGCAATTCTCTTCCGACATTTTATTGGGTTATTCTTTGAATCATTTAATTCCTGAAGAAAAATATTGGCCAATTTCAGGAAATGGAATTATTGAAGATGCAGAAACGTATCGTTTTACAGATGGGGGTAACCTAGAAAACTATGGACTTGTTACCTTACTTCAAAGAAATGTTAAGAAAATTGTCGTATTTATGAACACCAATACTCCAATAACGGTAGACCTAACACCAAGCTCAACTTGTCCGCCATTAGCCAATCAAATCGACAGTGATTTGTATCCTTTATTTGGCTACAAACAAGGGAATCAAACACAGAATCAAGTTTTCGCGAAAAAGGATTTCGATAAAGTTTATGAAGGCCTCAGCAATGCTAAAAAAGAAGGTAAAACGGTGATGACCAAAACCAAATTAGTAACGGTTGAAAATGATTGGTGGGGAATTCCAAAAGGACAAAATGTTGAGATTCTATGGGTGTATAATGAATCCGTTCCGGAGTGGCAAAACCAATTGCCAGACTCTGTTTTAAACGAGATCTGTTTGGGGCCTCAAGGAGCTTTTCTCGATTTTCCATTGTATAAACTCTTTGCTGAAAACGGGTGCATTAAAGGTATTTCGCTGACTAAGCCACAGGTAAATTTGTTATACCAATTAAGTGCTTGGAATGTTTACAGTAATAAAGAAGTATTTAACTTCCTGAAAAAATAGATTAGAAATAGTGGAATGGTAAATGGACTGAACCAACAGCAGTGAAATTTTACACCTAATTAACCTAAAAAAGCGATTGGAGAAGATGACTTGCTAAAGATAAAAAATAAGGTGCTACAGAATAATTTCTCAACTTCTAACATGTTGTTCGTTGAAATATTAGTTAACCTCTGCCCTATTTCCCCGCGGCTGAATAACTTTAAGTGTTCTGTTTTTACCGAATCGTCAGCCGTTCAGACAGCAGGTGTCTACATTTGATGTGACAATTAACTTTACTCCAAAATGTAGCCCCTCCAGTTTACATCAGGTTCTGTGAGAGCTTAAGGGGGGATTCTCTGGGCTTATTCGACTGAGTATTCGTATTTGTAGTCAAAATAGCTTATCTTAAACGCTGTGATTTCAACTATTTTATCATTTTCATCTTTGGTTGTGATTTTTTTTAAGAAGCCGTTTTTAAAATATTCATAGTTCTTTTTTCTGAATGTTTGTCTGAAGTGCGGATCGGTATCACTTGTCAAAGTTTCTTTAGATTCGCTATAAATTATATCAAGATCTAAATTGTAATATTTAAAAACTTGACTTTCAGTAGTTAAAGGAGCCATAGCACGGTGATGTAATTGATGATAATCATTTTTTTCATAGAGCAAGATGCGCCCCTCAACAGAAATTGTGTCAACTCGATCTAGAATATTTAACTTTTCAGCACTCAAGCACTCTATTTCTTTTGAGGTAATTCTTTCTAGCCATTCAATTTTCTCAATTTTTTTTCTTTGATTGTAAAAAATGCCGCACTTGTCAAATGAAAAGCTTTGAATCATTGCAGAATCTTTGGAGAATGTCCCAGCAGATATCTTATTATTAGGATAGAATTTTAAAGTTGATTGACTGCTTGACCTAAAATTTGGAGGATAAACAGTGAATCGACCTGTTCTATAGGAAAGGGCTTTACAATTTTCATAATTGTTGCTATAAATGATTACAACAGTATCTTTGTGCTTATAGCTTATACTATCATTAGCGTATAGCATATATTGTTCCTTAAAACCATTTCCCTCCTTCCCATTTTCTGAGGGTATAAAATCGATTATTTGGTACACTCTTTGTCTGGTTAAAAAACCAAGATTATTAGATCTCCATTCCCAGGTCTCTATGTTTTTATACAGCAGTCCTGGAGACGTCCCAAACACCTTTCTGCGAATTAGATTACTCAAAGAATCCTAAATAAAATAGGTTTCCGTTTTATCATCATCAATTTCTTTCTTGTATAAATGTGTTGGACGTCCTGTCGAATCAAACTCGTATTTATAAATTAGAACCTCATTAAATGTCGAGTTATTCAGATAATAAGTGTTGGTTTTTGTAATGAACTGTATTCCATCATCAGAAATTTGGTCCTTATTAAATGGGTAATGCGCTGTTGTGAAATGTTGAACAGTAGCCAACCTTAAATCTTGAGCAACAAGTTGAATACACTGTACCACAATAAAAATAGCTAATAATAGGTTCTTTTGCAAGTTCATTTGAGATGAGATACAAGAATCAAATAAGCAACACCTGTTACTTCTCCGAATGAGGGTTTATTTTTTGATGAATTTCAATGTCCTAAAAATACTTACCATTCGCACTTTAAAGCCTCCCCCTTTGTCGTGAGATTTTACGAAACCGTCTTTCCGTACTTGATCCGGAATCTCTTACTGAAATGTGCCTTGCTCTAAAAGGAGGTCCCCAGTTCACACTTTAGGAAAGAGACAAATGACTAGTTACTAATTGCTTTGTCATTCCTTCCTCCTTCCGCGCAATGGCGTAAAATGTTGTTTCCTCTTTCCTCCTTTTTCTCCAATGTATGGCTTTGCAAGGAAGGAAACCCCGTAAAATGAAAAAGCAATCTTAATTCCTCATCATTCATTAATCCTTCCTCATTAATCATTATTCATTATTCCTCCCTTCCTCCCTCCCTTTTTAAGCGATTATTTTAATTACATGAATTATTCGCTTCATTTTATAGCTTATGCCTTAAAAAACGAAATTTTTGTATGGATTACTATTGGTATATTTGGATGATGAATGTCCGTTTAACCCAAGAGCAGAAAACATACGTTTTAAACTCAGATGATGTCTATAAAATTATGCAGCAAGTGTTGTTGCGGGAAAACAAAATTGGACAAAATCAGGAGCATTTTTGGGCCATTGGTTTAGATTCTCAAAACAAAGTATTATTTATTGAATTGGTTGCTCTTGGCGCGGTTAATCGGGTAAATGCTGATCCGCCTGATGTATTTCGTATGGGCATTTACAAATTGGCGGTTCGCTTGATTCTCATTCATAATCATCCCAGTGGTTCGCTTAAGCCTTCTGACGCTGATTTAAGTTTAACCGATAGAATGTTAAAGGTGGGCAAGTTGATTAACATTGATGTTGCTGACCATTTAATTATTTCTACGGTTTCTTACGTGAGCTTTAAAAATGAAGGCATCATGGATGATTTGCTCCATTCTGGTAATTATGAAATTATTAGTAAAGAGGAAGCCAAATTTAAACAATGGAAAATTGAAACGGATAAAGCCATCGCTATCGCTAAAAAAATGAAGAAAGATGGTCTTGATATCGACATTATAAAAAAATACACTGGTCTCAAAAAATGGGACATCAATAGACTGTAGTGCCTTATTCTGCAAGGGTGTTTTGTTTCACTTTTAAATGAGATTTTTAGTTTGATTCGCAAATCGATAGGCATTCAATTGTGCCATTCTTTTTGGAAATAGGTGGATGCTCCAACTTGACAAATGACTCCGCCGTCCTTCTCATCTACTTGCTCTAAAAATAGAAGGTTCAGAATTCTCCAATTGAAGGGAGGCGATTCAATAGCATAAATGGATGTCGTCCATTATTAAAACAAAAGCCAACCCAAGCTTCTCTCTTGGTTTTCCGATAGCTGATTTTAGGAGGCTTAGACTTTGTTTTTTGTTCATGTTGAGCGGTGCTAAATACAATTGGTGGGGATTGCCATTCTTCGTCTTCCCTATAAAATCGAGAGCACACACGATGAACAGCCTAAATGATCCCTTAATTAACGAACTACGAAGAAGAGTTATTCGCTACTTAGCCCTCTTGCCTTTTGCCTATTTTGCCTTTTGCCTTTTTGCCTTTTGCCAATTTGCCTTTTGCCTACTTAGCCCTTTTGCCTACTCAACTAAAAAAAACAAACCACCCTCCATTCTACTGAGTAGAACAAACGGTGGCGGGCTTATCTTCTCAAAATAAGAAGTTTAAGTCACAATAAGATGAATCACATGGGACCAAGGTTCCTGTTCTTCTTTAACGATTGCGACTCTAAAATAGTACCTATTACCAGGTTTTAAATTGTTGAATATCGTCTTACTCGATAACGGGGTATTAGCAGACGTCCAGTGCTCTTTAGCTAAGGAGTACTCCCAAATATAACTGGCTCTGCCTT
>JAWUVT010000017.1:0-12857 GCA_034112225.1 Flavobacteriales bacterium | reverse complement strand
GGAAATGGAAAAAGTTGAATTAGATGCTTGGGGTAAAGCAAAATTTACAAAATCGAGTCTTAGTAAAATTAAAGGTCGTTTAAAAATTAAAGGAGATAACACCCTAAAGTTAGGAGATGTTATTGAAGTGAAAGGAATAGGCGATAAATTTAGTGGTAAAGTATTAATTACCGCTTTAAGAAATGATTACAGCGATAGTGGTTGGACAACAGATATTCAATTTGGCTTAACCAATAGTTGGCTAATAGAAAGACAAAAAAATGTAAACTCAATGCCTGCAGGAGGTTTATCTTCGGGGGTAAATGGTTTGCAAATAGGTAAAGTGCTAAAAATAGATGGTGATGAGCAACATCGGATACAAATTGCATTGCCAATAGGTGGCGAAAAAGCAAAAATATGGGCAAGAATGGCTTTTGCCGATGCAGGAAATAAAAGAGGCCATATTTTTTGGCCTGAAAAAGATGATGAAGTAATCGTAGGGTTTTTAAATGATGACCCTAGAAATCCAATAATCTTAGGCTCTTTATACAGTAAAAAGAATGTGCCTGCCATAAAACCTGATCCCAAAAACCCAGAAAAAGGCTTTATTTCGAAAAATGATGTTCGAATTTTAATTAACGATGAAGATAAATCGGTGTCGATAAAAACTCCCGGAGGAAATTCTGTAACAATAGATGATAAAAAAAAATCCATTATCTTAGCGGATCAACATAAGAATGTCATTAAAATGGAGCAAGCAGGTATTACTATTTCCTCAAAAGGGGACATTACACTTGACGCAACAAAAAAGTTAAATTTAAAAGCTAAAATGGACCTTGCCGTGGAAGGAATGAATGTTAAGGTGAAAGCCAAAGCAAAGTTTGCTGCAGAAGGTGCAGCAGGAGCAGATTTAAAAACATCAGCTATCGCAACGATCAAAGGGTCGATGGTTAAAATAAATTAAAATTATGCCAGCAGCAGCAAGAGTTACAGATTTTCATCAATGCCCAATGACCATTCCGGCAGGACCTGTTCAGATTCCTCATGTTGGAGGGCCAATTTTACCAGGAGGGCCACCAACAGTATTAATTGGAAATATGCCTGCAGCTGTAGTCGGGTGTCCTTGTGTGTGTGTAGGCCCACCAGATTCAATCGTTAAAGGTTCAGCTACAGTAATGATAGGAGGAAAGCCAGCTGCACGTATGGGAGATAAAACCGCTCATGGAGGAACCTTTATGGCAGGATGTCCAACAGTACAAATAGGAGGTTAATATGGCGGATGACTTTGAAAGTATAGATTTCTTAGGTATTGGATGGTCCTTCCCTCCAAAATTTAACAAGCTTTTTTCTTCTGTAGAAACAAGTACTGGAGACAACGACATTAAGGAAAGTTTAGCCATTTTATTGGGAACTATTCCTGGTGAACGATTTTTGCATCCAAACTATGGTTGCGATATTAGGGAGTTATCATTTGAAAGCTTAAACTTATCTTTAAGCACTATTCTGGTGGATAAAATTAAAACCTCAGTTTTATTATTTGAACCTAGAATAAATCTAGAAACCGTAAATTTTGAAGAAGTTAGAAATGAAGGACTCATTTTTATTCACCTGATCTATAGGATAAAAACAACAAATTCAAGAACCAATATGGTTTATCCATATTACATTAAAGAAGGAACAGATTTATAAGCATGTATAATTTACAATCAACCACTACTATTTTAAACAACGGACTATCTCAAGGTAAGCGCTTTGCTGAATTGTTGAGTCCCGATTGTTTTCATATTGATGAGTTTGATACTGCTAGCTTCATCGCGTTTATTTCTACCTACAGTAAAAGCCTAACTTACTACAATGAAAACAATAAAGTAAGTGGCGATTGGGCTTCTTTTTTTGAACGAGATTCTACCTTAGCCCTATTAAGGTTAAGCTCCTTAAATACGAATAAGTTAAGAGCTACATTTTTTAAGAAGTCTAGTGTTATAAAAAACAGTAAAGACCAGGAGGAGTGGATAAAGGAGTTATATGCTTATTATTTGGAACTCATTAATTACCTTATTGAAATTGAGAAAAACGTTTTACAACTAGCAGAATACCCTAAATTTAAATTGGAGGTTGAAAAATTAATAACGCAAAAATTTTCACCTATTTTAAACACCTTGTTCCTGTTTTTAAAAGAACATGGTCAAGCAAAAAAGATTTCTTTTTTAGAGAATGAATTTAGTAATTATTGGTTTTCTGACCAACATTTAAGTGCCACAAATCAGGAGCAACAAGCCATAGATCATTTGTTCTCTAATCTTTTTTTAGCCTCAAATTTATTGGCAAAAAATGCATTAAAATTTCACGATAAAGAGGTGGTGAGTTCAGGGTTAATACAACCACATATTGCACTACTTATTACTTTTCATCGCTTGTATGGAGAAGCAAGTGTGCAGTTGAATAAAATAACCGAAAAACATTTAGATCATTATTATACCGAGATTCTTCAGCTGGATTATTTAAAGAGTTCAGCCAATAAAGTTGTGGTCAACTTTACGATTCCGGAAGATAAAGGCCAAACAGAAATTTTGGCTGGAGAAAAACTGCTTGCAGGAACTACTGAAGAGGGAGAGGATATCTTTTATGCAATTGAAGATACGCTATTGATTAATGAAGGAAGATTAGAGGAAGTGAAGTCTATTGAGATCTCACCCGTAAATGGCAACAATAAAGTGTTAGCCAATGCCGAGTTCAACTATGTACCTCATTTCTTTAATACACTAAATGAAAAGAAAACAACAGATGAAATAGGCTTTGTTTTTGGCGCTAAATTTTTAAACTTATCCGAAGGTTATCGAAAACTTAAAGTTGAGTTGAATATTTCGGAAACCTCTTTTGAAGAATTTATTTTTGAGTTAGAAGCTGAGAATCCATCCTTTTTTGAAAACGAAACAAAATTAAATGAGGCCTTAAATGACCTCTTTAAAATTGAATATTCTAATGGAGCGGATTGGATTACTTTATCCAAACAACATGTAGAAACAGCTCTTCGTAAAGGAGATGCGAACCAATGGAAAAAAGCACTAGAGATCATTTTTTTTATTGATACAATTTCACCCCCTTTAGTTGGAATAGAAGACGAGGAAATTACGGAATTCCCTAAAATTAAATTTTTAGTCAACGCTTCAAATTACAAATTTATAAAGCTGTTAAAGCTTTTAGAAATTGAGAGTGTTGAGGTGGAAGTAGAGGTCATAGATCTTAAAAATTTAACTTTAGCAAATGATTTTGGCCCTTTAGATCAAAACACCCCTTTCGAACCTTTTGGACCACAACCTCTTTTAGGATCTTCTTTAATCATAGGTCACCCAGAATTGTTTCTCTATCCTATTCATGATTTTAAGTTAAATATAGAATGGTTTGGTTTACCCACCATTGATGGTGGTTTTGAGGAGTATTATGCTGGTTACCCAGAAATAGAAGGCAACGATAACTTTAAGGTGAAATTAAGTTCATTAAGAGATAAAAGATGGTTTCCTGAAGAAGAGAAACAGCTCATTGATTTGTTTTTAACCGTTCCAAGTGAGCAAGAAAATACGGTATCTCCAATGAGGAGAATTAATGAAATTAATATTGAAGACCTTCAGTTAAAAACGCCCATTCAATACCAAGCAAATAATGAGGCGTTTACCCAACAATCAATTGCAGGGTTTTTAAAATTAGAACTGTGTTTTCCGCTGGCTGCTTTTGGCCATGCCCAATATGCAGACTTGGTGCGTGACGCGGCCATAAAATCAATAAAAAATAAGAACATTCCCTATCCAAGTGAACCTTATGCACCTGTAATAAAATCTATTACAGCAGATGTGTTGACTAAAATGAAGTATGATGAGAATAACCAAGATGATTTTTATTTTGGACATATTCATCCTTTTGGGGAGCAAAAAATAAGCGGGTTTAACAAGCTCATTCCTGCGTATCAATTTGGTTCTACTTTAATGTTGGGAATTGCGAACCTGAATGACTACAACAATATTAATTTATACTTCAGGTTTAATGCCAATTTAAGTGCTTTAGAAGATGATAATCTAGCCTTGCAATGGAGTGTTTTTAATGGGGAACATTGGCTGAGATTGAATGCCGAAGAAATTATTAGTGATACCACTCTAGGTTTTAAGAAGAATGGAATTATAACGTTGAATTTGGAAAGGCGAAAAATGGATGCCACCGGTTTGTTTAATGATAACAACTGTTGGGTAAAGTGTGAAAGTACTAAAGGCATTAGCTTTTTAAACTTGATTGAAGATATAATTCCTCATGGAGTGACTGCAGTTTGTTTAACACCTGACTTATTGGGAACAGAAAATATTCCAAGTTTTACCATCACTACCTTTGCTGAAGATCAATTAAATGTGGATACTACTCTTCAAAAATATCCTTCGTTTGGAGGGGTGAAAAAAGAAGATAAACAAAAGTTTTACCAACGCGTTAGTGAGCGATTAAGGCACAAAGGACGAGCTGTTTCTGTAAAAGACTATGAAAAGATAATACTTCAAGAGTACCCTGAAATTGACCGTTGTAAATGCATTACGAATAGCGATGAAAAATTTAATATTTCACCAGGATCTCTTTTACTTACCGTTGTTCCAACTTTTTCTTTAGCAGAAAATACTACTGATTTTTCTGGTTACTTTTCGGCAATGGACTTGGAGAGAATGAGTCGTTTTTTAGCCACTAAAACACCTATAGGTGCAAGGGTTAAAATTGTGAATCCGATTTATGAAAAAATTAAAACAAAATTTAACGTTAAATTAAACGAAGGATTTGATCCTAAATTTTATTTAGACAAGTTGAATACGGAGATTAAAAATTTTATCAGTCCTTTTGTTTCCGAAAATGAAAACCAGGCTGAATTTGGCGAAAGTATTCAGAGTACACATATCTTAAACTTTATAGAAAAACAGGAATATGTTGATCATGTCATTAATTTTTCTGTTTTTCATATCGTTAACAATGTAATCATTAATCAGGCAGTGGCTAAATTAAATAGTTTAGAAATTGTTCCAACAACAGCTATTTCTATTTTGATAACAGCTGATAAACATCAAATTTCTATCTACAATCACCAAGATGCAACAGATAAAGTAGGGATTAATGAAATGATGATTGAAACGGATTATATTGTTGAAAATCCAGCAGAAATTACAAAAGAAGGCCTTAACAATTTAGTTATTGGTAAAAATTACAAGCTTATGGATTTTGAGGGTGGAAATGTGGAAGAAAATTCTACTTTTATGGTACATTTTAATTTCGATTAATCTAATGGCTGAAAAAAATAGAGCGAGCTTAAAAAATTTATTTCTTAAAGGAAAAATCCCTAAAGAAAGTGACTTTCATGAGTTGATTGATTCATCGATTAATAAAATTGATGATGGTATTGGTAAAAGCAAAGGCGAAGGATTTAAGATTTTAGCAGAAGGTATAAATGGCGAGTTAATGTCGTTTTACGATAACCTTAAAGATTTAAATCCAAATTGGTACATCAATCAAAAAGCCGAAGATGGAAACGAAGGGTTAAATATTGGTGAACCAAATGGGGGAAGCCGATTATTTATTGAAAAAGGTGGCAATGTAGGAATAGGAAGTACAAAGCCTGCAACAAAACTTGATGTAAATGGAGTAGTAACTTCCCAAGGAAGAATAGGCTCTTATGCTTATGGCGAAGTTCCTGCAAATGGCGAATGGCATGATTTACTCTCTGATTTAAATGAATACACCGCTTTTGAAGTGGTAGCAACAACAGGGAAAAAAGGAGCACACGCTATCATTCATGCAATTGCTGTAGCAACTTATGGAAAATCTAAACCAGGTATTTCTAAAACAATGGGTTGGTTTGGTAGCTTTAGAAATAAACTAGATTTAAGATGGACAGGTACTTATTTTAACTACCGACTTCAAGTTAGAACTAAAGTTGATTATGGTGATGGTGTTTTAATTAAATATAACCTCTCTAAATTACTTTAAGATGAACAATCAAAAAGGAGAACAGTTAATTGATTTAGCACTCACAAAAGAAGAAACAAATTTAATAATTGAAGGCCTAGGCGCTTTACCATTTAAACAGGTTTATAAACTAATAGAAAAAATACATTTGCAGGCTAATGCTGCGGAAAACCCTTCTCAAGAGACAATAAGCTCTAAATAATAGACTCAAAAGACCTTTAAGTAAAATGCAAAAAAATGAGCACGTAACGATTGAAAAGAAAGATCAAAGCGAAGATATTTTTGATATCAATTACTTAAAGAAAAAGGGGATTGATCATTTACAGGAGTTAACGGGAAAAAAGTGGACGGATTACAACATTCATGATCCGGGAATTACAACCCTAGAAATTTTATGCTTTGCGCTTACCGAGCTTGGTTATCGATCTGACTATGCAATTAAAGATCTTTTTCACCCTTCACCCAAAGCAGCTCCAATAAAAGACACCTTCTTTTCTGCCCACGAAATACTATCTACCGGACCCGTTACAATAAATGATTTTAGAAAAGTAATTGTTGATATTGACGGGATTAAAAATGTTGAAATCATTCCTTCTAAAACCATTAAAGAGTTTAATGGTATCTATGATGCATATATTGAACTTAGTGATACGACAATAACTGAAGCCAACAAAACTAAAATATTGGAGCAAGTTAGGCTAGAAATTTCAACACATAGAATTATTTGTTTTGAAATTGATCAGCTCTTTATTTTAGAAAATGATAGCTTAGGCTTAGACCTAACTATTGAGCTGAACCACAAGGTTGATCAAACAGAATTTTTGTTTCTTATTGCCAACGAATTAGATAACTATCTTTCTCCTTCGCCTATCTACCATAACTTGGAAGAACTTCAAGAACAGCAGATACCTAAGTCAACTATATTTTCTGGACCATTGCTTAAAAATGGGTTTATAACCGAAAAAGATATCCAACAACATCAAATTAGAAAACAAGTTTACATTTCTGACTTGGTTAATTTATTGATGGACATCACATCGATTGCACACATCAAAAAAATCAGTTTAAAAGACCATTTAAATCAAGCATACAATTGGTTATACACCGTAGAAACGGGTAAAGTGCCTCGGTTAAATTATGCCAATACTACGATTACGGCAACCTACAAAGGCAAACCGTCCTTCTCTTTTAGCTTAAGCGAAATTCTTTCTAGTGCATCTAATGCTAATAAGTCAAGCGGACTGGGACATAAGGAAAACCAACTATTATCTCCTGTTGGAGAATTTAAAGAATTAAAAGAATACCGTTCAATTGCAAATGATTTCCCTGTTGTATATGGATTAAGCGAACTCGGACTGCCTGCTGGAGCTACCGATGAAACGGAAGCATCTATGAAGCAGTTTAAAGCTTTTTTGCTCATCTTTGATCAAGTGTTAGCCAACTATTTTGCTCAACTAGATCATACCAAACATCTCTTTTCTCTCCACCCAATTACCTCTACGAATGCCATTCAGTTATTAGAAGATTTTCCGGGAATATACTACATGTATAAACCATTTGTAGACGAATATGTGATACGGAATATTCACATGGATGATGAACGAAATTTAAAAAAGGAATGGAAGGTTTATTTGGAAAAGAATAGAGCAGAAATTGAACAAATTATTCAAGTTTCAGTAGAAGATGAACTCTCTTTTATGAAAAGAAGAAACCTTGTTCTGGATCATTTATTGGCTCGCTTTGGATATGAACACACTACTTTTGAGTTTGTTTCACAATTGTCTGACCAAGAATTAATCGATTATAAATTAAACCTCTTAAACAATCTTGTAGAAGGCGGTAATAACAAATCTAAAGGATTTGATAAAAGGAGTAAACCACTTGTCGTAAAAAGTGGTTTTGAATTAAATTTAACTGCTTTACTTGGATTTAATGGAGTAACCACCGCTTTAATAACAACTCCAACAGTCCATTTATTTAAAAATAAAGGGGGTATATCACCGCAAGAAAATGGGGTGTCATTAGCTTTTAAAGAAGTAAATAAATCGATTATTCTTCAAGAACTTATTGCTCTAGGAAGGGTAACCGAAAACTACGTAAAAGACGAAAACGGATTTTTTATCGCTCAAAAAAATAGCGACCCTTTTGCTGAAATTACTTACAAAGGAACCAATAAAAAAGAAGCCATTACTAAAATGGTGAATCAGTTGAGTTTACTTAGTTCAGCATCAGAAGGACTATACGCAATAGAACATTTGATCTTAAAGCCTACGGACCAAATGAATGCTTTTGGATTTTATGTTGATCAAAATGACCTGGCTATTTTTTCAAGTAATTACCTGTTGACTAGAAAAGACAGGGATGAACTAATTAACAGCTTTACGGCCTATGCGTTGGATAAAAAAACCTATAGCATTATTGAACTAGAACACAATCAGTTTAAAATTAAATGGGCTAAAGGGGAGCATGAATTGTTGAGTACGCATTTCTTTGATGCTGAAAATCAAGCCCTGAAATTTATAGAAGAATACATTTATAATTTCTCGAAATTAGAAGCTGTAGAGGAAGTTATTAAAGTGGGTACAAAGTACAATGACTTCTTTAATGAGGTTGATGATCCGTTTTCTAACATCATCACATTTGTATTGCCGACATGGCCGCACCGTTTTCAAAATAGAGCGTTTAAAAGATACATTGATGAAGTTTTAATAGAAGAAACTCCTGCTCATATTTTTGCAAATATTTGTTGGCTTAATTATGAAGAGATGCTTTGTTTTGAAACGAGCTACCAAACTTTTATGAACGCACCTTCAAGAAATGAAGCGTTAAAACAACAAGCACTCGAAAAATTACTGCCCTTATTAATCAGTAATGAATGAAAAGTGGTGTCCATTTAATTAATAGAACCACCATTGAAGTGTCTACTAATAAAGGGGACGCACAGTTTGATAGTTTTGAAAATTTTAAACAACTTTTTTACGACAGATTAGTAGGTATTCTGGATGAAGAGCTCAGTAAGTATAAAGAAAAAAGCGTTGTAAAAATTGACAAGCTTGAAGTCGATTTAGGAGCATTTCTTGTTACGAATGGCACCAATTTTACCTTTCAGGAACTCCGCGTAATTGAGGATAAATTTAGGGTCACTTTTAAAGCGCAACTTGAAAATTCACTCCGTTTAAATCCGAAGAAAGAATCTGTTTTAGAAGTTTTAAAAGAGTTGTTGACTGCTGGTAGCACCTCAAGCGATTATTTATTGGTAGACCGCTCTCCAACCGAAATTTTAAAAGAACTCTCTAAAACAGAGTTTAATGGATTCCTAAAATTTGTGATGCAAAATTCAAGCAATAAAAACCTTTTAAAACGCTTGGTTTATCAGTTTGAATTGTCCAGTATTAAGCCAATAATTAAAGCCTTAATTAAAGATTATAAGGCTTACGAACAACACAGTTTACAGTTTTATACAGCAGTTAAAAAAAATATAAAAGGAACAACTAAAGAGGAGTTTCAAGAGCAATTTTTAATTTACCTTATTGAAAATTATCGTGGAGAAAAATCAACTCTTCGACCTAAAGAAGTACTGTTGCAAGATTTTGTTTTAAATCAAATGAATGCCAATGCATTTGCTATCTCAACCACTGAATTAAAAAAGTATTTGCAAGAGAGTTTAGTAAATGTTCAGCCAAAAGAAGCTTCTCAAAATTTATTGGAGGATTTGATGGATGGGCAATCCCCCTCAAAAATAGTATCGAACCAACAAGAAGAAGTTGATTTTGTCCTCAATTATTTTATAGCTAAAGGAGCATTACCTGAGGCTTATTTTAAAATGACTAAAGCTGACTTTTTTGAGCTGATAGCTGCAAAAATCGCTCAAAATCCGAGTCGTTTTAAAACTGAATTTAGTTCAAAGTCAGCGGGTTTATTTAGGTTGTTAAATAAGTTTAAAGCCACTCAACGAGATCGGATTTCAACTTTATTTAACGCTAATTTCTTAACCGAAAAGACAGCGTTTTTAAGCACGTTGAAAAAACTAGTAGAAGCCCATTTATTAACCGCCAATTCTATGTTAGGAATTGAAGAGGTGATAGCTGAAATTAGTTTGCCTTTGCTTTTAACAGGCAATGCGAGTAACTTTAAATTTAAGGAGCAGGACATCATTCAATTGCTCCAACAAAGTAACATTCAATTGCTTGAGCCAATTCGATCAAAATCGGTAAATTCAGCTCAAAAAAGCAGCACTCCAACATTAAGTAAAGAAGGGAAGGAATTGCTGAAGTTGATTCAGAAAAATAAGGAGAGTGAAAAGACTGCTGAGGTAGCTATTCCTGAGTCTGTAATTAAAGATGTTGATTTTTCAGAAGCGTTTATTGAACATGTAATTCGCTATTATTTCCAACATCAAGCACTTCCTTGGTGGGGATTGAATGAGATTGCTAACCGTTATAAAAAGGAGCTAGAAGGAAAAGAAAATCTGTTGGATTTGATGCTTTATTTACTTCAACAATTAGAGCAACGTTCCACAATAAAATTTAATAAAGTAATTAAACAATTATTGGGGGTAGCTCAAATTCGTAAAGCGATATTTTTTGCTAAGAATGAGGAGTTTTCAGCCTTATTCATGAACACGGTTTTACCTACGTATTATAAACCCCCCATCTCATCTTTCTTTACACGACTAGATGAATTTCTTGCTCAACAACTAGGCGAAAACTATCGGGTGTATCAATTGTTTCATCAAATTAGTGATCTTCTTTTTCCTTCGTTTTTGACGCTTGAAAAGTTGGATGTAAACGAAATTTATACGGCTATTTTAAATGCTTACAGTTTAGCACTAAAAATGCCGTTTGGAGAATTGATAAAAATTATTCAATCAAATAGCCATGAATTTAGTGCGCCAATAGCGTTGACTTCAGCTCAGGTGGACTTACTATTAAACAGTATTGATAGTCGTATTTCAACCCAAGAAAATTTAGAGACAGCCGTTTTTAATGTGGAAGAAAATGCTGCTATAAGTGCTATCTTAGTTGCAAAGAAAGAAATTCAGCAATCAACTCAATTGTTATTAGAAAAGGGCTTTCTGTTAAAAGGTGCCGAATTATTAGCGGAACAGTTTTTTACTTACGGCCTAACTCTCCAAGAGGTATTGTCTGAATTGGAGGGTGACAATAAAACTTATTTTCTTGAAAATATGGGACATCAGGAGAGTTTCTTAGTCCACTTGAAGCTCAAAAATAAAACCATTGATTCACCAGCACTCTTGTGGAAAGCATTTGTTGCCGAGAATGCATCATTAATTGAAGATTTTAAGGCGGAACAAACTTTTAGTTTAGAAGAAACACTTCAGCAAATCATCCAAAAATTTACAACTACTTATAGCGTTTCTAAACCTTCTGATTCTACACCCTCTGTTTCTAAATTGTTTGAACAGCAGGTGCTTCGTAAAATTGAAGAGTTTAAGCTGCTGCTGTTGGCAAACAAAACACGATTATACACGAACATAGCACTTGATTTTGCCAATACAAATGTGCAAACAACATTCACAGATTTAAAAAACAATGCCTTAAATAGTTCTGGCTTAAAGGCTCCTTTTTTGGCAACTAAAAATTATTTGCTTAAAAATAAGGAGGGTAAAGAATTTGTTGAGCTCTTAATAGCTTTAGCAGAACCCTTAAAGTTAAAACGATTTTTTAAGTACTTAGCTATTCATAAGCTACCAACTGTTACCAGTGAACAAATTAAATACTTTAGCAGTGAGCTGAAAAAAAATGAATTCAGTTTTGGCTCAACAGACCTTCAGCTCATCGATAAAATTCTTTCGAATTTAACCCTTAAAAAAGTAAAGACTATTTTGACTTATGCCAATTTAAAGGTGTTGGATACGGATGCTAAAGTCTTCCAAAATTTAGTCGCTAGCAATGAATTTCATCTTTTTTATGAAAAGCTGCTTGCAGTAAAAACAAAATTAGCGCAACAGCAAGTCCCTCAAAAAGTTATTTTTAAAGAATTTTTAAATCGATTAAATCTTAAGGAGTTAAGTATCGCTGATTTGCGAAACTACTTTAAACAAGAAGCAGTTCTTAATTCTCACACAATTAGAAGTGAGGATGGGTTTGACGATGTTTTACGAAAAGACAAAGAACTTAAAGATGAGCTAGAAACAGAAGAGAGTGAAAAGCAGATAAAAAATGAGGTAGAAGGAGCATTACAAAAGTTGGATGAAGAAAATCAGTTAAAATTCAATAAAGTAGAAGCCCTAGTTAAAGCGTATCAACTAGAGAAGAAGCCGGAAGCAAAAGTTAACTATTTTCGATTGATTGAAAGCTTATTAAAAGAAACACCATTTAATGTGGGTGAAGAACAACATCTTGTTAAACGTTTATTTGAGTTGTCATTTGTTCAGTCTGATGAAAGAGAAGCACTGAAAATATTGATAGCTGAGCTGACCAAGACAACTATCGAAGATAAAGGACTGCAGCTAGAAAATGCGTCAGATCTAGCCATAGAATTGCAAAAACTGGATCAAGAAAGTCAGTTGAAATTTAATAGCATAGAGGCACTAATAAAAGCATATCAACTTGAAAATAAGCCTACAGTAAAAGTGGACTATTTTAGTTCGATTGAAAACTTACTGAAAGAATCTTCATTTAATAGGGCTGATGAAAAGTATCTCGTTAAACGTTTATTGGAGTTATCATTTGATCCGATAGTAGAAAAAGAAACATTACAAAGCTTGTTGGATGGACTTGTCAAGACAACTATAGTGGATAAAAGACTGCAGCTAGAAAATGCATCAGATTTAGCCCTAGAATTGCAAAAACTGGATCAAGAAAGTCAGTTGAAATTTAATAGCATAGAGGCACTAATAAAAGCATATCAACTTGAAAATAAGCCTACAG
>JAWUVT010000016.1:0-9841 GCA_034112225.1 Flavobacteriales bacterium | reverse complement strand
AAAAAATATAATTTACTCAAACACTTACCATTAACTGATAAGTTAGAAGTTGAAAAATACTATAGAACAGGTTTTGAAGCAAGGTATAGCCGTGACGATATAGTCGTCTTTGAAGAAAGTCTTGAAAACAAGCAGAGAAGGAAAGCAGGTTATTCTGAAAAACACTTAATCAGTAGAATGAAAGAGTTTTTGAATAGATGTAATTCTGTAATTGACATGGCGATTGAAAGTCAAGAAGAAGTTGTAGAATCCATTTTATTCAATAAAATACTTACATTCAATTTTGTTACAAAATATGAAGATAATAATAGATTAACCATAACAATTATAACTGATATACCTGGTTCAAACCATCAAAATGAAATTTACAATTGGTTGAATTTTAAATCTAATGATAATTATAAAAATGCTCAAAATTTAAAAGAATTGCTTCAGACACTTTTGGTGATTAAATTCGTTCAAAATGTATATATAAATAATCTACACTCATTTGATATCTCAGGAGATGTAGAGTTCAACAAAGATATTGACAGCAATAGCGGAGGTAATCCCTTTGCAAATGAAAATCTAGTTTGGGCTAGTATAAAAAGAAGGGATAACGAAAAATTAGAATTGTTTAATGATAAATTCTGAACATATTAAAAACTAAACACACCATTATGAAATTACTAAGGCAGTCAATATTCTTTTTACAGTGGGTACTTATTTTACTATCAATACTTGCAACTATATTTTCAAGTATTGAAGGCTTTAAAATGCACTTAGATTTATCTTCGCAGGGGTTTCAAAACTATCTAACTCTATTTGAACCCTATTCAATTCTATTTGCTGCAACGTTTATTGTTGTAACCTCCCACCTAGCAATAGAAAGATTAGGCTTGATGAATGAAGCAAACATTAATTCGTTTCGTGCTAGCAATAGAACCCAATGGATACAGGTTGTGCGGGAATTTTCCAATGAAACAAGAACAGATGATCCATCTTTATCTAAAGAGTTATTAAGGCATCTAATTAGTATCCATGACTATTTATTTGAAAAACAGTATACAATAAGTAGTCAGAAAGAAACAAAAGAGTTCTTTGATAAGTTCTTTGCCGAAAGAGTAAAGTTCTTTGAAGAACAAAATAATAAATACCTAAACATTGGCTGCTACCTCAATGATAAGCATTCTTATTCATGGATAAATGTTCGTTATGTTTTGTTTGCCATGGTTAACATAGATGATAGTTATAATGAATTCATAACTCATATTGGAGAATATTACCAAGAAGAGGTGCTTAAGTTTAGTAAGCCATTAATTATGCCCGAGGCTTATCAGGCTGCGGCTGAGGAATATAGTAAAAACAAAAGGCAAGGAACTACTATAGGTTAGTCGCGTAGAAAAAATAAAACCTTTCATTCCTTCAAGAACTTTACATTGGTTTTTTGAATAAAAACCCTTCAAAGAATTACCAATAAAATCTTCTAGGAAAATGTTCCCTTCTTTCTTAGCCTCCTATAAAATAGTAAAATGTTGGTTAGAGCGTTAGGTAAGTCTTAAACAAAAATCCCCTAACCATCTTATGGTTAGGGGATTGCATTCTATATTTGAGGTTCCGATCAGATTCGAACTGATGTAGATGCTTTTGCAGAGCACTGCCTAGCCACTCGGCCACGGAACCCTTTTGATAAGGAATGCAAATCTAATAATAATTTTAATACTTTTATTGAAAATTTTAAGGATGATTATAGATTTAAGAAGTGATACAGTGACGTTACCCTCTCCAGCAATGAAGGAAGCCATGTTTAACGCTAAAGTTGGGGATGATGTTTTTCAGGATGATGAAGCCGTAAATGAGCTGGAAGCTTTTGGTGCTGAACTATTTGGAATGGAAGCTGCAATCTTTTGTCCTTCCGGAACAATGACCAATCAAATTGGAATAAAAATTCACGCCAATGCTCCAGGAGAATTGATTTGTGAGGAACTTTCTCACGTTTACAAATACGAAGGAGGAGGCATTGGTTTTAATTCTGGGTTAGCCACAAAGCTAATCAAAGGAACCGCAGGAAAATTAACCGCTGCTCAAATTGAAGCGGCCATCAATCCCGACGACATCCATTTCCCGGAATCTCAATTGGTAAGTTTAGAAAACACTTGCAACAAAGGTGGTGGCACTTACTACGAAATCCAAGAGTTAAAGAAAATAAGAATCTTGTGTCTAGAAAAAGGCTTAAAATTGCATTTAGATGGGGCTAGAATTTTTAACGCGCTCGTAGAAGCAGATTACACCGCTAAGGACATTGGCGCGCAATTCGACACCATTTCAATCTGCCTTTCCAAAGGCTTAGGAGCTCCTGTAGGATCGCTTCTTTTAGGGTCTAAAACCGATATCAAAAAAGCAAGAAGGATTAGAAAATTGTTTGGAGGCGGAATGCGTCAAGCAGGCTATTTAGCTGCAGCAGGAACCTACGCCTTAAAAAACAACATCAATAGATTAACAGAAGACCACTCTCGAGCTAAGGCGCTAGGAGCTATTTTAGCGGGGCTCTCTTTTGTAAAAGAAGTAGCCCCAGTAGTCACCAACATTGTTATTTTTGAAGTGATAGAAAGCATCGATTTTAACGTGATTATCCAACAACTGGCAGCACAACACATTAAAGTGGTTCCTTTCGGACCACAACAAATAAGACTGGTCACACACCTAAACTTTACGGACGAAATGTTAGAAAAGACCATTCGTGTTTTAAAAAGTTTATCCTAAACGTTCACTTCCTTAACCAGAAGTATTTTAGCTACTTATTGAAAATCACAAAGAAAGGAAGTCTACTTTTTTAATGCTTAAGGATTCCGTTTAGCGTGCTTTGCGTAACCCTCAATAATCTTTGCGGTTAAACCAACCTTTTAAGATATAAGTATGGCTATAAATGGATTTAAAAATAATAAAGGAATTCATTTTCTAAATTCTACCTTTACACCATGATACAAATTAACGACACCGTAGTTTCAGAAATCTTATTAGAAAAAAAGTTTGTTTGCAACTTAGATAAATGCATGGGAGCTTGTTGTCTCGAAGGAGATGCTGGAGCACCTTTAGAGCATAATGAATTAGCTGAATTAGAAAACGTTTTTCCTTTAGTAAAAGAATACCTCTCAGAAAAAAACATTGCAGCCTTAGAGGAAGATTTATACACGGTGGATACGGATGGTGAATTTGTAACACAATTGGTGGACGGTAAAGAATGTGCATTTGTATTTTTTGATGAGAAAGGCATCACCAAGTGCTCTATTGAACAAGCCCATAACGATGGTAAAACCGATTTTAAGAAACCAATTTCTTGCCATCTCTTTCCAGTAAGACTTACTACCTACGAAAGTTTTATTGCCGTCAATTATGCGCACTGGGACATTTGTGATGATGCTTGTTCATTTGGAGAACAATTAGGCGTTAAAACCTACCAATTTTTAAAGGAGCCCTTGATTAGAAGGTTCGGACAAGAATGGTTTGAGGAACTTGAACAGGTAGACAAGCACCTCAATAAATCAGAGTAAGAATCTAGACAAAAAAAGATTTTCGCAAAGGGAGAGTGTCCATTTTTATAAAACCCAAGCTTCCCCATTTTTTTCGAACTAGGCGCTTGTCTTTCCTAGTCCAAAGTCTTTGATGCGGGGCAAAAAAGGAAGACCGTTGCAAGGATAGCCTTCCAATATTGGGCGCAAAAAAAACCATTAACCACTTTATAATCAGATTCTTACACTTATCTTTAGCGTGTTAAACTAGAAGAAGAACTAACTTTAACCACTAGTTTTTGTGATTTTCTCACAAGAAAGATACAACCTACATTTTTCAAACAGCCCCCCCTATTAGATTGGGATTGGATAATTTTCCTAGTCGGCATTTCTTACCAAAAATGATTAATCATTCTTAAGGGGCAATCAAGTCTGTAACTAAAGCGTATAGGTAAAATTCCTCCAAAAACGAAAAAGATGAAGCGATAAAGGGGTCTGGTATTCTCAATGGAGCTTTAATTGATCCTTCACTAATTCGAATTAATTTAAAATGATAGCCCAGGCGTCCTTATAGCCTTTCTTTCTGATTTTCAACACCTTTTGCCCTGATTCTTCCCTAGCAAAAGGATCATCTATACAAACATGAAACCATGTTCTTTTTGGGTTTTGAGCCACAAACAACCTTAGCCCTGGGTTCTCTATCATAAACCTCTTTACCTGTATTTCTGCGCGAAAAGAAATTTTAAAAGATGCTAAAACTACATAACTTCCTTTTGTAAGGTTTCTCTCCACTAGGTTATTTTCTTTGTCCATACATAGCTTTGTAAAAAACACTGCTTTTTCTGCCTCTAAAACATTTTCTAAGGAGTCTCTATTGACATGACAGACTTCTCTTTCTGCCTCTAAAACATTTTCTAAGGAGTTTCTATTGTCTTCGCATGCCGATAATTTAGCTTGCAACAATAACACTTCAAGGGTTAACAAATCATGCTTAAAAATCAAAGAATCATTCCTTTTTTTTAAGATGTTCATCTCAACATCTATCTTTCTATAGTGAACAGTATCTTCATTACCAATTTGATACTGAAGCGCATCTAATGCTTGTTGTAATTCTTCTAATTTTGCGGTGTTATTTTGCGCGCCTAGAAATAAACTAAGCAGCACCAAACAAAAGATTAAGGCTAACTTTTTCATGCGTTTATTTTAATTGATTTTTTAGTTTCGAAATTCTTTTTTCTAACTTGTTCATTTTTTTTTCATCTTCCTTTTCATACGTTCCTTTTTTTCCTTTTGTAACTAATATGGATAGCTCTACTTGAATTTCAGCAATTTCTTTTTGTATTTCTTGAGGGACATTGTTCTGGTTATTAATAGCTTTTAGATCTGATAAAACCTTAGATAACCTGGAGGACCCCTCAGCTGAAGACAGCTCTCTTCTTTTTCTTTTGGATTTATTCCCTTTTTCTCGCTTATCAAAAGTATATGCAATAAAAACTTCATGTGACCCCGAAGAAATGGTACTCAATGTCCCCCGGTTCACCGCATAAGCATAACCCACGTTCACTTTTTCAACATGAACTCCTACAGCAGCTATCATGGTTTTATTGGTTCTATGCGTCAATTTCCCCCAAAAAGTTTGGTTCCACATGAGTTTTAATCCCGCATCTATTTGGTTGGGACTGTTCATAAGGTTCTGATAGACAATTGAGGGTATAATTTTTAACTTATCTACGCCGAATGCATACCTTACCATTCCGAAGATATGGTCAGAAACCGGCTTTCCTGATACCACTAAGTGAGGGGAGGAGGCTCCTACTTCTAACCCTTTAAATTGATACAAAATACCAAAACTGGATAAAAAATGAGTTTTGTCATAGTATTGAGCTGTAACAACTGGATCAGTGGCATCGGTATACTGATCCTCTAAAATCGAGTTCAGATTTAAAGAGGTTCTGTACACACCTGCTGTAATCCCAAAGCTTAAAAAGTGCCCTTTTGCAATGGTTGCTTTATATTTATAGTTAAATTCTCCTGTAAAACTGGAGAAAACACCCCTTTTATCGGCTACTATTTTTCCTCCTAAACCCATTTTATCATTCATTTTAGTATGCAGCCCAAACATAAAGTTATTCGGGTTTCCATCAACACCTAACCATTGTGTTCCTGGATTAAGAATGGCCTTAATTCCATCTGTTTCTCCGGTATAAGCTGGATTTACATTCAACCAATTCATTTCATACAAATAGTGTGAATTTAGCTCTTGAGCTGTAGCAGAACATGCAAGTCCTAGGAATACCAATATATTAACTAATTTTTTCATAATCATCTGTTTTACTACTGTTACTTTATTATTGAAATTGTTCCTTTATAAAATATAGAGCTAAAGGTGTTGCTTTGAAGCAGGTAATAACAGACTCCTTGCTCAATTTCATTTCCATGATATGTTCCACCCCATGAGTTGTCATAATTGTTTGATACTTCATAGACAACGTGTCCTGTATTATTAAAAATCGTTAAGGAATAGTCTGAATAAATGGAAACATTATCTATCCAAAACCAATCATTTTTACCATCTCCGTTTGGTGATAATATCTTATTTACTGGAAGTGGCAACTCTTCTTCTATTTTATCATTTACCAGAATAGTTACCGTTGCAGTATCTGTTAAACCCTCGGCATCTTTAACCACAACCAAAACAGTATACCTTGACTTCTTCTCGTAATCTAATTTTACGTTTCGGATAATTAGCTTGGCATCCATCATGTCAAACTCATCAACATTTACTACTGTAAATGTGTGGGCATCTCCAGCATCAACATCTGTAAAAGTCATTGCCCCAATAATTTCGCCTACCTTGGTGTTTTCTGTCACATAAAACGTTGTATCTCTCAGTACCGGAGCTTCGTTAACATTTAAAACCTGAATGATAAAAGCTTGAGAATAATTGCCTCCATTTCCATCATTGGTTTCCATGAATATTGAATAGCTGTTTTTAGCTTCAAAATTTGCTACAGTATTGATCTTTAGTGTGTTTCCGCTAATCGTGAAGGCTGCATTATCAGTATCTCCACTGCCTGTAATAAGCCTGTAAGTATATACCTCTCCTGTATCAGCGTCTGTAGTAGAAAAACTCCCTATAATTGTTCCTATAGCAGCATTTTCATTAATAGTCTGATTTGAGAGCTGAATAGCTGTTGGTGGATTATTTGAATTGTTGATCAATATTATAAAGTCCTCTTGGGTAGCTAACCCTCTAAGATCTTCGGATTTTACTCGAACATGGTAAATATTTTGAACATTAACATCAAACAATTTATTGGTAAATAAGGAATCATTGGAGACTGTAAATGAAGTATTATCAGCATCTCCATTACCAGCAGTAAAACTGTAGGTAAAACGGTCAAGAACATCTTCATCTGCTGAACTAAATTGACCAATAAAGGTGCCTAATACGGCATTTTCATAAGTGGTAGAATCTGAGAGGTAAATTGCTGTTGGTGTCTCATTTACATCTAAGACCTGAACAACCAATTGTCTGGTGTACATCTCTCGTTCAACATCTTGAGTTGAAATTCTTAAGGTATAAAACTCCTTGACTTCATAATTAAACCGTGCTCCTGCTAAAATAGAATCTCCAACAAGGGTAAATATTCCGTTATCAGATGGTTCATCATAATTAAATGAATAGGTATGTTCATCGTTAACATCTTGATCTACTGAAGACAGCTTAACAATGGAAGTTCCTAAAGGAAGATTCTCATTAAAAGAATGGGTATTCATTGTAATGTCTGTTGGGGATTCATTTTGATTCAACACCAAAATCCTAAAAGAGCTTTCAGTGCTTAGTAATCCAGCATCTGTTGATCGAACTCGGATGTAAAGGGTGTCTTCTTGCTCATAATTAAAAACTTGAGCACTTTTTAATTCTCCACTTGGAGAGATGCTAAACGAACTGTTATTTAGAGCTCCTGCACCGGCAACTAAGGAGTAGGCATGTACATCTGCAACCTCTACATCTGTAGTCAGAAAATTCCCTATTCTTGTTCCTACAGCTAAATTTTCATTGATGGTATTGTCCAACAGTGTAATTGCTGTTGGGGCTTCATTTAAATTAGTTACATGGATCGCAAATTCTTTTTCAAAACTACACCCACTATCATGGGTTGCTATTCTTACTGTATACAGTGATTTTGTTTCATAATCCAACGTTCCGTTTACAAGGAGTTGATTTCCAAGGATTGTAAAGTTGTTATTGTCTCCCCATCCTGAAACTAAAGAGTAACTATATGTTGAACCCACATCTATATCTGTTGTTGTTAATGTTCCAACGGGAGGATTTGACAGGTTCTCATTTACTGTAACAGCAGATAAGGTAATGTCTGTTGGTTGATTATTGGTTAGAATTGGATGAGGAATTGTTGGAAAGCCATGAGTTGCTCCGTCATTAAACGTAATTGTTGTCGTGGCATCATACACCACATTTGAGGATGCATCATAGATCTTAAATGTAATTAGTTCTCCTTGAAAAATATTACTTCTTACGGTTAAAAAAGCAACATGCTTTCCGTTGATCTCAATAAGGGTTTCTGCTACCCCCCTACATTGTGTACCCACAAAAGCGCCAATTATGTTGGATGTACTTGCTAATGCTTGACAGGCAACAGAAATTTCTGCGGTGACTGTCATCCCATAAGTAAAACTACTTGGAGTAACCGTCCATGTTGGTACTTGTGCTTTTGACAGGTTGACCAACCCGGCTAATAAAGCAAGTATAATTGCTGTCTTTTTCATACTAAATAGGTTAAGTTTATTAATTATTATTATTTTTCACTACTTTCTTGGTAATTCGTTGATCTCCTAAGCTTATTTGTAAGAAATAAAGCCCTTCAGATAAATTTTGATTTTTGTTAATGGGGTTCCAAATCAAGGTATGGGTTCCTTTGATTTTTGAGCCACTCATTAGGGTGACCATCTTCTGACCTGTTACCCCATACAATGCCATGGTTACCTTCGCATTCTCTTGCAGAGTATATTGAATTCTTAATTGGTCATTAAATAAGGTTGGAATTACGAGTACTTCTCCTTCACTATTTTGAAGATCCTCTTCAATTGGAGAGGCTACACTTGTCACAACATCACACTGACTAATGGTCATATTTGTTTGCAAGGTAAATGGCTCCAACAGTGTTCCTTCTTGAGCATTAGGAACATAGTTCATTGTTTCTATGGCGGCATAAAATTCAGGAGTAGCTACTTTCACCTGAAAGGTAAGTGTTGCTGTTTGAGCATTTCCGTAAATGGTTAAAAAGGCTTTGTTTGCGATGATGTTCGCTGCACCTCGTATTTCACCGTTAACATAAGCGAGTAAAACTTCTCCTTCTACCAGATAATCACAAACTGCCACATCAATGATTGCACTCATATTGTATTGAAAATTTTGAGGGAAAACTCCATACTCCGCATACAATTCTTCTACGCTTAATGTTGGTCCAGTTTTGTAGTTAAACAATTCTGCATCAGGATAGGTTAATGCATCCGCTTTTCTAGATTTTAACATATACCCTTTCTTAGGTTCTAGAAAAACTAAGTTTCCTTGCCAGCCTATAATAGAATCATAAATAGCAAAGGCTTGCTGACTTTTTAATAAGTCGCCATGTGCAACGGTATAATTGGTAAACGCATCAGTAATTGCTAAGTTTTTCTGAGAGACCAACCCTATCCAGTTCCAGCCACTATCAATAGCCATGGTTACTGTTGAGGGGTCAACTTTTACCCCTACATATTGAATTGTATCCTGATGACTTGCTTTTAACTTATACCCTGCGGCATTGTTTACTCCTCCGCTTGCCGTAAGGGAACCGACCCAACCAATGTTATTGTCAGCGATATATTGATCGTAAAAAGACATTCCTTTCAAAATATCTACGGATTCAGATTCTATATTACTTAACAACTCATTAATTCTGGCGTGCTTGGTACTCTTTAATGGGAAAGAAATCCAATTCCAACCGACACGAACAGGAATGGGTTCATAAAAGGTATTGACCGCATTAATTCTGGTTGGTAATTCTGGGGTGCCAACCACATTGTTTTGCTCAAAAGTGATGTGAGGGGTAACTTCTGTATGTTCTTTACCAGCACTTTCATCCCAGATGTGAAACGTTATAGAATCTCCACCAACACTATTGCTGTACACATCCATAAATACTAAGTAAGCAGTATATCCTGCATAATATTTTACATCGGCAATTCCTCTAACTTCGCCATTAACAAGCGCTACTACTTGGTCGTCAACATCTATAGAGGGAATCTCGTCAATACTTACTTGACCTACAATGTTCATCGAGTATTGA
>JAWUVT010000015.1:0-7537 GCA_034112225.1 Flavobacteriales bacterium | reverse complement strand
TAATTGTAAACTGGTGCAAATGAGTAACGGAGAAGGTCTAGATCTGATGCTGAAGTTGTAAAAACGGTGACAGCATCTCCAAAGTTGCTAAAAAAGTAATCGTTTAACCCTTTAGCTGCATTAAAAAAAACAAAGGTATCTCCTCCTTTATAATAATAGGTAGAGAATAGAACAAAACCAATACCTCCAATCAATTTAGCGGAAAGACCAACAAGAAAATATTTATATTCGGGATTGGTTTTTATTTTTTTCTGCTGATAAATAATAGCAAAAATATAAATTAGAAGCAAGTACATACTTGCTAAAATAATATCGAAGAAACCAATAGTTGGGATCATGAAGGGTGTAGACTAACTTTAAGAAATGAGAACAAATTTAAAGAATAGTTATTGAAGTTAAACATTTTTGAAGCGCCATTTTAAAGTCTTATTTTTGAGTTATAAAATTACATCATGAAAAAAATATTGGTTACAGGAGCTGCAGGATATATTGGTTCACACACAATAATTGAAATCCTTAAAAATCCCAATTGGGAAGTTGTAGGAATTGATAATTATTCAAACTCTAGCCCAGGTACTTTTGATCGAATAAAAGAAATAACAGGGAAGACGATAAAAAACTATGCAATTGATTTAAAAGATTTATCGGCTACAGAAACTGTTTTTGAAGAAAATCTTGATATCGTAGGGATTATACATTTTGCAGCACACAAGGCCGTAGGAGAATCTGTTGAAGACCCCTTAAAATACTATGATAATAATTTAAATACCTTAGCCAATATTTTAAAATGTCAAGAGAAGTACAAGGTCTCTAGCCTTATTTTTTCTTCTTCATGTTCTGTTTATGGGAATGTTGAGGTCTTACCTGTAACAGAAGATTCTCCTCAAGAAAAAGCAGAGTCACCTTATGCATATACAAAGCAAATAGGGGAGGTTATGGTAGAAGATTTTATAAAAATAAGTAAAGGTATAAAAGCAATGTCTTTACGTTATTTCAATCCTGTAGGAGCGCATGTCTCAGGATTAAATGGAGAGTTGTCGAATACAAAACCAAATAATCTAGTCCCTTTTATTACGCAAACCGCTATTGGTAAGTTAAAAAGTTTAACCGTATTTGGAAATGATTACAACACAATAGATGGAACCTGTGTTCGTGATTATATTCATGTTAGTGATATTGCAAATGCACATGTTTTAGCTTTACACTATTTAATTGAAGATGAAAATGCGAAGCAGCATGAGGTAATTAACTTAGGAACAGGAAATGGAGTCTCTGTTTTAGAGGTAATTACAGCGTTTGAAAGAGTAAGTGGAGAAAAGTTGAACTATACCATTGGAGATAGAAGAGCAGGAGATGTAATCTCAATTTATGCCAATAACGAAAAAGCAAAAGAAGTGATCAAGTGGAGTCCGGAACTGAATTTAGATGACATGATGTTGTCTGCTTGGAAGTGGGAAAACAAACTATCCGAAAAATAAGTTGAAAAAACGCATTTAGAGGCTACTGATTTCATTATAAATTTTAATAAATTAATCCAAATAACCACAAAGGGATGTTGTTTAATACGCCTATTTCTATGTCATCTTTAACGATATAGGAATTTAGAATATTTTTAAGTTGTTTTTGAGTTTTACCTTTTCCTCCTATTTCAAAAAAAACTTATTGTCGACTAAAAAATCTCCTTTTTCAGGTAAAGCTAAGTGATGTATTAAACTTAAATGTTGAATAAAAAAAGTTTCTCTAACATTCCCTTTGTTAACATTTTCGGGAGAGATCGCATAATTAAGGTTCGTATTTCTGAGCCATATTTTATTAGGTTTGTTAAGTATACTAATACTCGTACTTTCCTTATAAAGTGTGTGAATTAACTCCGCTTTTTCTAACAACTGTAAAGCCTGAACCAGTACATTTCTGTTTACACCTATTCGCTCACTCAGCTTTGAGATGTTAGGTGTAAAGGGTACATTGGTTGCAATTACATAAAGTAGTCGTTTAAATTTTGCAATATTATTATAATCGATATGGCTTATGGATTGCAAATCAATGTTGAGAATTAAATTTATTGTATTTAAAATTTGCTGATAATATTCGGCTTCATTGTCTTTATAATAAGGATAGGCTCCTACATTTAAATAACTTAAAAAATATTGAAGTGGTTTAAACTTTTTCATCAATTCTAAACTAATTGATTGATGGTTAATAACAATTTCTTCTAACCTGTAAATAGGTAACGCTATATTTTGTAGAACTGTAAATACTCTCTATATGAAAGCGATTTTAAGTTGTAACTAATTGCTTTTCGGCTTAAATCTGATTCTCCTTTATAAAAATCTAAAATCACTAGCATCCGAAAGTCGGGGTTTTAAAAAGCCCTCAGAATCCCATATTTTTGTTTTGACTAAAAAACTTTTCAAATATGGGACTCTTCAAGCGTAACAAAAATAACAATAAGCCCGTAATTCGACAAATTATAGATTTAGTACCTCGATGGCTGCTGGAGAGCTGCACCAAGACTTACAAAACAGATAAAGGCTGTAGTAAATATAAGACCTACGACCAATTCGTTGCCTTAACTTTCGGACAGCTTAATAAGTGGCAGAGTTTAAACGATATATCAGCAGGGATAGGTGTTAGTGAGATATTCATAAAAGATGTTGGCTTAAGTCAAAGTCCTGCACGATCTACGATGAGTGATGGCAGTAAGAATCGAGACTGGCGTGTGTTTGAGAGTTTATATTACCGTTTGTTAAGCCATTATAAATCGGTGTTAAAACACCACAACAATACATACATCATCAAAGAGATTAAGGGCAAGGTGGTTAAACTAATAGATAGTTCAACTATAACCTTATGCTTAGCTATGTTTGACTGGGCAGAGTTTCGGACAGCTAAAGGCGGTATCAAATTACACACCAGTTTCGATGCTCAATTAATGATACCTGATGTAGTAAATATCACTCAGGCAAAGATGCATGATAGGCATGGATTAGAACAGTTGATTTATCCTAAAGATACTATTATTGTTGAGGATAGGGCATATTTTGATTTTGAATTAATGCTCAATAGAATAAAAGCAAAAAATGTATTTATAACCAGAATCAAGACCAACACGCTGTATGAGACGCTTGAAGAATTACCACTACCTGACAATGTAGACCAACACATTTTAACAGATGAGATTATCCAACTTACCTCTGATAGATCGATAAAAAAAGGTATTTCAGAACATAAATTAAGATTGGTACATGTTTACAAAGAAGATGAAAATAAAGTGATAGCTATCATTACCAATCAAATCGATTGGGAGTACAACACCATAGCTCAACTATACAAGAAACGGTGGGATATAGAACTTTTTTTCAAGGCCTTAAAACAAAATTTACAAGTTAAAACGTTTTGGGGGACAAGTGAAAATGCTGTCAAATCACAAATTTTTATTGCCTTGATAAATTACCTGCTTTTAGAACTCATAAAACGAACAATTCCTGAAAAATCAGTTGCTTTTTCAAATTTAACCGAAAAAATAAGATTTTGCCTCTACCATTATCTGTCATTGGACTATGTATGCAATCAAGTTAGAGAAGGGGTGAGGAAAGTTACCATCAAAACACAACAAGAAGCAGTATTTGAACAAGACTTATTTTCTGGGTAATTGCTAATATTATTCCTATTTATTGGCCTGTAGAGCTTTTTTAGCGTAATTCTAAAAACTTTCGGATGCTAGTGAAAAAGAGTTAAGAAAATTACATTGTACAATTAGTTGGTTTAACTTCATCCTATGAAAACTAAAAAATGTATGTGGTGTCTAATTGAGTTTAAGACATTTTCAAAAGAGATATATTGTTCTTGCAAGTGTGAAAAGAATAGTGAGAATTCACCTTTAAAGGATAACACTAAAAAAGGAGTTGCTGCTCTTTTAAGTGAATTAACCTTTAGTCTTTTGACTTAAAAAGACGTTTTAATTCTTCTTTATTTGTGTCGTAATTAAAAAGAGGGTAGAGTCTTTCATAGTTGTCAAGATCAAAAACATGAGGAGCTATAAAATTGATGAAATTGACACGTGTTTCCTCGAATTCAAAAAGAGATGTCAATTCTTTAACAGAAGCGATTAAAACACATATTGAATCCATATCCTGAATAGCCAATTTTACTTTTTCTAACTTACTATCTTCAAGATTTTCTGAAATAATAAGCCCTCTAAGCTTTACTATTTCTTCTTCAGGTATTGGAAACGGGCAACCAAATCTACCTTCATAATCTTTTAACTGATAATAACTTTCAAAATGAATCACATAAGCGGTGTCTTTCGTAGGTAAGGTGTCAGTTTTAACCGGTGAATATTGAAAGTTAATGTTCTCTACAAAAGTAATTGAAAGCTGACTTTCTGGTTTGATGTATGTAACTGCTGGTATTACTTTTTGTAATTGAATAGCCTCTTTAGAAACTGTATAAAAGTGAGTTAAACCTTCATCAATGATGTAAATTTTTTGTGTTAAGCTATTGGTATCATTAATGAACGATAGTTGAATCACATAAGTTCTTTCGCCAGAAAGGTTGTCAATGATGAAGCTCTTCTTGGATGTATTCTGTTGTAGAATGTTGTTTATGGTAATTTGAAACGCTTCATTACTTTGAAAGACTGCAGACGCTGTTTGAGAATAAGTAGAAATTGAAATCAACATGATTATGAAGACACCGGTTACTTTAATTATTTCTCTAAAAACCATCACCTAACCCCCAAATACTAAATACCAATTACTAATGACCAATCATTTGATTAAAACTAAAGGTGTCTTTTAAACGAACACCTTTCTCTGTATGTTGAACCGTACAGCATTCGTTTGCAGCATCGTGTTCAAAAAAGAGCACATAATCATTGTCTGCGGCTTCTTTTAAAAAGGTTCCTTTTTCATCCATAGTCAATAATGGGCGAGTATCATAGCCCATAACATAAGGCAATGGAATGTGTCCAACAGAAGGTAATAAGTCAGCCATAAAAACTACTTTTTTTCCTTTGTAATTAATATGCGGAATCATTTGAGCATCAGTATGTCCGTTTACCGTTAAAATATCGAAATAATCAAAACCCTCTTTATCTGTAAAGCTTAATTGACCAAACTCTTGCATGGGCAAGATGTTTTCTGTTAAGAAAGAAGCTTTCTCTCGTTGGTTTGGAATTGTTGCCCATTCCCAATGTTGACTATTACTCCAGTATTTTGCATTTTTAAAAGTAGGTTCAAATTTAGTTCTGTCTCTGTTCCATTTTACCCCTCCACCACAATGGTCGAAATGTAAATGGGTTAAAAAAACATCCGTAATATCATCCGCAGTAAAACCTAATTTGTTGAGGTTTCCTTCTAAAGAATCATCACCAAATAAATAGTAATAACCAAAAAACTTATCAGATTGTTTATCACCCATTCCATTATCAATTAGTATTAAACGATCGCCATCTTCAATAAGCATACTTCGCAAAGCCCAACTGCACATATTGTTATTGTCTGCCGGATTAGTTTTTTGCCATAATGATTTTGGAACAACACCAAACATAGCGCCTCCATCTAATTTGAAATTTCCAGTATTTAAAGGATATATTTTCATAGTTATCGTTTCGTATTTATAAGTTTGACTAGGAATCTGTATGAATAGAAGTAATGAAGTAAAGTTACAAAGAAGAAATTAATATTTAGCGTTCTCTCTTCATCCGAATTATTTTTACCTGCTTCACTTGGTTTATAATATCAGGAGCGGGGTATAACATTCACCTGTTGAAAATTGATTTTATTTAAAGTTATTCAACACTGAACTCTCCTTAATTTTGAAGTGATAAAACGAGCAAGACTTATTTGATCCTTTATGATAGAGGTTTTCTTCGAAAATCAGCACCAGTACCAAGCGCCTTTTCTGTGAAGAAAAGCCTGAAGTATGACCATTTAAAAAAAAGAAAAAACACATGAGAGTACATTTTATAGCAATCGGAGGAAGTGCAATGCACAATTTAGCAATTGCTTTACATAAAAAAGGGTTTAACGTTTCGGGCTCTGATGATGAGATCTTTGAACCAAGTAAAGGAAGAATTGCTAAACATGGTTTATTGCCAGATAAATTTGGGTGGGATGAATCCAGAATTACAACTGATTTGGATGCTGTAATTTTAGGAATGCATGCTAGAATTGATAATCCAGAGTTGATTAAAGCTCAAGAATTGGGCGTTAAAGTCTATTCTTATCCAGAATATATCTATGAGCAATCTAAAGATAAAATACGTGTAGTAATAGGAGGGAGTCATGGTAAAACATCTATTACCTCTATGGTCTTACACGTTTTAGGGAAATGTAATAAGAAGTTTGATTATATGGTTGGAGCCCAATTAGAGGGTTTTGATACGATGGTAAAACTGACTGATGCTAAGCTTATTATTTTGGAGGGAGATGAATACCTTTCTTCACCAATAGATAGAAGACCAAAATTCCATTTATATCAGCCAAACATCGCTTTAATTAGCGGAATAGCTTGGGATCATATTAATGTGTTTCCAACTTTTGAAAACTATGTAGAACAGTTCTCTGAGTTTATTAAGCTGATTGAAAAAGAGGGGAAGCTAATTTATTGTAAGGCTGATCCAGAAGTTAATTTGCTTGCTTTTACAGTCTCAAATCCAGAAATTGATAGAATAGGCTATCAAACACCAGATAATGTAATTAAGAATGGTATTACTTCTGTTTTAGTAGAAGGAAATGAAATTCCATTAGAAATATTTGGAGATCATAATTTACAAAACTTAGAAGGTGCGCGTTTAATTTGTAATGAGTTAAAAATTAACGATAATCAGTTTTATGAAGCAATACAAGATTTTAAAGGCGCTTCAAAAAGATTAGAATTGATTGCTAAAAATGATTCAACTGCCATTTATAAAGATTTTGCCCATTCACCATCTAAGTTAAAAGCAACTACTCAAGCAGTTAAAAAGCAATATCCAGAAAGAAAACTGATTGCCTGTATGGAATTACATACGTTTAGTAGTTTAAATGCAACATTTTTACAAGAGTATAAAGAGAGTATGAGTACAGCTGATGAGGCTTATGTTTATTACAGCAATCATACGATAGAACATAAAAAATTAGCCGCAATTACTCCAGAAGAAGTAAAAGCTGCTTTTGGTTCTGAAAACGTAACGATCTATAATGATTCTGATGAGTTATTTAACATGCTGAAAGCTAAAGAGTGGGAGAATAAAGTTTTATTATAAATGAGCTCTGGTAATTTTGATGGTAAAAATTTGAACCAGTTTGGAGGGCGATTGATAGAGTAATGAATGAAGGAATGAAGGAATGAAGGAATGAAGGAATGAAGGAATGAAGGAATGAAGGAATGAAGGAGTGAAGGAATGAAGGAGTGAATGAGGAATGAAGGAATGAATATCCAATGGAAATAGAATTTGATATACTCAAATCAAGAGGTGGGTGGAGCATTTAATTGGGGAGTGTAAATTAAACTCTGTCTGTTTATTTTTCGATTTTTAAAATGAGCCCCAACG
>JAWUVT010000014.1:0-7155 GCA_034112225.1 Flavobacteriales bacterium | reverse complement strand
AAGGCTTTATTTTCCCATGAAGAACCAGCACCAAATTCATCTGGAAAAATTAACGTGTTAGAACCAACCCATTCTCCTCCCAAATAAATGAGTCCTATACCACCTGCATCATATAATTCTTGTGCAAAATCTTTTAGATATTGTTTTTGTGTATTTGTTGTTGGTGGATTGTCATATCCTCTTGGAATATTATCAATACCCAATATATCAACATGCCCATCATTACCTCCATTTCTATACAATTGTGCTGTTTCCATAATTAGAAACTCTTTGTTGTAGGTGTTTTTAACAAAAGAAACAACCTCTGTCCAACTACTAAAATTGCCTAAAGAATGCCAATCATTATAGTGAGAAAGTGCCAGAATATCAAAATCTAAACCATTTCGAACATGCATTTTCATCCAAATTTTTAAAAAAGCAGCATCGAATATATGGCAAGCTATCTTGATATTTAAACTATATTTTACATTTAAATCTCGTACAGCTTTTGTGCCAGCATTCAACAATTTTACGGTTCTTACAACGTTATAAGTAGGCAAATCACTTTCTAACATGTTGGGCTCTAAAAACCTTTGATTGGTTTCATTGCCTATAGAAACAATCTCTGGTACTAGCCCAGAATTTATATAATCTTCTAAAACCACTTTGGTATGGTTATATACGGCCTCTTTTAATTGATCAACATTGTTTGCAATACTTTGCCAAGCTAATGGCGCAACATACGGGTTTCGTTTTTGGTCATCGTCTAGCGCCATAGATTGATACCCAAAAGTTAACAAGGTTTTTAACCCAGCATTATTTGCCCTTTGCAATTCTAATTTTACTTTCTCTGGCGAGCCAAAGTCTACATCTGCATACCCTGTGGTATAACCACTAATGTAGGGCGGATTATCTATTCGAAGTCTAACAATGTTTCCACCATGATCTGCTAGACTTTGAAAGGCATCTTTTGGCACACCATTTTCTTTAAAAACCACGTTACCATAAGTTTCTTGATGGGCTACATACGCCATGTAAGAACCTTTATAAAACACTTCACTAGGGTAGGGTGTATAGATATTCGGGTTAGGAATAGGGTTTTCTAGCGAACAACTAAACTGTAAAAATAAAGTCAGCATTCCTATAATTTGCAGTACGCGATATTTTGTAAACATTTTATCATGTATTAAATTAATTGTTTTGTTAGCCCAAGGAGCGCATCCGTTTTGGTATAAGTGCAAACTATCTCCTTATAATTTCGTGCTCATTAAATCTTATTTGAATGCAATAGCTTTTAAAAGTTATTTTTTAGAACCTCTTAAACAATTGTCTTTCTAGCTTTTATGGCTTACTTCTTTGTAGCCTCTGTAGTTCATTACCCTCCTTTCATCTAGTAAACAAATGGTAATTTAACATACAGCATGTTCGTGTTTTGGGCTTGCATTATATAGTGCGTTTCTTCTTGTTTTACATTGGTCTGTTTTTATTACTATTTAAATATGGGAATGCATAGATTAAAAACCTAATACTTTAAATAGTATTAGTTTTTTTTTGTTTAGCACATAATTTTAACGCGCTCTCCTTCATTATTCTTTAATACTTTTTTTTGATTAATTATCACAAAACAATTTAATTTTTTTGTAATACAATAAAGGGGTTCGAAATCGGTTTTATTGGGGTTTGAAATCGGTTTTTTGTTCGATGATATGCATAATCGTGCATATTCCCTTTAAATTGATCAACATCGCTTTCTTTAAAACCACAGTTCTATAAGTTTCCTGATGGCTTACAAAGGCAAATATTAGCTCCTTTATAATACTTCATTGGCAGTGGGTAAATTAGTGTTAGGCTTGGCGTAAGTTTTTTTTTTGTGAATAACTATTAACCCGACGGCAATAAACTAATATTATTCGGCGTATTTTATATCCTTATGATTGAAATACGATTTTACCCAATCGGTATTTTTATTTAACATATTCAAGTGCTTTTCTAGATTTTCTTTCAATTTTTTCTGTGTTTTTGGAGCAGGTTTTTCAGATAGACCATATTTCAAATCACAGTTTAAATATTCATCAGGATTTCTATCAGGTGAATAAGAGGGTAGGTAGAATAATTCTATTTTTTCAGAGTTCTCTTTTACCCATTTTTTAACAATTTTACTATGATGAACACGTAAATTATCTAAGATTAAGTACGGCTTATTCTCTTGTGATTTAACAAGTTGCTCTAGAAATCGAATAAAAACATCAGCATTCATATTTTCTTTATAAATCATAAACTGAACCAATCCTTGATTGGTAACTGTTGAAACCATATTGATTGAAAATCGTTTTGACATATGTCTCTTAACAGGTGTTTTTCCTTTTGGAGCATAAGAACGCCCATGCTGATTGCTATTTCTAACACCTGTTTCATCGCCCCAATGAATAGTTGCTTTTTCTTGTTTCGCCTCCTCTTTTATAGCAGGATAATCCTCATCTCACCATTTTTGAAGTGCTTTTTGGTTTTGTTCATAAGCTCTTTTTTTTTGCTTTTGAGGACTAAATCCCCAAGAACGTAAATAATCCCCAACAGTATTAACAGCTAGTTTAACACCTAACTCTCTTTCCAGCAATTCTTTTATTGCTCTACGAATCCATAAAGCATAATCTAGCTTTAGTTGGTCGGGCATAACATCTATAATCATCTTTTAAATCGTGTGTTCTTGTGACTCATGAAGGAGCTTTTTATATTACCAAAAACCCTAAAATCTTTGCATCCATTGAATTAAAAGAGTTTGTTGCAATGCTAAAAATGACAGATAAAGAATCTTTTGAAGGCGGTTTAGAACTTTGGTTTACCAAATGGGAGTCATTCTTAAAGGAACGAACAACCAATCCTGAAACAGGAAAAAGTTACTTCACCCATAAACGTTTAAGAAGTGCTTACAGAAGTTTAAAAACGAACTCAAATTGGCTTTTTACTTGGTATGTTAATTATGATTTAAAAATCCCAAATACCACCAATGCAATAGATGGTCATTTTTCAGATTTGAAGAATAAACTTAGAAATCATAATGGATTATCAAGAGCAAGAAAAATCAAATTTATTGATGAGTTTTTTAAGGCATAAAAATCTCTAAAAATATCAAAAAAGGAGCTTAAAAAGAACTCCTTTTTTGATATTTTCGTCAGTCATCAAGGTATCCCTTAATCAGTTGCTCTCCAGCAGGGCTAATCTCTGCTTAACTTGATAAAGTAAAAATATAACCTAATTTATTCTTGTCAAAATAACACCAAAATTAGAGCCTACTATTTGTTCACTTGAAAAAAACATCATAAAAACAGCCTACTATTTGTCTATTACACCTATATTTTCTACTACGATGTATTTTATGCCTATTTTAATAGTGTATTAAATTAATTATTTTGTTAACCCAGACAGCGTATCCGTTCTCATTTAAATGTACACCATCTGTTGATAATTCCATATTCATTAAACCACTTTCAGTAGTAAAAAGGTTATGTAAAGAAATTAGTTTATAAGGTTCGGTAGCTTCAGAATTGGTAAGCAATGAATTTGTTACTTGTATTTTTTCTTTAAGGGTTGCTTTAGTGGTAGGCAAAATGCTTTGAACAAAAATTTTAGTTCTTGGAGAACCATCATTAATTTGATGTACTATTTTTAATATAGTATTAAAAACTTTTTCTGACGTTATATCGTCTCTAAACAAGTCATTAATACCTATCAAAATAAAAACTTGTTCGGGCTTGTAGTAGATTAATTCTCTTAATCTTGCTAAAACACCTTCTGTAGTATCTCCAGAAATACCTCTATTTTTAGCTTTTGTACTATTTACTTTTGCCCCCCAATGACCAGCTTGTTCAGTAATACTATTTCCAAGAAATACAATATCACCTTTCTCTAAAGGATTTTTTTTAAACTCTTCGATTCTTTTTGGGTAATGGTTTTTAGTCCAATCTCCATGTGTAGAAATAATAATGTTACTTTCTGGATAAATATTTCCTGGAAGCGTTAGGTCAGCTTCATTAATTTCACTTTCACTATTTTGGCTACACATATTATATGTTATAACTATAAAAAAAAGAAGTAAAAATTTTAATCTAAATATTTTCATCCGTAAATTAATTTTAAAATTATTTCTATTGTACCTTTTTATTTAATTAGAAGTAATCTCTATTGGAGTGGCAGGGTAATCGCCTGCCAACCAATCACCACCTGATTTTTTTCTTAATTCTATCATTATTTTGTAATTAAAATTACCCTTTAGATCTGATGAGAGTTTAGCTCCTTTAGGAATGTTTAATTTAAAAGACCCTGTAACATTTGTTCCTGCGGTTACAGAAGTAGAAAGATTAACTAAGTTAGAAACATAGGTCCAATTGTCTAATACATTTATACCGCAACTTATTTTCCCATCTGTAGGGACAGTATATTTATAATTGACTGTCATAATAGTACCAGTTTTAGCTGTAGTAAGTTTCGCTGTAGAAGTAAATTTAACAGATTGTGCATTTAAAAAAGTTGATACACACAAACACAACGCAATAAAAAATATTTTTTTCTTCATAATATAGTTATTTAACATGTTCATTAATTAATTTAAAAACCTGGGTTCTGAACTAATAGAGGGTTTGAATTTAATGCATTAATAGGAATAGGCAGCAATAAATATCGTTCAGCCCCTTTAGTTTCCCAATCACTAGAAACAGTCTTTATGTATTCAATTAACTTTTCAACATTCATTCTTTTCATATCTCTTTTCCCATGCCCTTCAAAATATAATTCCCATCTTCTTTCATTAAGAATATGATCTTTTAAAGTATTCTCGTTGAAATTAGCTATATCCAAAACAGGTAATTTAGCTCTTAACCTTACCTTATTAAGTTCAATTACAGCCTCTGAGATATTTCCCATATTATTTAAAGCTTCTGCTCTCATTAACAAAATATCTGCATATCTGATAAATGGATAATCATTTCCATTTGCTATTCCTGCTGAAGCAGGATCAGCAGGATACTTTACTAACATAACAGGGTCATTAATATAAGTAGCTCCTATTCCTGAATAAAAAAGACCTTGTTTTCTCACATCACCAGGTTCAAAAGAATTGTAAAAATTAGTTGTAGCTCTTATGGTACCTCCCCAATTGTTAAAATGATTAAAGCTTGTTATTTCTGGAGCTTTAAATAAGAATACCTGAAGCATTTGAGATTGTTGAGGGTCAGAGTCGTTTGGAGTAACAAATGCCATAGGCCAAAGCACTTCTTTATTTCCAAATCCTTCATTTGTCAATGAAAATATATCTAAATAATTAGGTTCTAATTGATATTCGTTTGAATTAATTATTTCAAGTGCTAGATTCGATGCTTCCCCCCATTTACCTTGTTCTAAATAAACCTTAACTAACAATCCTTGGACAGCTCCTTTAGATAATCTGCCGTATTCGGCCTCTCCCATAGTAATCAATTCTGATTTTGTAGGAAGGTTTTCAATGGCAGTCAACAAGTCATCTTCTATTAATGCAAAATTAGTCTCTCTTGTACCCCTAGGAATTTCAGTTCTTACTTCAAAAGAAGAAGTTACCTCTGCCATTGGTCCAAACCAATTCAGCATTGTAAAATAGCCAAGAGCTCTTAATCCATAAGCTTCTCCTAAAATTCTATTTTTTGAAGAGTCATCCATATCAATTGAAGGTACTTGATCCAATACGCGATTGGTATCATATATCATTCTCCACATATAATTCCAAATACCCCAATCAATAAAATCTGGGCTTGTACTTGACCAATCTGAATAATTACTATATTGACTAGATCCGAACCAACCTCCAACACCATAATCAACTCCAATATCTTCTATTATATATTGCCATACTCCATAAGCACCATTAAAAGATGCTCCTGCTTTATAATAAGCTGCTCTAATACCAATTTCTGCTTCTGCTTTAGAGGTCCAAAAACTTCCATCAGAAACGACTCCTTTTGTTACCTCTTCTAATATATCATCAGAACAACTCGAAACACTTGATACTATTAAGAGTAATCCAAAGTATTGTACTATTTTTTTCATTTTATTTATTTTCTTTTTAAAATTAGAAAGAGGCATTAAATCCTAGTGTGAATGTTCGAGAGTAGGGTTGTAAATTCCATGATGTATCTTTTCCTAAAACATCAGGATTCAAACCAGAATAATTAGTGATTGTGAAAATATTTGTAGCTGAACAAAACACTTTTAGGTTTTTAAATGTTGATGATTTCTCAACATCAAATGTATATGAAAATGCCACTTCCCTTAAGCGTACAAAACTTGCATCTTCCATAGCCCAATCACTTCTAACAATTTGTTCTGTTGGTAAACTTGTTAAGCTAGGAATTGTATTTGACGGATTACTAGCGGTCCACCGATCCAAAGCATCTTTTGATAAATTTTTTCCAAACATTAGGTTTGGATACATTAAAAGAATACGATTATTATTAACAACTAATTTATCAAAAACACCTTCTACAAAAAATGAAAATTCAAAATTTTTATAGTTTAATTTACTTGAAAAACCACCCGTATAAGTTGGGTTTGTATCTCCTAAATATTTTAAATCATTATTATCTATAATTTCATCTCCATTTATGTCAGCAAATTTAGGATCTCCAGGAACCGCACCATAAACAGTAGCTTCGGCAGCTTCATTACTTTGCCATATGCCTATAAAATCATAACCCCATTGAGCATTTGCAGAATATCCTTCTTGACGTATTCCTGTATTTCCGTAGTTTACGTTTTGAATCCAATTTCCTCCATCATAATTTAGAATATCATTATCAAAATCGAGTATCTTATTCTTATTACTTGAAAACAAAACTCCTGGTGTCCATCTCAATTTATTATCTGAGGATCTAAAATAAAAATTCACTTTGCCTTCTATTCCTTTATTTTCCATTACCCCTTTATTAACAGTAGTAAACTGAAATCCTGTTTCAGAAGGTAAATTCCTATCTAATAAAAGTTCTTCTGTTCTTTTATTATATACATCTATTTCTGCATAAAAATGCTTATTTCCAAATTCTAATGCTACATTAAATGTCTTTGACTCTTCCCAATGCAAATCAGGATTAGGCTTATATGTTCCAACGTTTGTTATCCCTGACTGAACCCCTCCTCCAACATGTACAGGTGTAA
>JAWUVT010000013.1:0-61293 GCA_034112225.1 Flavobacteriales bacterium | reverse complement strand
TATTTGCAAAAGGAGGATGTCGTCTTAAATGAAGCCATATCCAGAGATGAGTCGTTGTTATCATTAGCAAAGCAGCATAGAATCACAATGCCTCTTGCCCCATATTTTTCCAAATTATTTGAAGGGGACAATCCTGAAAATAAAAAATCACTTAGCGCGTACAATGAAAGAATTAGGTTGAAAATGTTGAAGTTTACCCATGAGATTCTTCAACTTTCACAACTATTTGATCAACAGCAGCTATTCTGTTTTTGCTTAAAAGGTCCTATCGGAGCTAAACAGATCTTTGATGATTATACGGCTAAAGACTCTCGGGATATTGACTTATTAATTGATGAAGCCAAGTTAGAAACTTACATTGAGATTCTCCAAGAAAGAGGCTACGCTCCTACTTTTGATTACCAACAACTCAATGCTAAACAAAAACGCTACTTCAAAAAAATCAATAATCAATTGGCTTTTTTTCATCAAGAAAAAAAGGTGATGCTTGAAATTCATTGGCGACTATTCGCAAATAATAAGCTCTTACCTCTTTCACAAGAACTATTGAAATCGAACAGCCAAACAATAAAAATTGCAAATCATTCTATTTCTGTTTTTTCCGATGAACACTTACTCTTCTATTTAATTGCACATGGAGCCAAGCACAAATGGAGTAAAATCTATTGGCTTCTGGAGGTAAGTGTTTTAATTCATCAAAAAGAATTCGACTGGCAGTCTGTTTTACAAAAAGCTAAAAAACTGAAAATGAATAGAATGCTTTTTCAAGCTCTTATCTTAATTGAGGCCCTTTTTAAGATTCCATCACCAGTAAATATTTCAAGATCTCGGAAAGTTAATCAATTGGTTAATGAAGTGAAGGCTGATATTTTTAATGGGAACAATTCATCTTCAGAAAAAAGCGTTAAAAATTATTGGTTAACTTTGAAATATAAGATGAAGCTTAAAAATAATTTACCTTATCAATTAAACTACTTTAATTTTATTTCAATTCAAGACTTTAAGACGCTTCCAATGCCCGAAAATTTATTTGGTTTATATTACATTTTCAGGCCTTTTTTATGGATAAAAAGATATTTAGGTTAAAATGAAGAGGTCTACTCCAATTTTTTCTATCACAAATTTCGTAGGACTTTTATTAAATCCAGTACGAAAACGTGCTTTAATATCTTTTGTAATTCTAATTTTCCAAGGTATTACTGAAGGGGTTGGCCTATTACTTATCCTCCCTCTTTTAAGTATTATCGGAGTTGATAATTTAGAACAATCCAACTCTAAATTGAGTTCCTCTATACAGGCTTTTTTCGAGTATATAGATCTTCCATTATCTTTATTAAGTATTTTGATTATTTATTTTTTGATTCTAAGCTTTTACTCCATTTTGAAATATTTTCAGAATATAAATACAGGAGCCATTAATCTAAGAATAACCACAGAATGGAGATTACACTTTTTCAAAACACTCTCTCATTCTTCTTGGAGCAAAATACAAGCTATTAAAACAAGTACTTTACAAGAAATATTAACCCAAGAAATAAGAAAATTAGGGGGTATCGGAAATCAACTGATACAGTTTTCTAGTGCTTTAATCATTATATTAATATACGTTACATTATCCCTTCTTCTTTCTATTAAACTTACTTTACTGGCAATTATTCCAGTAGGTATTCTTCTTTTATTAAACAGGCCTTTAAATAAAAAAATAGCCTCATTAGGTGAATCACTAATCCATAATAATCAGACCTTATATAAAACAATTGAAGAACATTTAACAGCCATTAAATTAGTTAAATCTCACAACAAGGAGAATCAACAGATAGAAGTATTTAAGGAAATAAGTAATAATGTTGAGACAGATCAGATTCAACATATAAAAACTAGTAATCGTACTAAAATTATTTTCGAAATATTGGCTGCTCTTGCTATTTCAGCTTATGTTTATCTTGCATTAAGTTATAAAATTGTTCCAATAAGTGAGCTCTTGTTACTCCTTTTTATTTTTACACGATTATTCCCAAAAATAAGTAGCATAGTGGGCAGTTATCAAACTATTTTAAATACAATCCCTTCCTTTGAATCAGTACTCAACTCAATAGAATTAATGAAAGATGATGTGCCTTTGGAAAAATCTGATTTAAAAATTGTTGACTATGTTGATTCCATTCATTTTGAAAACGTTTATTTTTCATATCCGAAAAAAAGTGTCTTAAGTGATCTCTCTTTTTCTATCCCATTTAAAAAGACAACAGCTCTAACAGGACATTCAGGATCTGGAAAAAGTACAACAATAGATTTGATTTTAGGTTTACAACTCCCCAATAAAGGAGAAATTAAAATCGGGAAACATCTGCTGAAGGCTACTGACCTAGTTAACTGGAGAAGTCGAATAGGCTATGTACCGCAAGATCCATTTTTATTTAATGGTACTATTAAAGATAACTTGCTTTGGATAAAACCTGATGCAACAGATAAAGAAATCTGGAGCGTGCTGAAGCAAGCAAGTGCTGAAGATTTTGTTCAAAACTTACCTAATAAATTGGATACCCTTACAGGAAATAGAGGTACACAATTGTCTGGTGGAGAAAGACAACGAATTGCCTTAGCTAGAGCACTCCTTTTGAAACCTGCACTTTTAATTTTAGATGAAGCTACAAGCGCTATTGATAATGATAATGAACAGATAATAAAAGAAATTTTAAATAGGCTACATGGACAGGTAACGATAATAATTGTTGCACATCGTTCTACTTTAATTGATTTAGCAGACCATACAATCCAACTATAATGCTTTCGAATTATGGAGATAAATAATAATAAAACGAGTTCAATTCAAATATTAACTAAATTGGATGTTAGCGAGTTGAAAGGCAAAGTTGCTCTGCTAAAAGAGGAAGACTGGGACACACCTGAAGATTATAAAGCAAACTACAACAAAAAACCTAGTAGTGTTCTAAATACTACTAAACATATTATCCTTCGATTCTCAAATAAGCAAATCGATCCTTTTCAATATTTCAGTTGTTCTCGATGGAAAGAGTTTTCCCCTATTTTGCTCCCTATACTGGATCAAGCTACAAAACCCTTTTCTTATAAAAAAGGGGTCTATACAAGAGTTATGTTAGCTAAGCTTCCTGCTAAAAAATTTATTGCCCCACATACTGATGGAAATGAAACAGGCTCTATCCCTCATAAAATACACATTCCTTTACAAACTAATGCTGCTGCTTTTTTCTACATTGACGGAATAAAATATCAACTAAAAGAAGGGGAAGCTTATGAGGTTAATAATGCTGTAAAGCATTCTGCAGTAAACACAGGAAATACAGATCGTATTCACCTCATTTTTGAATACCTAGACTATGATGTGCAATCTGAAATTATTCAGCAACAAATAGACAAACAATAAGAAGGTGAAAGAAAATACGCTAAAACACTCCGTTGCTTTTATTATTTGTTCTGAAAAGGGAGAATTAGAAAAGAAATCTCTGTTATTTGCAAAAAGCTTACGGAATTTTGGAGGAGTTTTAAAAGATGCCCCAATCTATAGTGTTGCCCCAAGAAAAGGAAAAAATATTTCAGAAAAAACTTTAAACATCTTTAGAGAACTTAATGTAAATCACCAATACCTTAACTTAAACACTAAATACTCAACATATGCTTTTGCCAATAAAATTGAAGCATGCACCTACTTTGAAAAACAGCTTACAGAGGATCTATTAATCTTTTGCGACAGCGATCAACTTATTTTAGGTGGGCTTGATGAGCTTTTATTAAAGGATGAGAGTTTAGCTATGCAATATGTTGCCATTAAAGGGATAGGTTCAAATGGAAAAGATAACAATGCAGAGTATTGGAAAGAGTTGTACAAACTGACCAATGTAAAAACACAACATTATATTACGCTTCCTGATAATCAACAAATACTCCAATACTTCAATTCAGGTCTAATAGTAGTTAAAAGGAATCTTGGTTTATTCAAAAAATGGAATAAAAACTTTGACCTTGTAATGCAAAGTCAGTTAATTCCAACTAAAGGCGATTTCTTCTCAGAACAATCTGTTCTCTCTGCTACTATATCTGCAATGGAAATCTCCGTTAAAGTTCTACCAAAAAGTTATAATTTTCACCTTTTGAATCACACAAACCTTGATGAAGCTCTACAAAAAATAGAGAACGGAGAAATTAGAATGCTTCATTATCATAATACCTTTGATTTTCCAAATAAAATAATACTTCCAGAGGGCTTTTATTTACGCAAGAATTCCTCTAAATTAAACTGGATTAATATGGAACTAAATAATTGTGGAGTTAATAAAAAATTACTAATGACTCCGTTAGAAGAAACATTTGACCTAAACAAAAAAGAGTTAGAATCTCTTTTTAAGAAAAAGAAATAACTTTAGTCTTGAAGAAATATCTATTCTGTAGTTTTGAAAAATGCATCGAAAAAAAATAATTATAGCTATTCTTATTATAACGATAATTTCATCGTTTTTCTGGATATTTTCTCGCTACCCTCAGCTTAACGAAAAAGCAATAATGGGAGGTGATACAAATGTTATTGGATTAAGCTTCGATTTCGTTTACATTGCTGATTCAGATGCCAATTGGTGGGAAGTAGTATTCTTTAATACAATTAACTGGATTGATACCAATAAAAAAGGTATGCTGTTTGGATTATTGTTTGCTCCTGCCCTTATGCTCTTATTTAGCTTAATAGATTTAAGCCGGTTTAAAAATAAATTTATAAATACACTATCAGGAGTCTTGATTGGTGCACCTCTTGGAGTTTGTGTTAATTGTGCTACTCCTATAGCCAAAGGTGTTTTCGATACAAGTAAAAAGATAGAAGTCGCTTTGGCTACATTGTTTAGTTCACCCACACTAAACATCATTATTCTATCTATGCTTTTCACTCTTTTTCCATTGCACTTAGCGCTGTTAAAAATAGGGGGATCTCTATTATTCATATTACTAATTGTTCCTATTGCAGCTAAAATATTCGAATCAGAAACGATTAATGTAGAGAGACTTGAGAAAAAGTCAAAAAGTCAAAAATTTGAGTTTTTGCCCACTACTGATAATGATTTTTTCCAATCTAATTGGTCCTCTAGCTTAAAATGGACCTTTAAAAATTTTTTCAGAGGCTTATGGTTTATCATAAAAACAACAGTTCCTTTAATGTTATTAGCTGGTATTCTCGGCAATGTATTGGTTAGTTTTTTTCCACAAGAATCTGTTGTCTCTTGGTTGGGTATGAACACAAGCTTTTATGAAACATTACTATTGATGCTCGGAGTTTCTTTAATCGGAACTTTCCTTCCAGTCCCAATAGCTTTCGATGTAATTTTAGTTCTCATCTTATCCTCTCTTGGTTTAGCAGATCGCTACTCAATGATATTATTATTTACACTGGGTATTTTTAGTGTTTATCCCTTTAGTATCATCTATAAATTTATTTCTAAAAAGGTTTCTCTCTTTCTTGCTTTAGCTGTTGTTCTATTTGGAATTGGCTTAGGTATTACCGCTCATTATATCGAAAAAAATATTGAGAGTAATCGATCTAAAGAATATCAGAAACTTGGAAACAGTTCGAAACAAAAACCGTTGGTCTGGACTTTTGGTTCAACCCAAAATGTAGCTGGAAACTTGACTACACGAAACACCCTACCAAAACAATTCATATTTGAGAATGACAGTCTTACTATCCATTCCACCCCTTTCAATCAGAGAGATAATTCTACAACCGATATGTCGTTTAAAAAGCTAGAGGCAAAAACACTAGGACTCACCCTGCCTTACCGTTTCTCTCCTATAGATATCGTTTCTCCTTATGCTATGGGCAGAAGTATTGCTGCTGAGGATTTAAACAACGACAATTATACTGACCTAGTAATTACTTCTGCAACAAAATTATTTTTAGGTTATAATCAGGGTAATCGAAAATTTGAGCTAGAAGAAATAGTTTTAGCTCATGAAGCATTGAATGCCACAAGTGTAGATTTTAATAATGATGGATGGAAAGATCTATTCATCAGCGTTTATAAAGGTCATAACCTTATTTTATGGAATGATAGCGGAAGATTTAGCATAGAGAAATCATTACAACTAAAATTTTCAGACAATCCTGTTTTAACTATTGCTCCTGCATTTGCCGACTTTGACAATGACGGTAGAATTGACATTTTTTTAGGCAACTGGACTGCAGGAGAACAGATGGCTCGTTTTTCTATGCCTTCTTCAAAAAATTATATTCTTTTGAATAAGAAAAGTGGATTTCAAAGAGTGGAAATAGATGGGATGGATGGTGAAACTTTAAGCTCTTTAGTTACGGATTTAAATGATGATGATATAGCAGATCTAATTGTTGCCAACGATTTTGCAGTTCCTGACTATTTTTATTATGGCGTTGGTGATGGAACCTTCAATATTATCCCTCAAAAAGATTCTATAATAAAAAGCAATTCATTTTACACAATGGCTATTGCATCCGCAGATATCGATAATGATTTAAATCAAGAGATTTATTTAGATCAAATTGATCGAAACATATCCGATGAATGGGTTACAGAAGATCCTGTAAAGATCTGTAGCGAAATTATAGATTCAACAGAAAGAGTAAATTGCGAATACTTAATGGATTTGCAACAAGATTTTAGGCATTCCTTTAAAAAGCATAATATATACAAATGTCCTGAAGAGTTTCATGAAGAGTGTTTGGCTTACAATTGGATTCAAGATTTGTTACTAAAATTTAACAGAAAGAATCATCAATTAAAACCACTTTCAGAAAAATCTCCAATCCCTTCAAGTTGGAGCGATTATAATTTCCTTCCAGATTTTTACACTAAAAATCACACAAGTTTCAAAGTAATAGACTCTTTTGAAAACAATACTAATAATGAGAAAGCTGTTCTTTTTATGCGAAACAAAGATTTAAGCTTTACTGATCAAGCTCAGAAATTTAACTTAGAATCAACTGGATGGGCTTGGAATGCTCAGTTTGCAGATTTAGATGGAGATGAATGGCAGGACCTTTATATAGCTAATGGTTTCATGATGAAGATAGAACAGGAAAGCAACTTGCTTTATCAAAATATAGAAGGAAAGGAATTTGTAAATCAGACCAAAAGCTTAGAGATGGAAAACTTCCTTCCAACTGGAGCCTATTCTTACATTGACTTTGATTTTGATGGTGATTTAGATATTTTCGCAGCACCTGCTATTGGACCTCTACAGATCTATGAAAATACTAGCTCTAAAAATAACTTTATCGCATTCAAATTAACTAATAAATTTGGAGGATCAGCTATTGGAGCTAAAGTTATAATTGAATATGGAGATGGTAACCAGCAACTGAGAGAGGTTAAGTCAAGTGGAGGATTTAAATCTTTCAACTCAAATTATTGCTACTTTGGGTTAGGCAAAAATAAAACTGTTAAGCAAGTAACAATTGTTTGGAAAAATGGGTCTAAAAGTAATTTAGATAACAAAATACCTGCAAATAGAATGTATAATGTAATACAAAAGAATCCAAGTTAACACCCTTATTTTTGAATTTAACAGGCTTAATTCTCCGTTAATAAGTGTGGAAATAAAATTTACTCTTAGATAAGAGAATGAAAAATTGTTGGTTTTAATACTAAATCTTAAATAGATATTTTGTAATGAGCTCTATTGTAATTCGTTTCTATGTATAAACATTAATTTAACAACATCCGTTAAATGAAGTAAATTAGCTTATAAAAAGGTTAAATTGATAATATTCGATTAACTATTATAATCAAAAAAGAAACTACCTCCATCAGAAGATGTAGCACCACCAGCAGCATTTTGAGTATCTTCTTTTATATCAAGATCCAAAATTTCAGGTTTTGCCCAATCTCTTTTTGATTCCGCATTCACAGTATTTGGTAAGGTATTTTTGTTATCGCTCATCTTAAATTTACATTTAATATAATTACAAACTTAAAGAAAATATTAGAAGATAATTACTCATAAATAGATTTTTATACAAGTTTATTAAAATATTATCCTCTTTCTTTAAAATCGAATTAATAACGCAACCTACTTTTTCAACTTTTATAATCAAACAGCCTTATAGTTTCCCTTTAATTAGATTTTTTTCTCAATTTAAGATAAGAATAACAAGGGTATTACAATAAAATAGATCTATAAGTAGTTCGGAATAAAAAACCATCCTTCAATTAATCACAATCAATAATGTTTTCTTTTACAAAATCAACTAACGTATTTAAATCATAATCTGAATCCCTCCTTTTTATCCTTAAGCATTCTATCGTATTAGCCGAAATCATCATAAATTGAAAATTTTGGGAATCTGCCTTTAAAGTTCTTGCCAGATCTTGTTTATAAACATTTGCTTTTAATAATTCAATGCTTTCAAATGAAACAATTTTTTCAACCATTATCTCCTCTTCCATACTTTCATCTACAACCAACTCAATTATTTTTTCCACTTTAATCTTAGAGTCATCAAGTTTTCTATCAAAGTTATACCCATATTTAGGTTTAGTAGTTGGATGGTCTAAAGCCGTAACATTCTTAACTTCTAATGCCTCTACTGCATCTTTTAATAATCTTACCTGCTTAGTTCCGAGACTAATATATAAGTCTTCATCTATTCTTGAAAGGGTACATATATCGTCTGTAATAATACTATCCCCCTTCTCACCTAACCCTGTTGCTAAAGAAGATTTACCAACACCAGAGAGACCTAAAAAAAGATAGGCCGAATTCTTATTTTCTATAGCGCTTCCGTGTAACAAAAAGTAACCCTTCTGAATTAACACAATTGCCATTGCTCCTCCTACCAAGAAAGATTGCCATATTTTACTATTTTCAATCAATGGAAAAATTTGCATTCGGTTCTCAGTAATTAAAAATGCTACCACATTTTTGATTACATATAAAAATCCTTGTTCAGTATATTCTCGAATTACGAAATCATCAATAAAAGTGTATCCTTCAAAGTTAATAGTGGATTTTTCTAATTGAACAACATCACTATCATTTTCAAATTCCCCTACCTCTTGGAAGGCATCAATTTTAAAATCTGAAGCAATAGAGAGCCCATATGTTTGATAAAAATACTTTTCCAAAATCTATAATGTTACCCACTCTATAATTAATGAACTTACTTTATGAGCTGTATAATAAAACGCGGGATATGCCGCAACAAATGTCCAAAAGAAAAAGTTAAAATGATGTTTCACGTACAAATAAAAATGAAATAAGAATCCAATAACAATAAATAAGATAGCAAAATTAACACTTACTAGTCCAATAAAAAAACTACATTCAAAGAATATAATCAGATATCCAAGCCACTTCCATTTTACTTCTGGAATTGGGTTATTTGTCATAAAATGAGTAGGCATACTACCGTTCTGCCAATTTTTATCTTGCATTTTTTTATATCCAGAAGCAAAATAAGCTAAACAAAGAAATGCACATACAAATAACAATACAATTTCAGATACTTTAGCTATATCAAAATAAGCGTGAACAAAAATTGCTATTAAAATAACCCGCTGCATTGGAATCTCAGATACAGGAAAGTATTTCCACCTTGCCCATCCCATTAGGTCTGTAATTATTAAAAGGAACACTGGAAGAAAATGAATTTCTCCTAAAATTGACAACAGTAATAGCCAAAAACCAGCACATAATCTGATAAGAGCCAAAAACCAAATGCCAGGAGAATTATAGAAATATTTAACCTTCTTAGCCAATCTTGATTTTATAATTCCTTTATCTAACTTATAATTGACTAAGGCAGGGAACTTATAAAACAAGACTATATTCTCCAAAGAGGCTTGAATAGAACCTAAAGCAATAATAATAGAAATGAAAATAAAAGCACTATCTAAATTCATTATAGTTTGAAAATTTGAGACTTTATGGAATCAATCAATAACCCGTCTTTAGAATATTTTTCAACCTTAATTTTCCTAAACTTTTCTTCGCCTCTTTTGGGCAGTTGAAGAATTACGCCACATAAATAACCAAACACATCTTGATCAACTGCTCCTTGAATCTTCTTTTTTCTTTGAACATTCATCTTTTTCAGACACTTTGATAAAAAAAAGTTAAATCTAAAATTAGGATTGAGAATCATTCTTATTGTACTTAACTGATTCAAGTCTACCAACTGCCATTTGAATTCTTCTTCTACATTAAAATCACTATAAAATATTTGATACGTGTCCGCTTGGACCTCCCGATCGGCAAACATAGACCACTCATTGAGCCAACCCCAACGATGTAAAAACTTTCCAAACTCCCCTAAGATACTTCGCTTAAAAACATAAACTAAATTTAAGGCTAACCATATAGAGAATAAAGAAAAGACAACTATTTCCACCATTTATTTTATTTGCTAATAGATAAGATAAAACCTCATTTCAAAATACTAAATTTAGTAATTTCACACTTAATTAATCAAATCTAACAAAAAATAATCAACATTGAGTATATCAGAAAAATCAATCGTATCTAGATCTGAAGATTTATTGGAAGCATCTATGGAGGATTCCTTAGCCCTAATGTCTATTGAAAAAGGATCTTATTATGGATTAAACCCAGTAGGTAAAGAAATATGGGAGAATATAGATAAGCCTATCAGTGTTATAAATCTAATAGATTTATTGTTAACCAAATTCAACATTGACAAAGAAACTTGTCAAAAGGAAACCATCGCTTTTCTGGGGAAATTAGAGATAAGAGAAATAATTAGTATCAGCAAACCCTAGCTCTCCATATGAAGTAGACAACGTTTTCATTACTGTATTCTGCATCCCTTCTTTAATATCTAAATCAAATCCTTCAAGAGTAAACCAAGTTGCTTTGCTATTCTTTCAACAATTTTTTTTCAGATTTAAATTCTTTTGCCATTACTTTCAATTTAAAAACTAGTTGATTCGTTCTCTTTTGAAAAGTAAAATAAGTATCCTATAATATTCAATGATTCTGCAATTTTAGTATCCACAACTACATCATCTTTATTTATATAATCCTCAATTGTAGTTATCACCTCTTTTATATTTATAAAAGAAGAAAAAGCAGACTCTTCAAGAAAATCTCTATAATTCGTTAATAAATAATCTACTAACAATTTAACTCGCTCCCTTTCCTCATAATTAAATAAGCCTTTATTAACTCTACACCTGATCTTCTCTGGCAATAGTCCCTTCATCGACCTTCTAAATAAACTTCTATCCATCCCATCTCTTTCAAACTCTATGGCAGGTAAATTTATGGCATAAGAAATAACTCTTCGATCCGAAAGAGGATGTAATTCATACATCGGTTTTCCATTCAGAAAGGTGATATCTTCCTTATAGAAAAGGAATTCTTTCCCATTCTGAGGTAGGCTTTGATTAAAATCCCATTGCATGTCTCTTCTTTCCCACTTTGGTTTATTAGCGACTTTCTCATTCAATTTATGTTGATGTAAAGAAATCCATTCTTGATTTAGTAAGTCAATTATTGGAAATGAAGGCCTTTTTGGCATATTTTTTTTAATGAGTCTTTTCAATAAAGTAAAAGACGAAATCTCCCTCCACTTTTTAGCTTTATTGAAGTTTCTTACAAAATATTTCAAATCGCCATTTAGCAGCAATTCATTCAAAGAATAATTAGAATGTCTAGAAATATAATGATCCCCTCTCCAACCAGTTAATATGGTCTTACAATTATGACTCTCAAAATGTTTGTTCATTTTTTGTTCAATTAAAAAAGAAGTATACCTTCTAAAACGCATAGTAGCGAATAAACGTTTATCAGGCATTCCAGTTTGGGGGCTCTTATCAGAAGTAAAACAAACAGAATCTACATTGTTAAAATGAGAGCAAAAATGCTCTACCCATGGTCTTTCATCACGTGGATGATTTTGAGATTTATCAGCAACAGAACTTACTGTCCAGATTTTTTTCTCTTTATCTTTCTTTGCCAACTTTTTAGAAGCTATTCCGATCACGGCAGAGGAATCTAACCCACCACTTAATTGCCCTCCAATTTCATAATCAGGATAAAGCCTAGTTTCCACCGCCTTATCTATAATCTCTTTTAACTCTGCTTCATAATTCTTTCCTTTGACTTTATCTACTTTTCTTTCCCACAAAAAAAATCTTTTCGCTGTAAAATCATCTGTATCAATCAACACCTCATGTCCTATAGGTATTTGATGTATATCTTTATGAGGACTTGCTGTTGCAGAACAATCAATTGACAGTAACCTATTCAACCAAAAATTTTCGTTGATCTCATTAGTGAATAGCTTCAATCTTAAGATCCCTTTTAAACTGCTTGAAAAATACAATTGTTTATTTGTTTGGGAGAAAAAAAGAGGCCTTAACCCAACTGGATCTCTAGCGACCCAAACCTCTTTACTTTTAAGATGACACACTAGGAATACGTAATCTCCTTCTAAAAAATCTAAACACTTTTTTCCCCATTTATTATATGCATGGAGTAATAATTCGGGATCTGAATGAGTCGTTATACACTCTGGAGAAAGTTCTAATTTAGCAACCAAATCTGCTCTATAATCTAAACGGGCATCTGCAACTAAAATAAGATCATTCACTTCATCTTTAATAATCTGATCTTGTGGAAAAGGGGCCTTTCTTAAACGAATACTATACAATCCCGCTGAAACATCAACCGAATTGATGGAATGAAACTCATCTGTAGGGTATGAACTTAGCTCCTCTTTTAAGGTTGAGATTTTTTGTTCATCAACCTTCCCTACCCAACTAACACCTCCATAAATTAGTCCCATTATAAATAATTTAATCTTTTCATCATATTTTTATGGCTTGCAATAACACTATCAATCTGTATTTTGTTCAACTCTTTTTTCCAAGAATTCACTTCTCCTTTCCTGAAAAATTGCTTTGACAACACACTAGCTTCTGAGAAACCTTTCTCTTTCTCAATAGATGCAAGTATACGAAAATCAGAATTTTCTACTGCTTTATTAATATATTGAATACAATCTGATCTTCCAATTGCTTCTAATAAGTTAGAAAGTGTTTTAAATGGTGCTTGATGTAAATCTTCATAACGAATTAAATGCACAGGAAAAGAAGCTCCAAACAACCATGAAGCAACATGGTTTGACCAAGTATCCATCTTGGTATATACCGAAGTTGTACAGTATATCTCTTCATTATTTAAAGCATTAAATCCAATAGAATTTAATTTACCAATACTTACATCCAAATTAACATCATATTGATTCGCTAGTGATGACACTACATCTAATGGATTTCTAACAATGTAAATAGCCATTTTAGTTACTGTAGTAGGAATAAGTTCAGTTCCATCAATCAATTTAAGATTAGAATCATGGGTCTTCAAAAAAATAGTCTCTTTTGACTGACTCCATTTCTGCATAAAGAAAAGTCTTTTGTAATTCCAACTTTCCTCTAAACTAAGATCGGATGAATCGAATCCTAAAAACTGATTAAATTCACTTCTATTGACACTACCAGGTTGTACCAATTTCAATTTATTGATATCAGCCCCTTCCCCTTTATAAAGTAAAATACTTTCCAATAGAATTCGCATCCAGGTGTTGCCTGATTTAGGATAAGAAGCAAGCCAAATCAAATTTTTCATGTGCTGATCTGATTTTCGATGAAGTCTGCTAATTCTACAATATTATATAAAGCGTACGGGCGTGATATTTTTTTACAAACCACAGTTGAGCTCATCATTGAGATCTTTTTAAATGTGTTGGATTGAAACCCCAACTCTTGATAAAGGTCTTTCCATACTGAATTCTGACTGACCACATTAAATGTTTGCAAAACCTCCTGTTCTATAGTAGCTATGTTTTTACCCCATTTGGGACTAATTTGTAATTCAAAAACAGCATCAAGGGGGTAAGACTCCGCTATTTCTTTATGTACAATTGGATAATAGTACTTATTGAGTTCTTCCCTTACCTTTTGCAACTTAGTTGATTCTATATTTAGCTGTTCCAAGCAATCTTTCCAAAGTTTTAAATTCGGTTTTGCAGTCATCGCTAAAGCATCATCATTTGAGACTTCTAATGCACAAATTTGATCACTAAGAACAGTGTAACCTCTTATAGATAATGCTGCTGCTATAGAAGATTTCCCTACTCCTGAAATACCAGTAAACAAAAATGCTCTATCATTTTTCATCAAAGTAACTCCATTTAATACATGGAATCCTCTCATTATCAAAAAAGCAGTCATAACTGGACCCAATAGTATACTCTCCGTTAGTTCTAATTTCTGACTAAAACTATCTATAGTAATCATCCCTTTTTTAGAAATTAGAAAAGATGCAATATCTTTTATAGAAAAAAGGAGTCCATCTGGTGTTATTTTTTTTATTGAATGACCATTTTCATACATAATACCATTCAGATCAATAGATCCAACAACAATATGAAGATCGGGAAGTTTGTCAAGTGGTTTGACAGGACTCCAAGCATGAATCAGAAATTCTGATTGTACCATGAGTCCATATACTTGATAGCTATAATTCAATTAAATCTAAAATTATTCTGATTAGCAAGCAAATATAACTTAATAAGCTTATTTTATATAAACCTATTGTAAATTTAAGCTGAATTCATTGAAAAAGGTATAAAGGCTGTATTTTAAATGTTAAGGAAACTTATTCCATTAGAGTCTGTTCCTGAAAGTATTTATCATTCTTTTAGTTTTATTAGAAACCCTTTAGATCGATTACTTTCTTATTATCTTCAGAAAACACTTTAATTTATAAAGAAATTTGAATTGAAAAATATTACCCATAAATTAGCAACTTAACTTGTTCCTTTTTTTATTAAAAGTCAACATTCTTATAAAGACTTAACTCTATAACTATCCTCTCTTTAATCTATGTCTACTGACCCCTTTTTTCTTAGATCATTTAAACGGGAATTGTTTAATGCTTGCGCTCATATTAAGCTTAAGCCTAAGTTTAAATCAAAAACACTTAAAGAATTAGATAAATCAGGGATTTCAGTAATTCCAAACTTTTATAATTCTAATCAAATAAAAAAATTGAAAGAAGATGCTCTTGAAATTTTTTCAAGAAGCGATCTTAACATTTACAAAGACGAAACTAATTCTGATACTCGTGCTTTCGGAGCCAATTGGTTCAGTAACAATATAGACAGTTTTTGTAACAACAAGGAAATTTTAAAAATCTTAGAGACATATGAAGGTCACGAAATGAAACTTAAATTCACCATGGCAAACCTACTTATTCCAAAAGTAGGAAACACAGGTTCGGGAGGTGGTTGGCATCGAGATTCTCCTCGAGAAAAACAAACAAAGGCTATTCTTTATTTAACCGATGTAAACACTACTAATGGACCTTTTCAATATATTAAAGGAACTCATAAACCACTTGATGTTTTGAAACATCGCCTGTTTCGACAACCCAATTTGAATCAGAAGCGAATTACCGAGGGGGATGTAAATAATCTTTTAAAAAACTCAAGCTATAAAATAACTGAAATTACAGCTAAGGCGGGTGATCTAATATTAGTAGACACAAGAGGAATACACCGAGGTAAGCCGATGGAGACTGGAGAAAGAATCGCACTCACCAACTATTATTTTAAATCAGAAAAGTCTCATCACCACTTTAAACAAGTAGCATTGGATCCAAATTACTTTAAATAAGAATTCTATGTATTTTTCATTCGTATAATTAAAATTCACTTCACTTGGCATTCAATATCCATCAGAAAAAAATCATTTCTTCTCTTCTTCCTGGAAAATTCCTTCGCTATTTATATGTACTGAACAAACCAACTGCCATTCAAATTGATGAATTAAAGCTAATTTATGTGCCTATTCCAAAAGCAGCAAACCGATCTATTAAAGAAGCAATAGCTGCCAAGATTGGTTTAAATTATTCCATAAGTGCTCATAAAGCGAATTGGAAATATATTCCCCTTAAATCTGTTTCTGAAAACTCTTATTATTCTTTTAGCTTTGTTAGAAACCCTTTAGATCGATTGGTTTCTTGTTATGTTCAAAAAACAAAAATGAAAAACCCTATTCATAACTTCTGGAAATATGGGGATTTAATATCTCCTAATATGAGTTTTGCTAATTTTGTAGACTTTGTTTGTGATACACCAGACCATTTAGCAGATAGGCATTTTAAGTCTCAGCATCTTTTTTTATTAAGAGATGATCAATTAATCGTCAATTCTATTGGAAAAGTAGAGAATCTACAAGAAGATTGGAAAAACTTATCTAAACGATTTAATTTTCCAATAGTTGGACACGCTAATCAATCAGCTCGAAAAGATATTAGTAGTTATTATACAACTGAGTTAGCAAAAAAAGTAATGAACCGATACTCAAAAGACATAGAGGTGTTTCATTATACAAAAGAGATCAATCAATTCTTAACAACAATTGAAAAAAAATAATATAAGAAATCTTAACTAAAAATATTTATCATTGTAATAAAATTACAATACATGATTTATAAAAAAACACACTCATCCTTACTCTTTATCCTTTTAGCCCTTACTTCAGTTATTAATTCGGGCTGTAATCAACCACCATCTAATCAGTTTCAATCAATGGAATGGGTAACCACTTATGACATTAAACCTGGAACAGAAGGAATGGTTGAATTATTAGATAGTATCTACCATTGGGAAGAAAAAAGGAAAATTGAATTACAACAAATTAGCTGGTATAAAAAGTTAGTTTCCAATTTTTACACCTCCAAAAAAAGAAAGATAAAAGAAGCAAATACACTATTACATGAGGGGGAAACCAACGAGGCAATTCAAATTTTAGAAGAGTTATCTGGTGAAATCATCAACGAATCTGATGAATTATTTACAAAATACAATGAGTCTTTAGCAATCGCTTATTTAAGATGGGGAGAACAAGAAAACTGTATCATCAACCATAACGATAACTCTTGCATACTCCCTATAAAAGAAGATGGTATTTATACCTTACAACAAAACACTAGGAAAGCAATTAAAACATACCTTAAACTACTGAATAAACACCCAGAAGAATGGAGATACCGTTGGCTACTAAACGTTGCCTATCAAACTTTGGGAGAGTATCCTTCTAAAGTCCCAAAAGAATGGCTAATTCAATCTGAATTAATGTTAGACAAAGATCCTTCAAACAATTTTAAAAATATTGCACCATCTCTAAATGTTGGAGATGTATCTGGAGCAGGCGGAGCAGTTTTAGAAGATTTTAATAACGATGGTTTATTAGATATTATTACTTCAGGTTTACTATCAACTAACCAAATAAAATATTATGAAAACAAAGGTAAAGATGGTTTTACAGATCAGACTGAAACTGCTAAATTGACGGGGTTAACTTCTGGTTTCAATATTTATCCATTGGATTATAACAATGATGGCTGGAAAGACCTTTTAGTTGTTAGAGGTTCATGGGGTCGTTTGATGGGTCGATATCCTAATTCACTTTTAAAAAACAACCAAGACGGAACCTTCTCTGATGTAACTGTTGAAACAGGACTACTTTCATTTATGCCTGTTGCTACAGCAGTTTGTGCAGATTTCAACAATGATGGTTGGATAGATATTTATATCGGTAATGAGTCATTGGTTAATACCGAAGTTGAAAAACCAAATGAATTATACCTCAATAATAGTAAAGGAAAATTTAATGAAATGTCAGCGCAAAGTGGAACAGATATCAACTGTTTTACAAAAGGCTTATGTGCTGGCGATTATAATAATGATGGGTTAGTTGACCTTTTCATATCTAACCATAACGGAAAAAACTTTTTATTGGAGAATAAAGGGAATACAAAAGAAGGAATACCACAATTCGAAAACGCATCAAATATTGCAGGAGTTGAATCCCCCTTACCTAGTTTTACTCCTTGGTTTTGGGATTATGATAATGATGGTTGGTTAGATTTATTTGTATCTAGTTTTGAATATGGAGAAGGAAGTTCGGCAGCCTCAGCAGCAAAGCATTTTGCTGGATTAAAGGATTCTACTAGTAGAGCTTTTCTATACCATAACAACGGTGATGGAACTTTTACAAATGAGGCTACTAAATTGGGTTTAGATTTTCCATTAAGTACAATGGGAGCGAATTTTGGAGATGTAAATAACGATGGTTGGATCGACTTTTACATTGGAACAGGAGAACCTGATTATATGGGGATTCACCCAAACAGAATGTTAATAAATAAAGAAGGAAAGGGATTCGTAGATAAAACATTTGAAATGGGAGTTGGTCACATACAAAAAGGGCATGGAATCTCTTTTGGAGATATTGATAATGATGGAGATCAGGATATCTTAGCAGAAATGGGAGGTGAATACGAAGGAGACGAGTTTCAGAATGCTTTATTTCAAAACCCTGGAAATAGTAATAATTGGGTCACCTTAAAACTAGAAGGAGAAACGTCTAGTAAAGATGCAATTGGAGCTCGAATAAAACTAGTTGTCAATGATGGACAAAACACAAGAGAAATCTATCGTATCGTTTCTTCAGGTGGTAGTTTTGGAGCGAACTCCTTACAGCAAGAGATTGGGATAGCCCAAAATTATACAATTGACAGCTTAATCATTAATTGGCCTAATTCAGATTCTTTACAATATTTTATTGATATTGAAATTAACAAACACTACCTCATAAAAGAACTGCATGGTATTTCTGACTTAAAATTAGAAGGGTTTTCATTTAAGCTGAAGAAACATAAACATGTTCATCACTAATACGAATTGATTAAATATTCCCGCTATAAAAAAGGCAGTAAGTTAAAAACTTACTGCCTCCTAATGTATTGATAATTACTATAAAATAATTTTAACTCCTTGAAGGATAAATTCCACTCAGACAAATGATGAAATTTACAACCCCAACAGGTGGTAAATTATTAACCGCAAGACCACCACCAGCATTTGTAACAGTTACATCTACATTATTTGCAGCCATAGAAACATTTGAAGCTGTAGCTGTGAATTGATTATCAGTCGTAGAACCTGCAAGATTATGATCTGTCGGTATTCTTTGATCACCTGCAACAGCAGCAGCTTTAACCGTACCAACAGCATCATGAGTGTGCGATGGCATTTGAGTAACACTTAAAGTATTAGTTTCTGTTCCAATTTTTTGACCAGCTATTCTATCTGTTAAACCTGGACCTCTACCTGCTCCCATAGGTGCTCTACTTCGCATGTCTGGTAAACCAAAAGTAGTTCTACCATCTCCGCCATAGGTCGTACCTAATAAAGAAAATAAAGCTGTATTTTGTGATATTGGCAATATTTGTCCTTCGCAAAATGCCCAGCTTCTTGGAGCAAAATTACCTCCAAACATTCTAATTTCTGATGTTGTTCCTTCCATATCTTATAATTTTAAGTTTTTTATTGAATACAATTCTTATTTACCTTCTTCTGTTCCTCAAGATTAAGAAACTAAGTTTAATTCGTTTAATTCTATAACTTTTGCACTTCCCGTCTCTAGAGTAATCGTAATATCTCCATATTCATCTATTACAAGGTCATAATTTGGCTGACCTTCATAGCGGGCATAAATTTCGAGTGTTTTAAAACGAAATAAAACTCCCCAAGTCCCCGGTAAAGTGTAACCTGGTATTTGCTTATCCCCTAAATCTAACGCTAAACAACTTCCTATTCCAGGAATTTCAATAACTGCATTACCAATTGCTCCAGTTGAACCGGAACCTCCGCCTGCAGGAATTACTTTACCACCTACCGTGACATCAAAACAATAGGAATTTTTAATATTTACATTATACATATGTTATAATTAATTTAATTTAAAACCTAAAATTGTACAAAATACTTTACAAATACAACATTAATCTAAATAAAAAAAATATATCTGACTTTCTAGCTCAAAAATTTTAAACTACTGCTAAAAACTACTAATCAATTAAAAAATAGTGTTAGTCGATTATTTTTTAAGAATTACTCAAGCATTAAAATAAGTAATTCTGGAAAACACCCTTCCATCTCTTGTAAATTTAAGTTTTGCCATCTAGCAAAAATCGCCCGTCAAAACCTAAAGTTTTAAGAAGCAGTTATCAAGATAAAAAAGTTGTAAAAAAAGCATCTTCTATTCCAAAAGTCATTTTTTTATTTAATCGATGCGCAGTAAATTTTAATCGATTAAATAAAAAAATGACTTAAAAAACTGGTGGTCGATTATTTTTATGAGAATTATTCAGACATTAAAATAAATGAAAACTATACTCGTTTCCAATTACATTTTTAACCTATACGGGATTAAAAATCCTTGCTAAAATGGTAAAACTGAATTAGGGAGTTTTGCAAAAAAATTGCAGCCACTTTAGCTATAATGCAATACAATACATAGAAGATACATTGTATTATCTTTTATGTATTGCTGTTATAATAATACGGACAGATTGGTAATATTATTTGTAGAAACTCTTGAAGATCCGAACTAAAAAAAGTTGTTTAACTTATTTTTTTCATTTACTAAGTCAAGCTGCTGATTTTCATTTAGAGCCTATTCTTTTAATTACTCCAAATGAATATTGAGAATAATTAGCAGGAGTTGAAATAAAACCACCTGTTAAACCAAGTTTTCCTTGTACATCTAAATTAATTCCCCAACCATTATAGATAAAAGCATTCATTCCAAAACCAAGGTTAACAGTTGGTGAAGTACCAACTATATCTTTACTCCTTTCAGTAACCCCAAAAGATAATGCAGTATAAATATCAAAAACATTATCGGAAAATTTAAACCATTTATCATTAATATTATACAATTGCATAAAATTATATTTAACTCCTAAGTCAAAAGCTAAAAATGTAGATGATACTTCAGTATTTTTTGAACCATCGTAATCATTATATGATCCAGTAAGAACAAAACTTAATCCGTCTTTGTATTCTTTTTCAACACGAAAAGATGATGGATATGCTTTAAGATTCCATTCTTCACTTGTTGCAAAAACGCTTCCCGGCTCGCCATTGTCATCAACAATATTCCAACCTACACCAATAACCCATGGGCTAGTTTTTAAAGTATTTAAAAATTGAGCTTGAGATTGCGTGATTCCGGTAAAAGAGAGAACTATTACAAGGACTATTCTAAGATTCTTCATATGCATTATCTATCTTTTATACTTGTTTTTAACAAAAAGATGCAAATATAGAAGAAATAAAGATAATAATAATAGAATAAAACCAATTTATTAGGATTACAATGAAAAAAAGCTATTAAATTTATAATGAGACCGTTTCAAGGATAGCTTTCCAATAATGAGCAAAAAACATTAATTAATTTTATAAAGACCAAGTGTTTATGAATATTTTTAGAGTATAAAATTAGAAAAAGCAGCAACATTTACAGATAGTTTCTGTGATTTACGTACCAGAAAGATGCAACCTACATTTTGCACACCAATCAATAGCTTGCTAGATTGGGAAAAAATAAGTTTGTTAATAGATACTCATTACCAAAAAGGGAAAAGTGCAACAGGAAAACCTAGCTTTAGTGAATTATTATTGTTTAAAAGGTGTTGACTACAAATAGGGTACTGATGGATCAAGACAAACCGCTGGGGGAATTCGCTTATCTTTAGGTTTAAATTAATAGAATTTGGATAAAGAATGCGCCCATTATTTATTACCCGATAGTATCTTTGCGCATTTTTTGACATTTCGAAGCACCACACAATAAAAGAGAGGATTCATTTCTATTGAATAGAGAAGAACCTACTCCCTAAAAAGTAGGAAGAAGAACTAGCGCATCCAAAAGCTTACTCTCTGAAATAACAATTGAGGATTTTCCACTAAGGGGTAAATCTGTGTTACTCCATATAAAACAAAAAGCGCTGTAAGCTTGTTGATACAGGGAAGGCTGTAAAAAGAGATTAGGATTTAATAGCAAAAGGCACTCGTATCACCAGCGATTTTGCTGATTTTTTTTAAAAGGGATCACTTGTAACCATGCTTTGAGTGCTAAACGTTTTGGAAATTATTATAAGATCAATGGTAGCGCACTACAGTACCACTACAAGAACCCCCTTAGTGATTTTAAAGGTTGGACACAAAAAGAGCACGCAGAAGATTGGTTGCTTTATGGATATAATAGAGGTAAACACTTAAGTTTAGATGAAACCTCCTTATCAAATGGCGAGCTATACACCATCTTAACCAACAAAAATGGTAAAGGTAAAAAAGGGTGCATAGTTGCAATTGTAAAGGGAACAAAAGCTAATGATGTGATAGAAATACTTGATAAGATTCCCCTAGAAAACGAGAAAGCAGAAAAGATTGGTTGCTGCATCTTTTTAAATTTCATGCAAAGTTTAAACAACAAAATGAAACTTATCAATTTTGGCAAAAAAAAGTTCTCCCGTTGAATTTTTTAGCAATAAAATATTCAATCAAAAATTAGACTACATCCATAACAATCCTGTTCAATCTGGAATAGTTACTAATTTTTCAGATTATTAAGTATAATAGTGCTAATCCTGAAAATGAATTGATAACAGCTATTTATTAATTTTAGCCAGAGGCTATAAAATAGTTGGCACTCGACAGAACCGAGCGACTGTTCACTAACTAACCTATTTTTAGACGCAATCGCTTGGCTTTGCCGAGTGACAAGTAATAAACGATCTCTGATTGTTTTATTTTATAGCTTAAAAAATAGCCTAAGGCTATAAAACATTCGTCAAACGGCAGAGAGCTGAAGTTCTGTTTAAATTATACCCCAATATTGAAAAAGCTTATCATTTAGCCCAAGGATTAAACTATATCTTTGAGAATAATACACATAAAGATGTAGCTAGATTAAAACTAGCGCATTGGTATAATAAAGTTGAAAAGGCTCAATTCAAATCATTTAATACGATTTACAGGTCTACACAAATGCATTATGTCCCAATATTGAATTCTTTTAATGAGAGAAGTACAAATGCTTCAGCAGCATCTTTGAATGCTAAAATTAAAGAGTTCAGTGCACAATTTAGAGGCGTTAGGGAGGTGAAATTCTTCCTGTTTAGGTGGACTAAACTATTTGCTTAATTAGGTCTGCCCCCCTAATATATTGTTTGATCCCTTTTTAGACTCACAACTATTTTTGCTTAAAGACTAAATCCCTCAACTTTTTGTTTTGATCCATTATTATCATTGAATAATAATACGCAAATCGTACAATTACTAAAACTAAAAAACCTCAACAAATTGACTAACAATAAGTTGAGGTTTCACTTTGCGGAGGAAATGCAACAATTATCGAACCCTGAAAATCAGTATATCAACGATTTAACTATTTTAAAAGAGTTAAGAATGGTTGTCAGTAGAATTGACAATAACCACAAATAATAACTAATTATAATATCTTTTTCAAAAAATCACTCAAAATTATATGCACCTACATATAGATCTACAAGTGGATGACAAATTATACGCCTTTACATATAATTTATTATATTTGCTTATAATTATATCTAAAAACATATAATGAAACAATTATCAGAATTTGTAAAGGAGCGAAGAAAAAAAGTGAATTTAACTCAGGAAGAGTTTGCTGAGCGTGCTGGTGTAGCACTAACTGTACTTCGCAAAATAGAACAAGGAAAAACCAACATGAACGTAGATAAAGTAAACTTGGTTTTAAGTATGTTCGGTCACGAACTAGCACCAGTTAACAGCAAAGAGCTTAACAATAATAACGATTTATGAGAAAAGCTGAAATACGATATAAAGAAACTCTTGCAGGCATCTTAACAGAAACAAATGAAGGAGAATATATCTTTCAATATGAGAAAAACTATGTAAATAATTATCCTAACCAATTTATCACCTTTACAATGCCTGTAACTAATGAGGCTTATATCGACAAAAGATTATTTCCTTTTTTTGAAGGTTTAATACCTGAGGGATGGTTCTTGGATATTGCTTCTAAAAACTGGAAAATAAACCCTAATGATAGAATGGGATTATTATTAGCTTGCTGTCAAAACTGCATTGGAGCTGTAAGTATTATATCAATACCTGAAGATGATGAGTAATAAATGTTTATACTGTTATAAAGAACTAAACGATAGGAACGATTTCCATAAGAAGTGTAGTCTTGATTTTTTTGGAACAAAAGAAGCTCCTAAACTATCATACAACCTCAATCAAATGTCGGACCTTGCAAAAAAGGTGATTGAACGTAGTATTGCTGTTCCTGGGGTTCAACCTAAATTATCGATGTCATTCAACCACACTCGTGACAATTCAGACAATAGGTTAACTGTAGTTGGTGCTTTAGGCGGGAATTACATTTTTAAGCCCCCATCAAAAGACTACCCTGAAATGCCAGAAAACGAACATTTAACTATGTGTATTGCAGAAGCATTGGAAATAAGGGTTGTTCCTTCAAGCTTAATTCGTTTACAATCGGGAGAATTGTCTTACATAACTAAACGTATTGACCGAACAAGTAATGGCGATAAAATACATATGATTGATATGTTTCAAATTACAGAAGCTTTCGATAAATACAAAAGCTCTATGGAAAAAATAGGAAAAGCTTTAGGTCGTTATTCGGAAAATACCTTATTGGATAAATTGTTTTTCTTCGAGCTAACTGTATTCAGTTTTTTAACAGGAAATAACGATATGCATCTCAAAAACTTTTCTATGATAGAATCGTCTTCAGGCTGGGCACTTTCTCCTGCTTATGATTTATTGAATGTAGCTATTATTAATCCGGGAGATGATGAAGAGTTAGCTTTGACATTAGTTGGTAAGAAGAAAAAATTAAAATTAGCCCATTTTAAAAACTTAGGAAATGAATTAGGATTAACCCAGAAACAGATAAGTGGTGTTTTTAAACGTTTTTCTAAAAACAAAAAGAAAGCAATTGATTGGGTTAACACTTCGTTTTTATCTGGCGAAATGAAAGAGGATTACATCAATCTACTCAATGAAAGGTTCTCAAGAATTACAGAAGGGGATTTGAACACATAAACACCGAACTATCAATACGAAAGAATAATTCTAAAATTCATAAAAACACAAAAACCGTTGATAATCAACGATTTTTGTGTTTGGCGGAGGGAGGGGGATTCGAACCCCCGGTACAGTTTCCCGTACACCTGTTTAGCAAACAGGCGGTTTAAGCCACTCACCCATCTCTCCGTTAAGGACGACAAAAGTAGCAATCAAATTTTAAAAAAAAAGTAATTGCTGCCATTTATTTCTTTATTTATTTAGAACTGACTGAATATCAGGCTTAAAATATAAATCGCTCTTTAATACTTTTCCATCTTCACGGTAAATTGGTTCTCCTAACGCATCCAATTTACTCATATTACTCAATTGAATTTCTTTAAAAACAGCTTCAATTTTATGCTGCAGCCCATGTTTTAAAAGGGTGCCGCACAAAATGTATAACATATCGCCGCAAGCATCTGCAATTTCTACTAAATCACCATTCTGAGCTGCCTCCAAATACTCTTCATTCTCCTCCTTCATCAATTCATAGCGCAACTGAATATCCTTTTTAGCAATATCAGCAATTGGCGTATCTTCATTTCCTATTTTAAAGGCTTCGTGAAACGTTTTAACCATCTCAATGGTTTGGGTCAATGTCAATTGGTTATTCATCATTTATTTTTTTGAAATACAAATATCAATATTCAAGCTAGAAGTCCTCTAAAATTTTGTTAACACTTTTTAACAAAGCAATTAAAATTTAGTAGTGATAATCTGCTTTACGCTTATTACTTTTGAAGCTCAAAGAATTTTGAATTATGGAAGAAGAAATCAAGACGAACATCCCTACTCCAGAAGCTACTGCGAGCGACAGTTCTTCTACATCTAATGTAGATATAAAAGCGTTAAACGAAAAAATACAAAAGGAAAGTGCTTTTGTTGATTTGTTAACCCTAGAAATGAGTAAGGTTATTATTGGGCAATCTCATATGACAGAAAGTTTACTCATTGGTCTATTGTCTAACGGACACATTTTATTAGAAGGTGTCCCTGGTTTGGCCAAAACGTTAGCGATTACCACACTTTCAAAAACGGTAGATGCTAAATTTAGTCGAGTTCAATTTACACCAGATTTATTACCTGCTGATGTTGTAGGAACCATGATTTACAACCAAAAGCAAGAAGCTTTTACGGTAAAAAAAGGACCTATATTTGCCAATTTTGTTTTAGCTGATGAAATCAATAGGGCTCCTGCTAAAGTGCAAAGTGCGTTATTAGAGGCCATGCAAGAAAGACAAATTACCATTGGTGAAACGACTTTTAAGTTACCTGAACCGTTCTTAGTCTTAGCGACTCAAAATCCTGTTGAACAAGAAGGAACGTATCCATTACCAGAAGCACAAGTCGATCGATTTATGTTGAAAGTAATTTTGACTTACCCTAAAAAAGAAGAAGAGAAACTGATTATTAGAAATTCTATTAATGGTTTCCCTACACCAAATAAAGTGATTACACCTGAAGATATTACGAGAGCTAGAGGCGTAGTCAAAGAGGTGTATATGGATGAGAAGATTGAGCAATACATTGTTGACATTGTTGATGCGACAAGAAATCCAGCAGATTACAATTTAGCACATTACAAGAATCTTATTACATTCGGAGGATCTCCAAGAGCGAGTATTAACTTGGCTCTAGCTTCTAAAGCGTATGCTTTTATTAAAAGAAGAGGGTATGTGATTCCTGAGGATGTTAGGGCGATATGTCACGATGTGTTACGTCACAGAATTGGCTTAAGTTATGAGGCCGAAGCGGAAGACATCAATACCGAAGAAATCATAAACGGAATCTTAAATAACGTTGAAATACCTTAGGAGTTGGAAGTTGGGAGATGGAAGTTGGGAGCTATTAAATGATATGAATTAGATGGAAGTTAGTTTTAAATTTGAAAAGTTAATTATTTGGCAAAAAGCCATGGATTTTGGAGAAGAAATTCATGTGCTAGCAAATACATTCCCTTCAAATGAACTCTATAATTTGTCTTCTCAAATTAGAAGAGCTACTGACTCAATTGCATTAAATATTTCCGAAGGCTCTATTGGTCAGTCTGCACCTGAATTTAGAAAGTTTATGGGATATTCAATCCGTTCGCAAGCAGAAGTTGTTACCTGTTCACACAAAGCAAATAGAAGAAAATATCTCGCCGAAATTGAATTTGAAAAATTAGATACAGATTCTTTTAATTTGATGAATATGATGAATGCCTTTAAAAATAAAATAAAATAGTGTTCTCCTTTAATAAACATAGAACTTCCAACTCCAAACCTCAAACTTCGAACTTGAGCACATCTGATCTTTTAAAGAAAGTAAGAAAGATCGAAATCAAAACGCGTGGTTTGAGCAATCAAATCTTCTCTGGCGAATACCATTCTGCCTTTAAGGGAAGAGGTATGGCGTTTAGTGAGGTGAGAGAATACCAACACGGAGATGAAGTAAGAACTATTGATTGGAATGTTACTGCTCGTTTTGGAGAGCCTTACGTTAAGGTTTTTGAAGAGGAAAGAGAATTAACAGCCATGTTATTGGTTGACGTAAGTGGTTCTAAGGAATTTGGAACACAACAGAAATCAAAACAAGAATTAGCAACAGAAATTTGTGCTGTATTAGCGTTTTCTGCCATTACAAACAATGACAAAGTTGGGGTCATCTTCTTTTCCGATAAAATTGAGAAGTTTATTCCTCCAAAAAAAGGGAAGAGCCACATTCTAATGATCATTAGGGATCTTATTGATTTTGAACCTGAGAGTAAAGGAACAGATATTGATCAAGCGTTGAAGTACTTCAACAATGTGATCAAAAAAAGATGTACGGCATTCTTACTTTCTGATTTTGTTGGGGCAAACAATTATGAGAATTCAATTAAAATTGCCAATAGAAAACATGATTTAATCGCGTTAAGGCTGTATGATAAAGCCGAAGAGGAATTGCCAAATATTGGTTTAGTTCCAATGCTGGATGCCGAAACGGATAGAGTTCAATGGGTAAACACCTCAAGCAAAACAGTTCAAAAGGAATATAAAATAAAAGCGTTAAAACAGCGAGACTATTTACAGGATACTTTCAAAAAGGGGGGAATCGACAATACTCAAATTGGTACGCACGAAGATTATGTAAAACCTTTAATGGCTTTATTTAAAAGACGAGGAGCTAAGTAATGGTGAATTGTGAATTGAAAATTGAAAATTATAAATGAATGTAATTCTGATTGAAGTGACAAAGGAACGAAACAGAGAACAGGAGGTTCACAAACACCATATGAATGAATAAGGTGTACGTAAATACTTTGACATCAATACTAAAAAATAAAAAGATACCTACTCGGAGTTTATCCTGAGAAACTTGAAGCAGCTGGTATGACAAATGATAAAATGAATAAACTACTTTACATAATCCTATTCCTTTTTGGAAGTTTAGGCCTTTCAGCTCAATCAGTTGATGTGAACGCATCTATTGATACTAATTTTTTACTCATTGGTGAGCAAACCCAGATTGAATTAAAGGTTCAATACCGATTAGATGGAGAAGCTGTTTCGGTACAATTTCCAGCTTTTACTGATACCATAAGTGAGTTTATAGAAATTGTAACAACATCAACTATTGATACGCTATATCCTGATCCAAATGATTTATCATTCGTACTACAAGTTCAAAAAATAACGGTTACTTCTTTTGATTCTGGCTCTTATGTAATTCCCTATTTCGAATTCAATATCAACAATGGTTTATTTCAAACTGGGCCGCTTCGTATTGAGGTAAGACCAATGCAAGTAGATACGGCTGAAGCAATAATGGATATTAAAGGGCCTATTGAAGAACCTTTTTCATTTGTGGATTGGATAAAAAGCAATTGGATTTGGATTCTTATTGTTTTAGCGTTATTAATTGGAGGAGTTCTTTTGATTCGTTTCTTAAAAAATAGACCAGAAAAAGTCATAGAAGCAGAAATTATTCCGACAATCCCTCCACACATTACAGCACTTCAAAAACTGGAGAAACTCCGAGAGGATAAGTTGTGGCAAGATGGAAAAGTAAAACTATTCCACAGTGAAGTCTCTGAGATTGTTAGGGAGTATATTGAAAAGAGATATGCTGTTCATGCTTTAGAAAATACGACTGATGAGATTATGCAAAGCATACGTTTCAATGGTATTTTACCGGATCAGCTTACTAAATTAAATCAAATTCTAGTTTTATCAGACCTAGTGAAATTTGCAAAAGAACAACCCTTGGCAAATGAAAATGATATGAGCTTATTGAATGCTATTGAATTTGTGAAAAACACAAAGCAAATCATCGAAACTCCTGAGAATAATGTTGAATAATTGGAGAGAAATATCGTTTGCTAATCCAGAATTTTTCTGGGCAATGCTTATCATCCCTTTAATGGTGTTGTGGTATGTTTGGCGTCAGAAAAAATTGTATGGAACCATTAAAATAAGTTCAACCCAAGGTTTTGTGAACTCTCCTCTTGTTTTATTCAGACACAGTTTACTCTTTTTTAGAACAATTGGTATTGCCGCATTAATTGTTGCTTTAGCAAGACCTCAAACCTCTTTAAGCTGGCAAGATGTAACCACCGAAGGAATTGACATTGCAATAGCTTTAGATATTTCTGGAAGTATGTTGGCTGAAGATTTTAAGCCAAACAGACTCGAAGCTTCAAAACAAGTGGCAATGGATTTTATTTCTGAAAGACCCTACGACAGAATTGGATTAGTTGTTTATGCTGGTGAGAGTTTTACGCAATGTCCATTAACTACAGATCATGATGTATTGTTAAATCTTTTTGAGGGCATTCAAAATGGAATGATAGAGGATGGAACCGCAATAGGAATGGGTTTAGCAACTTCTGTAAGTAGATTAAAAGATAGCGAGGCGATAAGTAAAGTGGTTATTCTTTTAACTGACGGATCTAGTAACAAAGGTTCTATACCACCTGTAACTGCTGCAGAAATAGCCAAGAAATTTGGCATTCGGGTTTACACGGTTGGTGTTGGGTCTAATGGAATGGCTCCTACCCCATTTAAAGATCAATTTGGCAGAACGCAATACCAAAATGTAGAAGTTAAGATTGATGAGGAAACCTTGAAAGAAATTGCACGTATTGCTGATGGAAAATACTTTAGAGCTACCAATAAGAAGAGTTTAGAAGCAATTTATCAAGAGATCGACAAATTAGAAAAGTCTAAAATTGAAGTGACCGAATACAAGAAAAAATCAGAAAAGTTTGTACCCTTCGCAACCCTTTCTGTGTTGCTACTTTTAGTAGAATTTTTACTTAGAAACATAATATTTAAAGGCATTGTATAGATTTGAACATGAAATATATCTTTGGGCAATATTAGGTGTACTCCCCCTTCTATTGGTTGTTTTCCTATTCCTTCAAAACTGGAGAAAGAGAAAATTGCGTCAATTTGGAAACGAAGAAATTGTAAAGCGTTTGATGCCTAATGTTTCTAAATCATTACCCATCGTAAAATTCGTACTCTATGCACTCGCAATGATTTCTCTATTTATTGGATTGGCCAATTTACAATTTGGAACGAAGGTGGAAGAAGTGAAAAGAGAAGGAGTTGATTTAATGATTGCATTAGATGTTTCCAACTCTATGTTAGCCGAAGATTTATCTCCTAATCGATTAGAACGCTCAAAAAGAGCGATTTATCAGCTGATCCAAAAATTACACAACGATAGATTGGGAATCATTGTCTTTGCAGGAGATGCATACGTTCAGCTACCCATTACCACTGATTATTCTTCAGCAAAGTTATTTTTAGAAACCATTGGAACAGATATTGTTCCTACTCAAGGAACTTCAATTGGAGCGGCTATTAATTTAGCCATGGAATCATTTGATTTTAAAAATGGTACCAGCAAATCTATCATTGTGATTACGGATGGAGAAAACCATGAAGATGATGCGAAAGAAGCGGCATCTGAGGCTTCATCAAAAGAGGTTACTGTTCATACCATTGGTATGGGAAGCGAAAAAGGGGGGCCGATTCCTGTCTACAAAAATGGAGCTCAAATTGATTTCCGAAAAGACAACCAGGGAAAAACTGTTGTTACTAAGCTAAATGAATCCATGTTAAAGGAGATTGCTGTTGCAGGACAGGGGTCATACGTTAGAGCAAGTAATGCCAATGCGGGGCTTGATATCATAATGGATAAAATAAATAAAATGGAGAAAAAAGAATTCGGTAGTAAATCTTTTAAAGATTATGAAGACCGTTTTCAGATTTTCTTAATGATTGCTCTTCTCTTAATTGTTATGGAATACTTTATCTCCAATAGAAGAACAAGTAAACTGGATGGTGTAAACATCTTTGAGACAAAAAAATAATGAAATACTTACTTTACATATTCGCCTTACTTTTAAGCTTCACGGCATTTTCTCAAGATGCTAAGGAGCACATTAGAAATGGGAATAAACAATATCAAGAAAAGAAATACGAAGAAGCAAATGCCAGTTATAAAAAAGCCTTAGAAAAAGATGCGAAAGCAACTAAAGCCGATTTTAACTTAGGTGATGCGCTTTACCAACAAAAAAAATATGCTGAAGCTATTGAACAATTTCAAAAGTTTGCAGATAAAACAGACGACAAAAAAGCGAAGGCAGACGCTTATCACAACATCGGTAATGCCAACCTAGAGTCTCAAAAATATAAAGAAAGTATTGCTGCTTATAAAAAATCCTTGAGAGAAAACCCTTCTGATAACGATACGCGTTACAACCTTTCTTATGCGCAACAAAAGCTACAACAGCAACAAGAACAGGAGAAAAAAGACGAAGAAAAAAAGGATGACGAAAAAAAGGATGACAAAGATAAAAAAGACGACAAAGATAAGAAAGACGATAAGGACAAAAAGGATGATGAGAATAAAGACAAGGACAAGGATAAGGATAAGGATAAAGACAAAGATAAGAAGGATGATAAAGGTGATGATGAGAAGAAAGAGGATAAGGACAAGGATAAAGAAGATAAACCTGGAGATGATCAGAAAGACAAAGGAGATCAAGAGGAGAAGCCTAAACCAAATCAGCTTTCAAAGAAAGATGCTCAACGTATGCTAGATGCATTAAACAACAAAGAAAAGAAGGTGCAAGCAAAACTGAAAAAGAAAAAATTAAAAGGACAAAAAGTTAATATTGAAAAAGATTGGTAATTGAAATTTTAAATGATTAATGTTGAATTTTGAATTCAACGTCATTAGAAGGTACAAAGCCATCTCAAATAAAAAATGAAAACACTTTTAAAACATACAACAACTACACTTATAGCCTTATTCCTATTTGGATTTGGTTATGCTCAAGAAGTATCCTTTACTGCAGCTACAAGCCACAACGCGGTAAAAACAGGTGATCGTTTTAAAATACAGTTTTCATCTAACGCTAATCTTGATAATTTTAAAGCCCCTACACTTTCAAACTTTAGAGTCTTATCTGGGCCAAACCAATCTACCAGTGTAAGTTGGGTGAATGGAAATACCAACTCAACGATCAGTTATAGTTATATTTTAATGGCTGTAAAAGAAGGTGAATTTACAATTGGTTCTGCTGTTGCAAGTGCTGACGGAAAAACCATTAAAACAGCACCTTTTGAAATAAAAGTTGGCAAAGGGGTGCAAGTTCAACAAAATGGAAATCAAGGAAAAAAGAAGGTAAAGTCTACGAATAATGCTTCTGATGAACTGTTTCTTAAATCTACCGTAAGCCGAAGAAAAGTATACCAAGGAGAACAATTAATTGCTACTTATAAACTGTATACTAGGGTTGGATTAGCAGGCAATGAATTGATTAAGAATGCAGATTTAAACGGATTCTGGAGTCAAGAAATTGATTTTGGAGAGTCTGTTTGGACCAAAGAAATTATAGGAGGGTATAAATACAATGTTGCAAAAATAAGAGAGATCGTTTTGTTTCCTCAACGTTCTGGGACACTAGAAATAGATCCTTTAGAGATGAAGTTTATTGTTCAAAAAAGAGTTCAAGGTGGTGGTCAAGGAATATTTGACCAATTTTTTGGACGAGTAGAAAACGTAGAATACAATTTAAAAAGTAAGCCGATAAAGATTACCGTTCTTCCACATCCTGCTAATGCCCCTGTTAATTTTACGAATGCTGTAGGGAATTTAAAACTAAAAGTTAAGGTTTCTTCAAATGAGGTGAAAGCAAACGAAGCCATAAATATTAAAATAAAAGTTTCGGGAAAAGGGAATTTACCGTTGATAGATATTCCTACAATTAGTTTCCCTTCAGATTTTGAAACTTATGATCCAAAAATAAGTAACAAAGTTAAAACAAGTTCCGCAGGCGTTTCTGGTTCTAAAGAGTATGATTATTTAGTTATTCCTCGCCACGCAGGACAGTTTAAATTAGATGCCATTGAATTCAGCTATTTTAACCCTTCTACAAAAAAGTATGAAACGATTACTTCTGGTCCGATAGAAATTAACGTGTTAAAAGGGGATGGAAATGCCTCAGAAAACATGGCCTACTCTTCTCATAAAGAAGATATTCAAGTTTTAGGAAAAGACATTCGATACATTCATACGCAAGAGGTAGAATTAACAAATTCAACCGCTAAATTTTATGGAAGCTGGAGGTTTTATGGGTTACTTTTCTTTGCTCCCTTTCTCTTTATTCTCATTTTTATTTTTAGAAATAAAATTAGGCATGCGAATAGTGATGTTGCAGGTATGAAGAAGAAAAAAGCCAATAAAATTGCGGGGAAGTTATTAAGTTCTGCCAAACTAAGTTTAGCCAACAACAACAAGGCTGCATTTTATGAGGACATCTCTAAAGCGCTATTTGGATATATTGGAAATAAATTAAACCTACCTGTTGCTGAATTAAATCAGTCGAACATTAAAGAAAAGCTAACGGAACTTCAGGTAAGCGAGCAAACTTCAAAAGACTTAATGGATACTATTGAATTATGCGACATGGCTCGTTTTGCTCCCGTATCTATTGCTGAACAAGAAGTTTACACAAAGGCAGAAACTATTATTAACCAAATTGAACAGGAGGTCGGGAAATGATGAATGTTGAATTAAAAATGATGAATAATATTGAGGCCATTATCATGAGCTTGTCTAAGGAGCTTTGTAAAACAATTGCAATTCTATTTGTTTTCTTTTCTTTAAACACTTTCGCATCCACATCAGAAAATTTCCAGAAAGCCAATAGCATGTATGCTCAGGGGAATTACCAAGAAGCAATCGCCACTTATCAATCACTACTCTCGGAAGATAAGATCTCTACCGAAATTTATTTTAACCTAGGGAACTGCTATTATAAAACAGATGACATTTCGAATGCTATTTTAAATTATGAAAAAGCATTAAAGTTAAAACCAGCTCATGAAGATGCTTTATTCAACCTAAAAATGGCCAACAAACGAACTGTGGATAAAATAGATCGGTTACCTGAATTGTTTATTGGTAGTTCTTGGAAAACCTTAGTGACTTCAAAAACAGTAGAGAATTGGGCGTATCATTCTATTGGATTCATCTTTTTATCACTTCTGCTATTTATAAGTTATTTGTTAATTCAGCAAATTCTCATTAAAAAAGTTGGGTTTTATGTGGGGTTCATTTTCTTTGGGTTATCAATGTTTAGTGTACTTATGGCTTCACAACACCATTCAATAATAGCAGAATCTACATCCGCAATTATTTTTGCTCCTACCACTACAATTCAAAGTGAGCCAAATGATAATGCCGAAAAGCTTTTCACACTTCACGAAGGAACTAAAATAACCTTGCTTGAAGAAAGTAATGAGTGGAGTAAAATTAAACTCCCAAATGGTAATATTGGCTGGATAAAATCTGACGAGATTAAGCGTATTTAGTACTAAAACTTCATCGTTTCTACTAAAAATAAAAGGACTTCATTAACAAAGCCATACTGAGGATCTCATCTAAAATCAGGAATTATTAATTAGGAGATTCCGGATCAAGTCCGGAATGAGAATATTTTTTATCTAGAAAACATACTAACTTTGTAACTATGAGTAAAGCGTTAAGAATTGTATATATGGGAACTCCAGACTTTGCAGTAGCGTCCTTAAAAATATTGGTAGCGCATAACTACAACATTGTTGGTGTAATTACCGCTCCAGATAAACCTGCTGGTAGAGGTCAGAAGATGATGCAGTCTGCAGTTAAGAAATATGCGGATGCCAATGAGTTAAAAACCTTGCAACCCACCAATCTTAAAGCTGAAGAATTTTTAGAGGAGCTAAAGTCTTTAAATGCAAACCTACAAATTGTGGTTGCTTTTAGAATGCTCCCTGAGTTCGTTTGGAATATGCCAGAAATGGGAACATTCAACTTACATGCTTCACTCCTTCCTCAATACAGAGGCGCAGCACCAATCAATTGGGCAATTATTAATGGCGAAAAAGAAACGGGTGTTTCTACATTTTTCTTACAACATAAAATTGACACCGGAGATATTATTGCTCAAGAAAAAATTGCTATTCGTGAAAATGAAACTGCTGGAGAATTGCATGATCAATTAATGAATATTGGTTCATCATTGGTTTTAAAAACTGTTCAAGACATTGAAAATGAAACTGTAAACTCTCAAGTACAAAATGAAAACCAAGAATTAAAGGAAGCTTATAAAATATTTAAACCTTTCTGTAAAATTGATTGGAGCAAACCAATGGATGAGATACATAACCACGTTAGGGGTTTAAGTCCTTACCCAACTGCTTGGACTGAATTTAAACAGAAAGAAACAAAAGAAATTGTTTCTTGTAAAGTCTTCAGAACTGAAAAAATTAGTGAAGAACACAGTTTTGCTTCTGGAGAAATCATTGCCTCGAAAAAGGAATTAAAAATTGCTGTAACTGGCGGTTTCTTAACTCTAAAAGAGCTACAATTGGCTGGTAAAAAAAGAATGGATGTTGCGGCGTTATTAAACGGAGTTAATTTTAATGAATACACGCTTAATTAACATAGGCTTCCAATATTAGCTCTCTTTTATCCAAAAAAAACGAGATAACTTTAAAGAAATAAATCTACATTAATAATTTTATTCGTATTATTGTACTGTCAGTATCCTGATAACGTTATTATCATAACGAAAACATTACAACTTATAAATCATTATATAGTCATTTAAGAAATGGCGATTTAAAATAAAACACCATTCATAAAACAGAATTACAATCCTTGTAATCAAAATTAAAAATCGACTAGATCAAAAATATTAAGAAACATTATACAATTACATGTACGACATTATTGAATTAAACAAGAAGTTAGTAAACGAACTTCGCGAAATTGCCAAAGACTTAGAGATCAAAAAAACAGATAAATTAAAAAAAGAAGATTTAGTTTATCAAATTTTAGATCAACAAGCGATTAACCCACCAAAGCCAGCAGCCAAAGCTGTTGAAAAAAAGAGAGTTCCTGCAGGATCCTCTTCAGGAGCTACTACTAAACCCAAAAGAAAAAGATTACCGATTGAAAAGCCAAGTATTTTCAAAGATGATGTAACAATTACTCTGGATGAAAATCCAGTTAATGTTGTTGACGAGATTGAAGTGATTGCTCCAATTAAGAAACCTGCAGCCGTTAAAAAGCCTCTTAAAAAAGCAAAGCCAGCAAAAGCTCCGACAAAAACCAAACCTAAAGTTCAGCCCGAAGAAGTAAAACCCTTAGCTGATAACACTGAGAATACGGAAGCTCAAAGTGCTCCAGAAAAGAAACCCAATAATCCAAGACCTAACCCAAGACAAAAGCAGTCAACTCAAAAAAGAGATGACAATAGAGGAAACGAGCATAGAGAAAAAAGAGAAAACAACAACCCTAACCACAACAACTCTAACCACAACAACCATAACAATCCAAATCAAACTAAACCACAACACAATCACAACAAGAACAAAGGTGATGACCATGGTTATGACTTTGATGGAATAATCGTTAGTGAAGGCGTTTTGGAAACTATGCCTGATGGTTATGGTTTTTTACGGTCTTCCGATTATAATTATTTAAATTCTCCAGATGATATTTATGTATCACAATCTCAGATAAAGTTATTTGGTTTAAAAACTGGCGATACTGTTAGAGGAAGTGTTCGTCCACCAAAAGTTGGCGAGAAATATTTCCCATTAATTAAAGTAGTATCTATTAACAATAGAACTCCAGATGTTGTAAGAGACAGAGTTCCTTTTAAATATTTAACACCAGTTTTTCCTAACGAGAAATTAAACTTAGTTAGTAAAACCAAACCTACGGTTTCTAATCGAGTAATTGATTTGTTTACGCCTATTGGGAAAGGACAAAGAGGGATGATTGTTGCACAACCAAAAACTGGTAAAACCACGTTATTAAAAGATGTTGCCAATGCCATTGCCGAAAACCATCCTGAGGTTTATTTATTGATCTTATTGATTGATGAAAGACCTGAAGAGGTTACTGATATGGCAAGAAGCGTAAATGCTGAAGTTGTGGCATCTACATTTGATGAGCCTGCAGAAAAGCACGTTAAATTGGCCAACCTTGTTTTAGAGAAAGGGAAAAGATTAGTGGAGTGTGGACACGATGTTGTCATCTTATTAGATTCTATTACTCGTTTAGCAAGAGCGTACAATACAACCGCTCCATCTTCAGGGAAAGTTCTTTCTGGTGGTGTTGATGCCAATGCATTACAGAAACCAAAAAGATTCTTTGGTGCTGCAAGAAAAATTGAAGATGGTGGTTCTTTAACCATTATCGCAACAGCTCTTACAGATACTGGATCTAAAATGGACGAAGTAATCTTTGAAGAATTTAAAGGAACAGGTAATATGGAATTACAATTGGATAGAAAAATTTCTAACAAACGTATTTTCCCAGCTATTGATATTGTTTCTTCTAGTACACGTAGAGATGATTTATTATTGGGTAAAGAAGTTACTCAATTGATGCACATTTTAAGACATCATATTGCCGACATGAACCCTGTTGAAGCTATGGAATTTATTAAAGGAAGAATTAGCCAAACAAGAAGTAATGAAGAATTCCTAATTTCTATGAAAGCAGGAAACTAAAATCTAATTACGAATTTTGAGTGTTAAATGAAATTAATTTAACACTCAAAATTTAACCTTTAAAACTTCCATTCATGTTTAAAAGTCCATTTCAAGTTGCGGTTACATTTGCAACAATAGCACTAATTGTTAAGTTAAGTGTCTTTTCTATGGGCATTCAACATGGCGGAATGGAAAAGTATATCTTTTACATCTACATGCTACTGCTACTCTTAACCGTTTTTACTGGAATAAGAAGTACCAAAGTACGACAAGAAGGTACGACAAGCCTTGGTCAAGATTTTAAAGCTGGCGCACGTTCAGCTTCTATCTTTGCCATCTTAGTTACCGCAATCACTTATTTTTACTATTCCAATATTGATACTGAGTTTTTTGAAATAAAAAGAGCAGAGAGCTTAGCCAACTTACCTATAAAAATTAGACAAGCCATTAGTGATGGTGATATGACCATTGAGCAAATTAAAGAAAAAGTGACCACGGATATCAAATCTGCTCGCACAATTTTCTCTCCTTATTTACACGCTATGGCAACTATGTTTGGGTTAGTCTTTATTGGATTATTTCAATCTTTTATTTTTGCTATCTTAATGAAAAAGTACCCTGGGTTTAAGAAGTAGAAAAATAAATTAAATCGAGCTTTATAGCTTCCCACACTTTTCCTTTTAAACATTGAGGATCTGGACTAAAATCTGCCAATTGATAAGATATAAAATTATCTCTTACCTCTTTTTCATCAACAGTATAAAGGTGTTTTTTTTGATGTAAATTGATCATGTCTTCAAAAGAATATCGATCAATAAACGCGTGAATATCCCAAAAATCTTTTTTCCTACCCCCTCTTGATATTACATCCATTATCATCGCAATAATTTCTTCAACTGTAGCCAATCTAATCTCATCAATCATTACAAAATCTTGTAAATAATTGTCGGTATAGTACAAGTCTAACTTAACACTTTTCTCTTTACTTTCTCGAATATAGTAGGAGGTCCCTGTTCCGATAATCTCGTATTTGTATGTATCAACATAATCATAATTATCTCTTAAATAAGATTCAATTGCAACAAAATCAATTGAATCATACAACGCATCAGTAAACATATCAATATCTACAGAAATTCTATGCCCAATTTGTAAGCTCAAAGAAGTTCCTCCTACTAAACGAAATTGCTTAAATTCTTTAGCTTTTCATCAAAGCACTTAAAGTAGAACGAAGAATTGGTGTTACCGTATTATAAAACAACATTGCTCTCATTTAAAGCAATATTTAATTTAATTTTATCTTCACCATAGAAAAGAATTAATTCTTTTTTTTCAAGATCGTTCCCTCTTGAAAAAATTCTATTAATGGTAAAGAATTCATGCACCTCCCAATTAATTTTATCAAAAGTCGTATCCCAAAATACAATCGGTCTTATTTTACTAAGGTTGGAAGTTCTTTTAGGTAACTTTTCTTTTTCTAGTTTAATATCATAAAAGCTTTGCAAGGTCATTAAAATCCCTTCTTCAAAACCAAAACTTTTTTCAATATTTAAAGATAAAGCGGTATTCATCTTCCTTTTTTTATTGATAATTTCTCCTAACAATTGTGGATATTCACCAATAGAAATCGCATACTTTCCTTTTTTTAGCCCTCGCTTTTTTAGTTCCTTACCAACAACATAGCCGGGAAGTATACCTTTGATTTTATTTAGCATAGAAAAATCCATAACACAAAAGCAAACAAAATTGTTTACACCAAATGTATTACCACTGAGATCGCCTAAAATAATCTTAACTTAAATCCATTATTAACAAGCAATTTAGAGTAATTATTTGTCTTACTCTCTTTTACCCCAATTGACTCTTTTAAAATTTCGCTACTGATTTTCTAATAAAAAGAAACTGAACTTAAGTGGTTTTTTATTAAGTAAAATCAACCCCGTTAACCTAAAAATAATTAGCAAGAGGTTCAGCTGACTTTTTAGTACCACTAAATGATTTCTTTTTACAGACCTCTACCCTAACATTCTTTTGTGGTCCAATTAAATAAACAAAGTAAAATTCAATTCCTATTGAAGAGGCATGAACAACTGAGTAAACTAAACTCAATCTTTTAGTCATCGTATGTTTAATAATTGCAATAGATTTAACGGCTGTCAATTGCAGCCAACCATCACTTCATGGAATGCCAAAAATTATAAACCGGTTCTTATACCGAGAGTTGTCGGTATCAATTTTAATATCCCAACTAATAAGCGTGCTATTGCTTTATTAAACGACCTCCAAATTGATTTAAATTCTTTCCATCAAAATTACCCGAGCTCATTAAAAGTAACACTTTATTGTCCCATTCTTTGGTTTTTAGCATACCGAACAATTCGTCAGCATCGTTAAATATCGTTACATTCTCAGAGCCAAAAGCAGCTTTAACTTCTTCTGGAGTTATCGCTGCTAACTTTTTGTGTTCAAGGGTATGCTTACTATAATACACATAAGCTTCATCAGCAGCAGTCATACTGTTCTTATACTCCTGTAAAAATTCTTTATTTAAACTACTAAACGTATGCAATTCCATACAAGCTATTAGCTTTCGATCAGGGTATTGTTTTTTTACGGCTTGAGTAGTTGCCTTTAATTTTGAGGGGGAATGTGCAAAATCTTTATAAATAGCTGTTGAGTCATTTTTAGCAATTAACTCTAATCGTTTTGATGCGCCCTTAAAATCTTGGATCGCTTCATAAAATTGATTGTCATTAATCTTTAATTCGTTACAAATTAAACGAGCTCCATTCATGTTTTGCAAATTGTGATCTCCAAATATTTCTAATGGAATTTCATTCCCTTCCACCAAAACAGAAGTTACCCCGTTCTTAATTACATTATCAGGAGTTTGGTAGCCTATTCTATCAATTGCTGGATTTGAAACGGTAAAGGCAAGCCTGTTTACTTCAGGGTCTGCCTTACAATAAATTAACTTGCCGTCTTTTTCAATCAATTGAATGAATTCAGAGAATTGAGCTTTATAATTTTCAAAAGTTGGAAAAACATTAATATGATCCCAAGCTATTCCGCTAATTAACGCAATATTGGGATGATATAAATGGAATTTTGGTCTTCTATCAATTGGAGAAGAAAGGTATTCATCCCCTTCTAAAATAATGAGCTTCGCATCAGTCAGTTTCACCATGGTATCAAACCCCTCTAGTTGTGCGCCAACCATGTAATCAAACTTCTTATTACACTTTCCTAAAACGTGTAAGACCATAGAGGTAATGGATGTTTTACCATGACTGCCTCCTATCACCACCCTAACCTTATCTTTTGATTGCTCATAAATATACTCTGGATAAGAGTATACTTTAACTCCTAATTCTTGTGCTTTAAGTAATTCCGGATTATCAATTCGAGCATGCATTCCTAAGATTACGGCATCCAAATCAGTTGTTATTCTTGATTCATCCCAACCAAATTGCTCTGGCAATAAGCCATGTTTAGCAATTCTACCTTTGCTTGGTTCAAAAATTTCATCATCAGAACCTGTAACGTTAACTCCTTTTTGATGCAAAGCGATTGCCAAATTGTGCATTGCACTTCCTCCTATTGCTATAAAGTGTACTCTCATACTACGAACTTAACTAAAGTATTCACCTGTTCAATAATTCTCAACTTCAATTTTCAACAAAGGAATGTTATAAGACCCGCGTATTAAATATTATTTACCTTTACATCATTCTATCAGAACAAAACGTTATGCTGAATTTAGTTCAGCATCAGTTTTCGAGAAGGCCCTGAACTAAATTCAGGGTAACATCAAAATAACTATTATGAAAATATATCCTTTAAACACTGGTAATTTTAAATTAGACGGGGGTGCGATGTTCGGTGTGGTACCAAAATCCTTATGGCAAAAGACCAATCCTGCAGACAGCAATAATATGTGCAGTTGGGCTTTACGAAGTCTATTAATTGAAGATGGTGATCGGCTAATGCTTATCGATAACGGAATGGGTGATAAACAATCGGATAAGTTTTTTGGTTACTACTATTTATTTGGTGATGATTCTTTAGAAGGAAACCTCAACAAATTAGGGTTTACAGCAGATGATATTACAGATGTATTTTTAACGCACTTACATTTTGATCATTGTGGTGGTAGTATAAAATGGAATAGAGATAGAACTAAATACGAACCTACTTTTAAAAATGCAACTTACTGGAGCAATAGTCAACATTGGGAATGGGCAACTGTACCTAACCAACGCGAGAAAGCTTCCTTCTTAAAAGAGAACATCTTGCCCATGCAAGAATTTGGTCAGTTGAAATTTACGGATCAAACAGGTTTTGATTATTTCGATATTTTAACGGTAAATGGGCATACGGATGCTCAGATGATTCCTCATATTAACTACAAAGGAAAAAAGGTAGTTTTTATGGCTGATTTATTACCTTCAGTTGGTCACATCCCTTTGCCATATGTGATGGGTTATGATACGCGTCCTTTATTAACCCTAGATGAAAAAGGAAAGTTTTTAAACGAAGCTGCGGACAATGATTATGTACTCTTTTTTGAACACGATGCTGTAAATCAGTGTTGTACCGTGCAACATACAGAGAAAGGTGTTCGTTTAAAAGATGCGTTTCGTTTTAATGAAATATTTGGTCATTAGTTTTTTGTGTTTAGTTGATGGTATTTAAGAAAATAAAACTTGCCTTTGGGCTAATCCTTCTTACGCTGATTTCTACATCAGGTATTGCACAGACTGCCTCTGCTGTTTTTGAAAGTGACAACGCATTTCAACTGACCATCAATAATAGGCTACAACAAGAGGTTTACGCAAAGAGTTTCATCATCTCCAAACTTCCTGGAGAAAGACCTTATTCCATTAAAATAGAATTTAAGGCGGACACTGTAATTCTAAAACAGAACATTTACTTGATTGCTGAAGGATTAGCGCATATTTACCAGATCTCTAAAAAAAAGTTACAACTGAAAAAGGTAATTCCTTCGGCTTCTTACATCAAACCAGAAAATCAGTTCGCATTTGTTTATTTAGAAAATGCTGAATTCTCAATTGACACTGTCATAACTGATACACTTCAAACGAAGGATACGGCTTATGTTGTTCCTTTTTCCAATTCCTATCAATTAAAGGATTATGAAGGCAGAATTGGTTGCCCTTTTCCAATAAAGGAGGAACAACAGTCTGAATTAAAAAGATTAATTATGGTGGAAAACTTAGAAGAAAGTAAATTAGAAAAAGTAAAAAATGCCATTCAGGATATGGATTCTGCTTGTGTTTTAATCGATCAAATTAAAGACTTGGCATTGTTATTTGAATACGAAGAAACTAAAGTAGATTTTGTTAAATTTATGCTGTTTTATGCGTTTGACATTGATAATGTTAGTAAATTAGCTAATGTGTTCAGTTTTGAAAATAGTTTAGAGGAAATTAAACAGGAAATGAGCATTCAAATTGAGAAAGAGAACCAACTAAAACTTAAGGACCCATGAAAAAAACATTGCTTTTTTTATTCGCAGCATTTACCCTAATAACTTCAGAAGCTCAGAACTGTAACGCAATTATCTTTAACCAAGAAGGAAATAGATTTCAAGTTGTATTAAATGGTATCCTTCAAAATTCAGCATTTGAAACGAATGTTAAGATTACTGATTTGAATTTTGAAGGGAGTTATAAGGTAACCATTCTATTTGAGAACAGTCAATTTGAAAATTTGGAAAAGAACATTTATATGATGGAGAATAGTACCGAATATACTTACATCATAAAAAAGAATAAGAAAGGAAGACACGTGCTTCGTGCCCAAAGTTTTGTTCCAATCGCACAAGCTCCTGAACCTAGTCCAACTCAATTTGTACGTGTTTACTCTACAACTCCAGCACCTGCTCAAACAGTAACTCAGACTGTTTCTACATCAACAGTATCTCATCATAATGGCGCTCAAGATAATGTATCTATGGGAGTTAATATTGGTTGTGTTTGAATGAATGTGAATATTAATGTTAATGATGGGGGAGGGCATTCTGGAACAACAACTTCTTCTTATTCGGAAACCACCACCACAAGTACTGGCTATACAAGCGAGCCTGCCCCAATGCATGACCACTACATAATGGAAGGGTACAATGGCCCAATAGGATGTCCGTACCCGATGAGTAATTCAGATTTTAATATGGCAAAACAGTCTATTGATTCAAAAGATTTCTCTGACAGTAAACTAATTGTTGCCAAACAAATCACAAAATCAAATTGTTTAACGTCTAATCAAGCAAAACAAATTATTCAGTTGTTTGATTTTGATAAAACAAAATTAGACTATGCAAAATTTGCTTATGGACATACATTTGATATTGGAAACTATTACCAAGTGAACGATGCATTTGATTTTGATTCTTCGATCAATGAATTAGACAATTACATAGAAGGCAAGTAGTTTTAGGTAAACAAGCCCATTATTAATTCTCCTAAAAATCGAAGAAATGCCTTTTTCAGCATGACTATTTGAGCTTACTTTTTACTTTTATTCCCCGTTAGGTGCACACTATTTTTCCTTTAAAGTGGTCTTCAAAGCAGAAAGAAATGCGAACCATTTTCTAATTTTATCCTCTAAAGTTAACTGCTCTAATTTGAGAAATTAATTTGCGGAACTGTTTTCCTCTTTTGAAAAAATAAATGAACTGTCCTTTACTTGAAAACACGCTTTTGCTTTCTTTTTAAAAACGTTATATTCGCTCCACCTTAGTGCCAATTTTATGAACAACTCATCAATAAGCTAAATTCAACATGTCATTACAAATAAATATTAAATCCATAGCTGAAATAGCAAAACAAAAAAGAGAAGAAAATGCTGTTTTTAAAGTTTACCTTAAGGAACAAAATGTTAAGGAAATAGACACTATTGTCCATGGTCTTTCTGATAAGATTACACCTCAAATTGATTGTACCGCTTGTGGCAATTGCTGTGCCAACCTAAGACCTACAGCAACACGAGAAGAAGTCGGTAAATTTGTAGAAGAGGACGAAATTGACAAGTACATGTATGCCGAAAGTATAGTCTGTAAAAACTTAAAAGATAAAAAGTGTTCAGTCTATGCGGATAGACCAGAAGAGTGTCGGTCTTATCCTTATATGGATAGAGATAATTTCATCAACAGAACAAACGGCATACTTCAAAACTATGCCGTTTGTCCCATTGTATTTAATATTTTTGAGTCTTTAAAAAAGGAATTAAAGTGGTCTTATACGGTGAAATAAAAGGCATTTAATAACGGTTCTAGTTTAAGCGTTCGATCCTACTTCTGCAACAGTACTTTTTTAGAGACTCTAGTTTCAAGAGTCATTACTTCCACAAAATAAACTCCATTTGACAGGTCAGAAATATCAATTTCAGTTCCGATGGATTCGTGAACTATTTTGCCTAAAACATTCCTGATTATCACTCTTTCAATTGCCTCCTCAGCTTTAATTTTAAGAACTCCCGTTGTTGGATTTGGATAAAGAGTGAAACCCAACTCATGGTTACTTTCCTGTACAGTTAATGCATCACCATCATACCGAATCTGAGCAGCATCTGCGCTTGCCTGAATGTCCAACAAACTATCTCCCGCAAGAATTGCAAAAGCAACAATTGCAGTTGCTCCTGGAGCTAAAGTTAAATTTCCTGATGACACCACATGAGCGACATCCCCTCCATTAACACCTCCCGCAGTGTTTCTATTGGTTGATAATGAAGTATATTTCTCTTCGGTTGTATACCCTCCACCATTCGGATGAACGACATCGCTTCCGTCTAAATCTATCGCATAATTTGAGGCATCGGCTGCTGATAAAACTTTAATTGCTGCAAAAATAGAATCTGCATCCAGAGAATGAACATACCCCATTTTTCTTGAAGCATCATAACCTGCTTTATTAATTCCAGCATCAGCAATGTCCCAATCTGCAAAAATTCCTGCATAAATATTCGTTAAAGGAGATGAGCTTGCATTTGTGATTCGATAGGTTACAATAACATACTTATCATCAGGGGAATTGGGGTAAGCATATGCAAAGTGTTTCATATAAATATCCATAGGATTCGCTAATAAACCATCATCCATTGCACCATACAAATCTAACGCAGAAACGTAAGGAGGATTTAAACGAACATTAATCGCTGAACGGAAATCATTATCTGCTCCAGAGGTCCCCCTCACAACATCTGCAACACGGGTTGAGCCATCACCAATCATCAAGCCTGCTTCAAATAATAATTGCTCATCATTATACGAAAAACCTAACCCTACCCCGTTATCATTTCGTCCAATTTTTCCATTACTCGTAATGGTGGTTGAAATTTTATTTTCTGCGAGATGAATATAGTCTGGATTAAGAATAATTATAAAATATTCTATATTGGTAAACGTTCCGTCAGTAATTACTGCCTTAAAAAGTAATTCTTCATTTAAACCCGCTCCTTCTAAAACTTGAACAACAAATTGATCTGCGTAATTGGAAGCAGTATCCATTGTTCCTAAAGCCGATAATGAGGTAACTCCATCGAGAATAGTTACATAAGGAGATGAACAGGTTAAGCTAACAGTGGTGGCACCAATTGGATCTAAATAATTTTGAAACAAGCCTTCAATCCTAATCGTATCTCCTGCTACAAAAACATTATCGTTAGCATCTGTTTGGGTAAATTCTGTAAGTTCTAAAAATTGAATTCCAGTAGCAGAAACGCCTTTAAACAAATTGATTCTTCCACTTCCCAATTGACTTTCATAGGAAGGATTCATTGGATTTAAGTCGTCTGCTGTAGCTTGAATTAATGCAGCAATTTGATAATTGTTATAACTTGGAAATTGAGCTTTCATTAACGCAGCGCCTCCAGAAACTGCAGGCGCAGACATTGACGTTCCTCCATTAGTTGAGTAACCTCCATTTGGACCTGTAGTCCACCATCTTTTGCCTGGTGAGCAGATATCAATATAGTATCCATAATTTGAAAAATCTGCCTTTACATCAGCGCTATCTGTACTTGCAACACTCAAAACACCTTTATAATTAGAGGGATAAAAAACGCCATCTCCATTATCATTTCCTGCAGCACCTATAACTAAACATCCCTTATTGATCGTTGCATAGTCTACGATGTCTTGTCCAAATTGTGAGGGCACATAACTTCCCCAAGAGCAATTAATAATAAAACAACCGTGATCGGCAGCATAAACAATTCCTTGATAAGCTTTGGTTAAAATCCCTACACTATTAGAAATTTTTACGGGTAAAAATTTAGTCTTAAAACCAATCCCCGGAATTCCGGTAACGTTATCTGTTGTAGCAGCAGCAATCCCCGTAACGTTAACGCCGTGCCCACTAGACTCCCATAAGGCATTGTTATCATCCATTCCTAAATCCCACCCCTTATAGTTGTCAATATAGCCATCGCCATCATCATCAATGCCATTTACAGGATCGTTATGGTTTACCTTCACATTATCTACCAAATCAGGGTGTGTTGGATCCCAACCGGTATCCGTAATTCCAATAACAACGGAGGTGTCCCCTTTGGTAATGTCCCAAGCATTTTCTGCTTGCATCAAATCTAAATAGCCTTGGTTTTCAGTTAACGTATCACTGGGACTATAGGTTAATTTTGGGAGGTAATATGGTTCTACATACACTGCAATTTTGAGCTTTTTAATTTTCCTAATGACTTTATCTACAGAAATATCATTGTTATAGCTGAGCTCGTAAATAAGAGAGAGGTCCATATTTCCAACCTTCTTTTCCGTTTTTTTATTCGGAAACATCTTTTTTAAGGATACGGGGTCAATTTCGTTGAGTAGTTTATTAAAAGCTGAGATCTCAATTTTAGAAGAAAAGCAATTAGATTCTCGCTCTTTTTTTATTTTGAAAATAATGGTTTGAGGTAAAATATCAGTTGAATTTTGACCCACCCCTAATTGTACACTTAAAAGTGAAAGCAACAAAACCATTAATTTCAAGGTATTTAATCTTTTTATCATAAAACGAAGTTAATGAAATGAATGAAAAAAGCCAATCAACTAACGAAGTAAAATAAGCTTTTTGAGGTATTTTTTATTGAGCGTAGAAATATTCAAATAGTAAACTCCTGCTACAAATTCCGACAAATCAATTCCTATAGATTTAACCGATTTTTTTATTTTATTTCTTAAAACGATTTCTCCTAAGGCATCAACCACCGTATATTCTTGAGCATTATCCAAGTCAAATTTTATAGTGATCTCACCAGAACTTGGGTTGGGATAAATGGATACGAGCTTATCAGCAAATTCTTCCATCCCTACAGTGGTAAAAATTACCGTATCAGAATTTACCGTACAGCCAAAAATATCGGTTAATTGCAAATGAAAACTACCATTATTTTGAGCCGTTAAAAGCGTATCTGTTTCACCAACAATGGCAGTTGAGTTATGGTACCATTGAATTTGTTCTGAAGTGTTATACACTAATGTTTGATAATCTACAATTGTTAATAGGGGTTGCTCTGGAATTGGTTTCCAGAGGATGTTTAAGGGATCTGATAAAGCTTTACAACCACTTCCGTTGGTTACCGTAACATGAGCTGAAGTTATTGTTGAATCAACTGTAATGGTTTGTATGGTTTGGCCAGTAGACCATAGATAAGAAATTGAAGGAGGCGCCGTAAGTTGAGTGGTCGTATCTCCACATACAACTAAATTATCCCCTAAACTTATCCTATTGTTCGATAAATTTAATGCTGCAAAAGCATCAACTTTACCATAACCAAAAGAGGTGTTAGGAACACTTCCTGTGAAACCATCCTGTATCGCAGAGCCTAGTATTGCTGATTTAATTTCTATCATTGAAGCATTGGGACATTTCTCTAGATATAACGCAACAACTCCTGCAACAACTGGTGAAGCCATTGAGGTACCTCCATTTATCCCATGCATACCTCCAACTGCCACTTTATTAGACTGCCCCCAACTAATCAAACTAGCTATTCCCGCGGCACTTCTAGCACCAAGGGTTAAACCACCTGTTGCTCCAATATCAGGTTTTATAGCTCCTCTTCTGTTAGGACCCAAACTTGATGAGCTGGATATTTCACCAGCATTACCTGTTCCTACTTGTTCATTATAATTGACATCTAAATAGGTTTTCCGATTCGTAAAGTTGGCTACGGTAAGCAAATTAGGCGAACAACTAAAGCTACTTACCATCGTTTGTGCGGTATCTGGTAAGGTGTAATTAATAATTGAAGGATAAATAGCTGGAGTGGGTAAATTGGTGGCTATAATATCTGACAACCCAAAAGCACTTGTAGACCAAAAGTCAAATTTACCTAAACCAGTACTCAGAATACTAAAATTATAATTGCCCGAATCTGGCGAGCTAAAGAAGACTTGCATTAAATATTTATCGTTTTGCAGTTCTCCATAAGTCTGAACCACTACGATATTATCCATCCCATTTTTAATGGTATCCGTTGATACACCCATCCTATTTTGAACATTAAAAAAAGGTGTTCTTCCTTTTTCTTCAAAAGTACCTGCTGATAAATTTGCTCCAAAAGCAAAATCTACAGAATTAAAATCTGCAGTATCTGACCAAATTTCATAAAAAACAGCTCCAGCATTAGACGCGGGATTAGACCTTAACCACGTAAAATTAGTATCTGCAGTAACAGTTTGCCCTAAATGATGTTTGCTATAGCCCAAATTTCCTGCTGCACAAACAAAAGCTCTTCCTGGCTTGTAATTAATAATACTATCCAATAAAATAGCCGCAGGATCTGTTCCATCATGCGAACCTAAATACGTTCCTACACTTGCATTGATAACGCACGGCATTCCTAAAGAATCTGCAACAGCATAAATATATGCTGCGGCATCAACCAAAGTAAATAACCAGTTGGAAGCATTAAAATTAGTTGAGACGGCAACAATTGTTGCTTCTCCAGCGACTCCAGCAAAATTATTAAGCGCCAAACCATTTCCGGCTCCTATCCCTGTAACATGAGTTCCATGGTCTGCACCACTGTAATCGTAATGCGTACAGGTTTCATTATTGATGGAGGTAGAATCCCAAATCTCACCTGTATTTTGATCCCAAATTCTGTAAATCCTAGTATTTCCTAGAGTATCTTTAAAATCTGGATGATCAGTATCTATCCCCGTATCAATAACTCCAAAAACAACGCCTTTACCTGTGTACCTTTGTAACAAAGGGCTTACGCCATTATGTATTGGTTTAACATGGTTATGAATTAACATGGTATCACACAAGGCTTGACCTGGAGACATTGAAAAGGGTAAGCGTTGAACGAAATCGTTCTTAGAGAAATTTTCAACACTTCCTACTGGAAGGTATACTTGAACAATATTATTTACGGACCTAACAACCTCTCCATTTAAGCGTACTACTTCCAATTTTATTTTAGAAGCATCTCCTACAACAAACAAAGGGAATAATTTAAGCTGATCGGTTTCTTTTTCGAGTGCTCTTTTTAAAGAAAGGTTAATTTTAGAAGGCTGGTTGTTAAAGGCAATGTCTTTAACGTTTTGTCCGAACAATCCCGCAATGTAAAACACGAATAAACAAAGCAATAAATTTCTCATACGTTAAAGTTAATGTTTTTTTTACAGTTCAATGTAATCTGGCAATTCTTTCAAGAATTCAAAACTATTGGCTTTAAGATCTACTTTTGCACAATAATGATCAAGACCATTAGTCACCACGAGATAAGGCACTTTAAAAACAACATTGTATCGGGCAACTTGCTCAAATACAGCTTGATTTATTTTAACTTTAGGGGCTTTACATTCTATTAAAACAATTGGCTCAGCTCTTTTATCATAAATAACAATGTCTGCTCTTTTTTGTAATTCGTTAAGTTTTAATCCCTTTTCAATCGCAATTAAATTAGGAGAGTACCCCTTCTCGTTGATTAAGTATTGAATAAAGTTTTGCCTCACCCACTCTTCAGGTTGAAGGACGAGGTACTTTTTTCGAATGGGATCAAAAATGTATGTTGTTCCCTTCTCTTCTTTTAATTTTATTGGATATTGGGGAAGGTTAAGTTCTTGCATTAGAAAGAAACAGCAGCTTTAATATGTGCATGAGGTTCATAATCCACCAATTCAAAATCTTCAAATTTAAAATCGAAAATATCCGTTATTTCTGGATTCAATTTCATTGTGGGAAGCTTTTTGGGTGCTCTGGTCAATTGTAATTCTGCTTGTTCAATATGATTATTGTACAAATGAACATCTCCAAAAGAATGAATGAAATCTCCATATTCTAATCCACAAACTTGAGCAACCATCATGGTAAATAAAGCATAAGATGCAATATTAAAAGGTACGCCTAAAAAGGTATCTGCGCTTCTTTGGTACAATTGACAAGAGAGTTTACCGTCTAACACATAAAACTGAAAAAAGGCATGACAAGGAGGTAAAGCTGCTTTTCCTTCTGCAACATTTTCTTCAAAAGAAACCGTTGTATCAGGCATAACACTTGGGTTCCAAGCTGAAACCAACAACCTCCTACTATTTGGGTTCGTTTTTATTTCATTTATTAAATTGGTAATTTGATCAATTCCATCTCCATTCCAGTTTCTCCATTGGTAACCATAAACGGGGCCTAAATCACCTTGATCGTTAGCCCAACCGTCCCAAATCTTAACTCCGTTTTCTTGCAAATACTTAATGTTGGTATCTCCTTTAAGAAACCATAACAATTCATGCACGATAGATTTAAGGTGTAACTTTTTAGTTGTTAAACATGGAAAACCTTCACTCAAATCGAAACGCATTTGGTAACCAAAACAACTAATTGTTCCGGTTCCCGTTCGATCTCCTTTTTGAGTTCCTTTGGCTAAAATATGAGCTAATAAATCTAAATATTGTTGCATAAAATCTTCTTTTGTAGAATCGTAAATTTCGCAAAAAAGAAAGTTTATTCCAGTGTTGTTAATAATGTTTAATAACTTGCTAACGACGTTATGATTGTTGAGTTTTGAAGTATGAATTTAAAAAGTAAACCGAACTATCTTATAACTGCGCAAGCTATATTGTTCTTGGGGTTTCTATTGCTTACTTTCTTATTTAATCGTTTTGCGGCTGATGATTACTTTTTTATTGGAGAATTAAAGACGAAGTCCTTTATTGAAATTTACCAACACCTCTATTTTGAATGGCATGGAAGGTGGACTTCAAATTTTTTATTGATTAGTTTTATTCAACTTCATAAGCTTCCTTTCTTTTTGTTTTTTTTCAACTGTCTTTCTGTTGGATGCCTCTATTTTGGCATCCTGAGATTACTAAGTTCAGTAAGTATTTTTTATAAAATTCAACTCCCAAAAAAATTAATCAGCATCTATTCAGGAATAGCTCTTTCTGTTTTGTTTTTCTGCACAGTCTCTCCTAGTGATTCTTGGATATGGTACACCTCTTCAATTGTGTATTTATGGAGTACCACTGCTTTTTTATTTTCCATTCCTATCATTTTCCGCGAACGAAAAAGTAGTGCCGATTATATTTTATTTGTTATTGGGCTTATCTACATAGGTGGTGCAAATGAACCTTTAACGGCTTTGGTTATTGGGTTTTTATGTTTGCTAATCCTTAAAAAGAAAGAAAGAAATATTTCTGTAATTGGTCTCGTGCTCATCGGAACTTCATTTTTAATCAACTACTTGAGCCCTGGCACCCTAAACAGAGAGGAGATCACTCCAAGTTTAGGAAGTTTAGATTTAATCTTGTATACTGGATATGGCTCCCTTAAATTTCTGTTTTTCTCTATTTACAAAACCTTTATCCCTGCATTATTATTCGCTCTTCCATTCTACTTTTTAGGAAAGAACAGCCAAGCTATGCCTTTCAATTTCAATCCAAAAAAAGAGCTCTTAAAAGGCATTTTAATGATAGGAATTGTTGTGGTTCTGAATCAACTCTTAGTGGTTTATACCTTGGGTGGTTTAGCTCCTGATAGATCCACCATTACTTCCTCTGTTATCATAGCAATGGTTATTATTCGTTATCTTTTTCTTTTAGGAAATAAAGGGAATTTAAGCACTGACTTTATTTACACCACCTTAACCTTTAATGTGGTTTTCCTTTTAGGATTTGCCTTATCCTATTCGGTTATTCATTACAGATATGCAAAGGCAGTTGATGAGCGAATTGAAATGTTGAATAGAAAAAATGAGGAACAAAGTCTCCGTAAAAAAGAGCATTCACACCTGACGCTTCTGGTCAACCCTCTACCCAATTCTGGATACATTTACAGTTCAGAAATTACATCCGATCCCAAACATTATAAAAATCAACATTTAAAAAGTGGTTTAGGAGTTCAATCTGAAATTGTTTTAAAAGAGAAGTAACGCGAATCCTAGTAAAAATTTCCCCTATCTTTTTTCCACATTTGTATTAAGATAAAGCCAAATAACATTCCGCCTAAGTGTGCAAAATGTGCTACATTATCATTTGGATTATTTGCAAAACCAGAATACAATTCAATAGCACCATATCCTAAAACAAACCATTTGGCTTTTATAGGAATTGGAGGAAAGAGTAACATTAATTCTGTATTTGGAAATAACATTCCAAAAGCTAAAAGAATACCAAATACAGCCCCAGAAGCTCCAACAGTAACGCTATTAATCAACCCATTTGCCTGAGCCATCATTGGGTCATAAAAATTCTTCCCTTCTAATAACGCGCCATATCCTTCAGTCATTATTAAATCTATTCCTTCTTGAGGAATTTCGGCCAACATTGGAATTAAACGGATGTGTGCTACCAACAACTGAATGATACCTGCACCAATTCCGGTAACCATATAATAAATTAAAAACCGTTTAGCCCCCCAAACCCCCTCTAATGTCTTACCAAACATATAAACTGCAAACATATTAAAGAGTACATGCGTAAAGTCTCTTGAGCTGTGCATAAAGATATAAGTCACCAATTGGTGAGGTCTAAACCCTTCACTTTGCCAATAGTGCAACCCTAAATAGTCTGCCAAATCAATGCCTTGACTTTTAAGTAGTATCGTCGCTAAGTAGAACAGTCCATTAATAATTAATAGATTTTTTACTACTGGAGGTATGTTTTTAAGATCGAGCATTAATAGTCAAATTGTTGGTTTAAATCTTCTAAATTTAAGGCGATTGTCGTTGGTTTTCCGTTCGGCAAACTGTAAGGCATTTCACAAGAAAAAAGTTCATCTACCAACGCTTTCATTTCTTCTTCAGTTAGTTTTTTTCCGGACTTAATACTTGCACTTCTTGCCATAGAAATGGCCAAATTTTCGTGTTTCTTCAATTTCAATTCACTTTCGTTCATCTTAAATTGCTCCAACAACCCCTCTATTATCTTTTTAACGTTTTGCTCTTTTAATTCTACAGGAACTCCCGATACAACAAAACTACTTTTACCCATCTTCTCAAAATCAAACCCGAGCTGTTTAATCTCCGACTGCAATTCATTCATTAATTCTGCATCAGCAGAGGTAAAATCAATCGTTTCTGGAAACAATAATTGCTGCGTCATTCCTTGCCCGTTAGCAAAGTTCTGAATGTATTTTTCAAACAAGATACGGGTATGTGCTCTTTCTTGGTCTATAATTAAACTCCCCGATTTTAAATGCGCTAAAATATATTTAGCATGCAACTGAATTAAAGCTTGTGTTCCTGCGTTAACAAATGTTGAAGAGTCTTCTTCATCCCAAGCGGAAGAAATCACTTGCTGTTCCTCATTTTCTTTCTGATGAGTTATTATTTCTGTAGTGTCTTTTTCAAAATCAGCATAAAGCGATTCCCACTGTTCGGAAGATTGCTTGGTTAAATTTCTATTGTCCAACTTTTGAAATGATGGAGAGGCAGGTTTTGTCTCAAAAGGGTTGTAATCTTTATTCACCTTAATTGTGGGTGCTTTAATCACATCTGTGCTTCTCATTAAGGGCACATTAAATGTCGACTCTTGATCAAAATCTAAAGAGGGTGTAATGTTATGTTTTCCTAGCGCTTGTTTCACCGCAGTTCTTATTATCGCGTAAATAGAACGTTCATCCTCGAACTTAATCTCTGTTTTTGTCGGGTGAATATTAATATCAATTTTTGCTGGATCAATCGTCAACTTTAAAAAATAAGAAGGGAACTGATCTTTACTCAACAACTGATCAAATGCATTTTGAATGGCATGGTTCAAATACGAATTTTTAATAAAACGATCGTTTACAAAAAAGTATTGTTCGCCCCTTGTCTTCTTGGCAAATTCAGGCTTACTCACAAAGCCTTTGATACTCACGATGTCTGTATTTTCTTCTACCGGAACCAATTTCTGATTGATTTTCTCTCCAAAAACACCGACAATACGTTGCCTAAAACTTCCTTTCTTTAAATTAAAAACTTCATTGCCATTGTTATACATCCCAAAAGAAATGTCAGCATGCACCATGGCTACTCGCTGAAACTCTTCAATAATATGTTTAATTTCTACAGGGTTAGATTTTAAGAAATTTCTTCGTGCAGGCACATTAAAAAACAAATTCTTTATCGAAAAGGAAGTCCCTTTAGCACAACTGCATACTTCTTGTTCTTTCACTTGACTTCCTTCAATCAAAATTTGAGTTCCTAAGTCATTTTCTGCTACCCTGGTTTTTAACTCTACTTGGGCAATTGCCGCAATGGAAGCTAATGCCTCTCCTCTAAACCCCTTCGTATTGATATTAAATAAATCTGCTGCAGCTGTAATTTTTGAAGTGGCATGTCTTTCAAAGCTCAAACGAGCATCTGTTTCAGACATTCCAAAACCATTATCAATTACTTGAATTAATGCTTTTCCAGCATCCTTTATTACCAAAGAAATAGTATCTGCTCCTGCATCAATTGCATTTTCTAGTAATTCTTTTACTGCTGAAGCTGGACGTTGAACAACCTCTCCTGCAGCAATTTGATTGGCAACAGCATCGGGTAATAATTTTATAATATCAGACATAAATAAGTTTAAAGTTGATCAGAAAAAAGCTTTTACTTTCGACTTCTTATCTCTTTATTTTTACAATTAAACTAAGACCTCAAAGTTACAAAGAAGAAAAGGTCTAGCTCCTATTTTTTAGGATTTGTTGGGAGATTTTTACAACTTCATCTGTTATCGTTTATCTGGGAGTTTTAAAAGGCTTAGAGTTTATCCTGAACCCAGTCCTTACTTAGCGTCTCCAAGGATTAAATAATCTATGCCATAACTTTTCCTTCTCGCAACGTCACTACCTCTCCAAGAGTTAGATCGTCTGTCCAAATAACTCGTGGAGAGTTGGCTTAAAAACCAGGAATAGCTAGCTTTTGCGTGTCCTGTAAAACGCATTCAAAATGACAATCAATTTCAAGCCAACATCTTGACTCAAAATTGACTAATTTCGCAACGCAAATATTCAAGAAAATGGCTGAGAAACTCAACCCCAAAAGAAAATTTAAAAAAAACAGACAAAGTACTTTTAAAGTTACTGAGGATACTGAGTTACTCCTTTTTTTATTGGCTACGATAAAAGAGAAAACACGGAATAAAATGAAGTCCATGCTGACTCATAAACAGTTTAAAGTGGGTAAAGAAATTATTACCAAACACAACCATGCGTTAAAACCAGGAGATGAAGTTACCGTAAATTGGGACGGTGCTTTTGTAAAAGAGAAATACGAAGGGGTTAAAGTTATTTTTGAAGACGATGACATTATTGTTATTGATAAAAAAAGTGGGTTACTCTCTGTAGGTTCTGAAAAAGAAAAAAAACAAACTGCTTATCGTATTGTTACCAGTCACATTCAACAACTCAACCCTGTTGCTCGATTATTTGTTATCCATAGATTGGATAGAGAAGCTTCTGGATTAATGGTTTTTGCAAAGAACAAACAAGCTCAGGTTGACTTAAAAGGGAGTTGGGCAGATACTTTTTCTAAAAACTTATACTTAGCGGTTACCGAAGGTACAATTGAGGAAGATACAAAAACAATAAAATCCTACTTAAATGAGAGTAAAGCATTAATTGTTTATTCTGGTAACAATCCGAAATTAGGAAAGTTAGCATTGACCAACTATAGCGTAATAAAAAAGAATGAATTTTACACCCTTTTAGAAGCCACTCAAGAAACGGAACGTAAAAATCAATTGAGAGTTCATTTAAAGAGTATTGGTCATCCTATATTAGGCGATAAAAAATACGATTCTAAAGAGAATCCAATCAACAGAACTGCGATTCACTTAAGAAAAATCTGTTTTACGCATCCTGCTACAGAAAAGCCAATGGAATTTGAAACTAAAGTTCCTGAAGATTTTTTAAAAATATTTAGACATAATTTTTACCGTTAATTGTTAGTTCACATTTTTAAAACTTCCCCACTCGGTTTGGGATCCTGTAACTAAAAGTTAATTCGAGTAAAACATACATTTTCGCTTCTGGATTCCTGCTTCTGCAGGAAAGATACAAGAGTCTATTTACTAGAACGAATCAATGGCCAATCAAAATTCAGCACATTGATGCTGTCTTTCCAAAAAGCTCCTACTATCTATCCCTTATTTTGATGAGATTATTGATAGCTCGTCATTTTTCTGATTTCAGGAGGCGGAGTTTAGTCTTACAACATTATCGAGAATCGAAACCTCAAGCTTGTTCTTCATCCTAAATTTCTGTTAGCATTTTAGATTTCACCTCCAAGAGAGCTCAATTCATAAAAGCGCTATTTCATAATAAAAGAAGGCAACGTTAACGTTACCTTCTTTTTATAATCAGAGCCATCACTCATTTCTAAATTTCAACTTTATCCTCTTTTATCAGCTCCTCTTGGGTAAAAAGTCCTCCAATGTATTTTTCATGAAGATCACTATCTTTAATATTATCGTTCATTAATTGGGTATACCACTCCTTTATATCATCTACCTTAACGTTAGGATCAAAGCCTAATAACAGGCTCCTTGGATCAATACCTCCGTCAGGTTTCTGCATATGTTCAGGTGCTATAGGCGAAAAAGTCGATTTAATATGCACTGATTTGATTTCTATCTTTTGATCAGCCAATATTTCTTTTCCTGGTCGATCTAATTTTCTGTCAAAATTTGTCGTTAACAGAGAATCAAGTTTTACAATATAGCTATTATCATTATCAAAAAAGATAATTTTAAATGCTCCAGGTTCATTTAAAATAAATTTACGATAGTAGGCTTCAAATATTATTGCGAACCTTTTCTCTAAGGTTCCAGGACCAACATCTGCAGACAGTTCCAATAATTTAGAAGCAGAAGTTGGTATAACTTCTCTTAAATCCTTAACAATTTCAGAGATAATTTTTGTATCTATTAGAAGCTCCCCTTTTTCGCCTTTTTTAAATATCAGTAACTTAGGAATTTTTCCTGCCACAACCTGCAATATTGGTTTGTTACCATTCAGTTCAAATAAATTCTCAAATAATATTTTATCGTTATTCTTTTCTGATTTAGAATTGGCAATTTCACCTAAAATATGAGTAGTACTACAAAATGAAAATTGAAACTTAATCCCCTTTTCTTTTGCTTTTTCTTTTATAGTTGTAAAAAGCATCAAAAGTTCAGCATTCCAAGTCGACCTAGTCAAATCATCCTCATCCTCATCCTCCTCATCATCAAACGGAGTCATAATTAAAACATCTTTACCATTAAATAGACAGCTTTCAAAGTCAGAAGTAATATGAATCGTGTCCTTTTCCTCCGCCTGATCTATTAAATCTAACAGTAACTTTACTGTTTCATCTAATTCTTTTTTTTTCTCGATTTCTTGTCCCATTTTATTTTTATTTTTATTGATTACGATATTGTTGTCATTTAACGTTGAGTAGTCTACCAAGATTAAATAGGTCTAAATCATCAGACCCCCAATTCAAACTTTTAGGACTTCCGTTAAGAGAAGTGTTGATGACTCAACTTCCTCTTTCATGCTAAATCTAAACCCAAACCTAAATAATTTTTTTTTCTATTTTGTGAAATTTTAAATGATTAACTTATTTTATTAAAAAATTGTTACTATTAACAAAATGAACAAAATTGTTAGTTTTATTCAAGTCACTAGAAGTCGACATTCATTTTTCGAAGTGAATGCGTTTATTTAGAATAACCTATGTTTTAAAATAAGTGGTCTGCTAGACCTTCCTAAATAATTATTAACGTTATCCGCTCAAATAAAAACAGGATTGTATTATTTTTTGGAGAGTTTCTGAATCAATAGATCTTAGGGATAACGAGATTCTTGCTGTCAATTAGTTGAAGTGATTTAAGCTGAACACAGTCCAAGAAAAGTGAAAGAAAGAATGAAGAGTACCAATCTAAGAATAAAGATCAGCTTGTTAATTTTTATTACATACGATGCTTTGCTTACAAAAAAACTCCTACTACCCACCCTATGTTTTAAATAGATTAATGATAGCTCGTCATTTTTCTGATTTTCAGAATACTGATTTTAGTCTTACAACATTATCGAGAATCGAGATACCGTAGAAAAAAGTGTGTCTGAAATAACGAATCAATCATCTCAACAAATAAATTTAAAGTAGACTAACACTTTAAATAAAAAGAGAGAGCAATTCGTAAAAAGCTAGGCTATCATAAAAAGAAGGTAACGTTAACGTGACCTTCTTTTGAAATCTAATTGCATTTTAAACGTCTGTTAATAAGGGCTACTATATTACTGATGTTCTAGTTGATTTTTCACTTTATCAATTTGCTATTGTTTGAAAAGAATAGAAATCAGTTAAACATTGGCCTATTTTGTAGTTAGAATTATAGCTCTCTCTTCAACAGCATATTCTAAGAGTGTATAGTCATTTTTTTAATAATTGCTTATTTGTTTTTCTATTGATCGACCACCACTTGTCTAAGTCAGTAATTTTCTCAAAATGATAGCCATTTCCCCCTCCAGGAATTCCGATGCTGTTTACTATTCCAGATTCAATTGAAGCATAATTGAAGTCTAATATCTTTTCAGCACCGTCATTATTGAATTCACCAGTATAAATAAGAACATGCAAGTTGTTCATTATCGCATAAATTTCTGCGAAATCATTGGTCAGCCAAACATCAGCCTGAATGTAATAGTCTAGCATCGTCAATATTGATTTTTTAGCTGATGCTTGTAAATCATCATCAATTTTATTTAAAACATTTTCCAGGCTGATTAAATCCTCGTCCTTAGAACTAGACAAGTATCTTCTGCTCGATTTGGTGAGCAATAAGTGTTTGAAGACTGTATTTTTATTCTTTGTATCAAATATAAAATCTTTATCACGTTTCATTATATCAATTAATAGATTTCGTAATGATAAATCCATACCCATTATTAGAGTCTTAATTTTTTTAGTTATTTCAAGATTTTTTATATTCTTATAGATTATTTGACTACGATCTTCTTTTCCTTTTTTATAGTCACTAAATTCATTGACATTATTAGAATAATATTTAGATACATCCTCATGATTTACAGTACTTAAAAAGTGATCTAGAATTGAGATGGCTATTGGGGTTATTTTTGACTGAAGATTGGATTCCATTACCCCGTTAATCGCATTTTTTATATAACTTACTAATAACCTCCTAAGATTTAAATGGTTTACATATTCAATCTTTCCAGAGTTAGTATTTACATCACCAGCTAGGGCATGGATTAAGCTGTTGCCATCACTTTTGGTTTTATAGTATTTACTAACAGCTTCTACTTCTATACGATTTTCTGGTTCAACTTCATCCATCACCAGAGGCGTATAGGTTCCATCTTTATGTTTTAAAAAAATAAGACAACCTTTGTGTTTATTAGTTAAAGAAAACAATTCTTTATCATTTTGCATCTTCTCAATATCTTTGAAATTCAAGAAAAATAATTTCACGGTCCTGTTAACCAGTTTGTCTACTGTAATATGTGCTATACTTCGAAAATTAATTTCATTTAATATACTTTCATCTAATTTACCTCCATAGCCAAATGCATATTCTTCCCCCTCTATTTTTGTGAAAGAATAATAAGCGGTTCCATGTATAGGGTGTTTATGGTTTTTAATTAGGTTTTCAATTTTACTAAAATCATTTTTTTTAAGATCAATAAAAATGAAGTAATCATTAGTTGATATATATGAGTCGTTTTTTATATGAATATATTTAAGACCCCCCTCTTCGTTACATTGAATATTTTTATT
>JAWUVT010000012.1:0-18170 GCA_034112225.1 Flavobacteriales bacterium | reverse complement strand
TAAAGAAACTACATAGCCGCCGTGCTTACGGATATTCATGACAATGCCATTCTCAAATAACAAATACTGTCCTTTGATACCTTTTAAAACACCGGTAAAATCAGGAACCTTATCAAAACCAATACTTTTAACTTTTACTGGATAATCGATTACAGGGAAATTGATGTCCACTATTTCGTCCGTTTTAGAAATGTATTGATGGTACTCTTCTGCTAGAAGCATTTTTGTCGCGTTTTTCTTTTCAATCAAATCAACATCAGGAAAAACGTTCATTAACATTTTTCGCCAATTGGTTTTATCTGCCATGTGGTCTTTTAAACTCACCTCGATCATTCCCGCCAAATAACGATTAGGCGTTTCTGCCAATTTAATGGCTTTAACAGCCCCTTGATCTATCCAACGCGTAGGAACTTGAGTATCTCTAGTCACTCCAACTTTCATTCCGCTTGTTAATGATAAGTATACTACGTGAGGTTTTAATTGTACGGATTTCTCAAACGCTAAATCTCTATCTTCAATGCCCAAATGTGCCCTCGATAGTTCTGGTTTGATAATCCAATCTGCAGCCTCAGGAGCATCTCTAAAACAAGGGTAACAAAAACCTTGGTTAAATGATTTTACCGTTACTCTACCACACTTTACACATTCAATTCGATGTTCGTAATTCAGTGTAATTTCTTTACCTATAAATTGATTCATATTCACTAAATCATCTCCTATAGGAAGTTCGTAGTTTACTTCCTCTCCTAATTTAGTATTCATTTTTCTAAGAGGGCCTGAGTATTCCATAACTATAAAGTATTAAGTTTATAAAGTTACAAGTTTACTTTTAACTTTACACTTTCAAACTCTTAACTCTAGTGGAATTAATTAACTCCGTATTTTCATGGATTATCAAAAAACGGATTCATCAAATGGAACTGTTTATGAAATATCCTATGGATGTACAGAACGAAGTGTTTCATAGTTTAATTGAAAAAGCAAAAAATACAGAGTGGGGTAGGAAGTATGATTACAAATCAATAAAAAACTACACTGATTATATTGAAAGAGTTCCTTTACAAGATTATGATAGTCTTAAAGATCAAATTATACGCATCAAACAAGGAGAGCAGAATATATTATGGCCAACGGATATTAAGTGGTTTGCGAAGTCATCTGGAACAACAACCGGTAAAAGCAAGTTTATTCCTGTGAGTAAAGAGTCTTTAATTGATTGTCACTATAAAGGAGGGAAGGATTTACTTGCGATCTACCATAATAATCATCCCGAATCAAAGTTAATTTTAGGAAAGGTTTTGGTGGTAGGAGGAAGTAGTGCGATTAACTCCTTTAGTAACAATTCTTATTATGGAGATTTATCGGCAATCATCATGAAAAATTTCCCGATGTGGGTGGAACAAAGAAGGGTGCCTAAAATGGCGATCGCAATAATGGATGATTGGGAGGAAAAGATGGAAAAAATGGCCATTTCTACTGCTCAAGAAAATGTATCGAACATCTCAGGTGTTCCCTCTTGGACTTTAGTGCTGTTAAAAAGGATTTTAGAACTGCATAACACAGATAACATCTTAGACATTTGGCCAAAGCTAGAATTGTTTATGCACGGAGGCGTTAATTTTTCACCCTATAAAGAGCAATTTAAAATGTTGGCGCCAGGTAATCAATTAAATTATTACGAAAACTATAATGCAACCGAAGGATTCTTTGGGTTACAAGATCAAAGTAAAGTGGAAGAAATGCTGCTGATGCTCGATTATGGTATATTTTATGAGTTTATTGAAAAATCTGAGATCGGCACGGAGAACCCTAAAACGATAACCTTAGAAAGTGTTGAGCTGAGTAAAAATTATGCAATTGTAATTTCTACCAATGCCGGCTTGTGGCGTTATGTAATAGGAGATACTGTAGTTTTTACTTCGTTAAATCCTTTTAGAATAAAAGTTACAGGAAGGATCACTCAGTTTATTAATGCTTTTGGAGAAGAACTAATCATTGAGCATGCTGAAAAAGCATTTTCAGTAGCTTGTGCTCAAACTAAAGCTGCAATAAAAGAATATACAGGGGGACCTCATTTTTTTCAGAACAAATCAGCGGGGAAGCATCAGTGGCTAATTGAATTTGAGCAAGCGCCCCAAAATATAAACTATTTTTCTGAAATTTTTGACAACGAATTAAAGGCTTTAAATTCTGATTATGAAGCGAAAAGGGTAGGAGATTTGGTTTTAGGTATACCTGATATACAGCCATTAAAATCAGGCACATTTTACAATTGGATGAAAAAGAAGAACAAGTTGGGTGGTCAGCATAAGATACCTCGTTTATCGAATAATCGGGTGTATATTGAAGAACTACTTAAAATGGTCTAATTTTGGAGAATAGAGAATTATGAGAAATTTACTAGTTACACTTATTGTTATTTTTTCAGCAACTACTTTTGCTCAGGTTAGTCCTCGCGATTTTAAGGGCAACTGGTTAACTACAGATCAATTGGGTTATTACTATGAAGTGAGTGAAAACAAGATTAATAAATTTTCGGAGGATGGAATCTTAGTTTGTTCTTACAGTAATAATCTATTGGGGGTTATTGCCAGTGTGGATGTCAGTAATCCTCAAAAGGTTTTAGTTTATTTTAGAGATTTCACTAAGATTTTAATTTTAGATAACACACTCTCTCCCTCAAGTGAAGTAATTGATTTAACGGATTTGGAGCTGGATGAAACCTCATTGGTATGTAGTTCCTATAATGGAGGAACATGGTATTACGATCCCGTTCGGTTTGAATTGATCAGAAAAAATCAAGAGTTAACAACAACGAATACTTCAGGGAATTTAGCCAACCTATTGAACAAAAACATTACCGCTAATTTTTTGGCTGAAAAAAATAATCGGTTGTATTTAAATGATGAAAATTTAGGCATCCTTGTTTTTGATAATTATGGCACTTATTTAAAGACCTTACCAGTTCTTGGCATCAATTCATTCCAAGTAAAAGAAAAACAACTGGTTTATTGCAATAAAAGTAATAAAATAGAAACGTATGATTTTTTTACTTTAGAAAAGATGGAGTATAAGCCTACTATATATAGTGAGATTACACAAGTTAGAGTTGAAAATAATAAAATATTTATTGTAGATAAAAAGGATCAATTATTTATTGAAAAAATAAAATAGCTTGCTTTATCTTTCATTTTTTTTTGTATTTTTAAGTTCTTTAAAAATTGAAATATGTTAATCGCGGTAGCCGGAAATATAGGGTCTGGAAAGACAACACTAACCACTTTATTATCTAAGCATTACAATTGGGATGCTCATTTTGAAGATGTGGATGAGAATCCTTACTTAAATGATTTTTATAATGACATGCAACGCTGGTCATTTAATCTTCAGATTTACTACATGACCAGTAGAATTAGTAAAATTCAAGAGATTAGAGAAAACAAAAAGACCGTTATACAAGATAGAACCTTATATGAGGATGCTTATATTTTTGCCCCTAATTTGCACTCTATGGGTCTAATGACTACAAGAGATTTTGAAACCTATTTTTCTTTATTTAAATTGCAAGAAACCTTTATTAAACCACCAGATGTATTAATTTATTTAAGAGCTTCAGTTCCTACATTGGTGAATCAAATACAAAAACGAGGTAGAGATTATGAAGAAAGTATTCGAATAGATTATTTAAAGCGTTTAAATGAGCGATATGAAGCTTGGATATCTACTTACGATCAAGGTAAAATTGTAATTGTAGATGTGGATTCGAACAACTTTTCTGAAAATGCAGAAGATTTAGGTGAAATTATTCAAAACATAGATGCGGAATTAAACGGATTGTTTGATTAAGAGTTCACGTGTCAATAAGATGTAAAAAAAGTCCTGCTGAAAATCAGGACTTTTTTTATGAATCTTTTTTTTTCTTTCCTGCACTTCAATAAACTCAGTATAAACTCCAGCAAGAAACGGAGTTCAGCGAAGATAATCCAGACGCAGATTGGTATTCGTTTGTTGTGACAAGATTTTATATTGCTGTGTATGGATCCCCCAGGAGTTTATCCTGAGGGATTCGAAATGATGGGGAAGGAGTATCTTTTCGTTGTCCTACTTCCCTATATTTCGGTTGTTGTTCGTTAGACTTTCTATGACATAACTAATGATAAACACGAATACGGAATGAATTTCAGGTAAGCTACACGTGGTTAGCTCTTTTATTTCGCAGTGTTCCTTTCCTGCGCAGGCAGTAATCTAGACGCAGTTAAGTATTCGTTTGTTGTTGTATAAGGTGGTATGCTGTTTTATTGAGTGAGCTGCTGTGTCTGGATCCCCACTGGAGTTTATTCTGAGGCACCCGATGGATAGGGACGGAATACCTTTTCGTTGTCTTATTCCTTTTCTGTGCAGGGGGAAAGGCAATTGGTTTGGGGTTTTTTAGTAAATTGCTGTGACTGGGTTCCTGCCTTCGTAGGAAAGGAGTGTTTTTCGATGTCTTACTCCTAACCCGATAAATCGGGTATCCAGATGGAGAAAAGTGATCGTTTTTTTTAGACTGCTGGATCTGGATGAGCTTTGCTGAACTTCGTTTCTCATCGGAATTTATCCTGAGGGATTCTAAGTATGGGAAAGGAGTTTCTTTTGATTATTTTTAACACAAAAAAAACCCGTTGTCTTAGACAACGGGTTTTAATAATATTATTATTTCTTTTTTAAGTACTAAGTCTTAAAAGTGGAAATTCAATTTAATAGCTGAAGAAGTTTGGTCTAACATAGAACCTGTTCCTTGATCAACTTGAAATCCAGAACTTCTAGTTTGAGATGTTCCTGCAACATCCGTTTCATAAACAGTGTTCGCTGTAGCTCCTGTTCCTGGCTCAATTCCCCAGTGTTCAGTTACAACTCTTCCTTTTCCGAAATCCTTGATGTAAGCAAATCCCCATCCGAATTCAGCACCAACAGACATCTTTGGCATAAAAAAGTATTCAACACCAACAAAACCTCTTAGACCAAGTCTAACATTTAAAGGCGCTTTTTGTTTTAATACTCTAGAAGCAGTTGCTCCTATATAACCTGAATCTTGTGCAGTTTGGTTGTATTCAACTCCATAAGAGTTAGAAACTTTTCCACTGTTAGAAAATCCAAGAGCTACTTCGTAACCATAAAACCCTTGTAATCTATTGTGACCTCTTCTGTACTCCATACCAGCACTCATAAACCAGTCGTACTTTCCAGTAGCAGCTTTTTGCAATTCAATTACATCAGAATTAGGTGTAGCGCTTGGCGTTACTGGGTTATCTCCAAATGTTTTAGTAATAGATCTTTCTGTGTTAATACCAAAAGCAACTCTTACTGCTTGTTTCTCAGTTAAGAAGTACTTTCCAACAATTACTTGGCTAAATCCACTTACATAATCTGAACCTCCAGCACTGTTAAAACCATCAACGTTAACACCAGTGTTGTTTGCAAAGTTTAATAAGTTTTGAGTAAACTTAATAAATGGATCTGCATTAGTTCCAATAGAATAATCTCCAGCTTCTGGAAGGTATTTGAAACCTTTTTTAGACGTTAAACCGTCTTGTGCGAATGTCGCAGTAGCTAAAAATAAAGAAGCTACAAATAATACTTTTCTTTTCATTAGTTTTTTTTTAGTTAAACTTTTTTTAAATAAATATTCTGAGCGCAAACATACTACATTTATTTGTACCTGATCAAGTTGAAGTTGTTTTTGTTAACAATTGTTAATTTTAACCAACAGCCTACTTTTTGCTTGTAACCTTCTTTCTTAGTGGGGTTTACTGTTTTTTTTAGTTTGTTTTATCCTGATGAAGGCATTAAAAATAACAGTAATTTAACAATTTTGACTACTATTTCTTACGCTATCCTACTTACTTTTTAGGAATATATTAAGAAATTGTGTTCCTCTGATGAATATTTCTTGTCTAAATTTTAGGTAAAATTAAGGAGGACTAAAAAAGCCAGTTTGGAATTCCAAACTGGCTTTTGATTGATTCGCAATTTTTTAGATTGCTATAATACGATTTCTTGTTCTCCGTTTAGTCTCTGTAAAGCACTTTTTTAGCCGCTTTAACCACCTTTTCTACATTTGGCATGTAAGCTTCAATTAATGGCACAGAAAAGCTCATTGGCACATCCGCACCAGTAACTCTTGCAACAGGAGCATCTAAATAATCAAATGCATTTTGTTGCACTTTAAAAGTCAATTCTGTAGAAAAAGAACCTAAAGGCCAAGTCTCTTCAACAAATACCATTCTGTTCGTTTTCTTTACTGAATTAATGATGGTATCATAATCAATAGGGCGTAAACTTCTTAAATCAATTACTTCGGCATCAATTCCTTCTTTAGCTAATTCTTCAGCAGCAGCATTCACAATTTTCATCATTTTCCCGAAGCTAACAATTGTTACATCTTTACCTTCTTTCACAACGTCGGCAACACCAATAGGAATGATGTATTCCCCCTCAGGTACTTCCCCTTTATCACCATACATTTGCTCTGATTCCATAAAAAGTACAGGATCATTATCTCTAATGGCAGCTTTTAGCAAACCTTTTGCATCTTTAGGGTTCGAGGGTTGAACCACTTTTAACCCTGGACAGTTGGCGTACCAATTCGAAAAATCTTGAGAATGTGTAGCTCCTAATTGTCCCGCAGCACCAGTTCCACCTCTAAATACAATTGGAATGTTTAATTGTCCACCAGACATGTTGTACATCTTAGCCGCATTGTTTACGATTTGATCAATACATACTAAAGAAAAGTTCCAGGTCATGTATTCCACTATTGGACGCAAACCATTCATCGCAGCACCAACTGCAATTCCTGAAAAACCATTTTCAGCAATAGGCGTATCAATAATTCTTTTCTCACCGAATTCATCTAACATTCCTTTACTTACTTTGTAAGCTCCATTATACTCAGCAACTTCTTCACCCAAAAGAATGATGGTATCATCCTTTCTCATCTCCTCACACATTGCTTCGTTTAAAGCCTCTCTAAATTGAATTTCTCTCATCGTTTTAAGTTCAAATTTTTAAAAGTTTCAAGGAGTAAGTTTATTGCGCTTTATCCTTAAATGTTGAATCTGTTCATTAATAATTAGTGCCCTAAAATTAGGAAACCTTATTTAGGTTTACATTAACTATAAGGTGCGAAATTATAAAATAAATGGTGTTCTTTTTACTTTTTAATATTTTAAGCTAATTTTGCAGTGAGATGATTAGAAAAATTGCAAGAGAGATTTCCAGCTGTGCAACATTTTTATGGAGTATGAAGCGCTTGATTAAGAGTTCTGGGCATTCTATGCTCTTCCCTTTTTATCATGCGGTAACGGATGAAAATCCGATACACATCAAGAATTTGTATACTCCAAGAGGTATTCAGGATTTTAAAAATGACCTAGATTTTCTCCTTAAAAATTATCAATCCATTTCTTTAGAAAGGTTGATAGCGTTAAAGAAAAGCGGAGAAGTGGTGAGCGAAAATTATTTCCACCTTACTTTTGATGATGGATTAAGTGAGTTTTATGAGGTAGTTGCTCCTCTTTTAAAAGAAAAAAAAATTCATGCGACTGTTTTTTTAAATTCAGATTTTATCGATAATAAGAAATTATTTTTTCGTTTTAAGGCCAGCATCCTATTCGAGAAATTAAAAGACATATCTATTCTTAAGTGGTCTTTTTTAGAGGAGGATCTTTTAGATGAATTGGCGCTGAAACATGGAGTTGATTTTGATGCTTATTTAACGGAGAATAAGCCCTATTTAACTTCATCTCAAATTAAAGAATTAATTGCGGATGGATTTACGTTTGGTGCGCACAGTAGCAACCATCCTTTATATAAGGAGTTGAGTTTGGAACAGCAAATTATGCAGACCAAAGAAAGCCTCGCAGTTATCAGTTCTAATTTTGGGTTGGATTATAAAGTGTTTTCTTTCCCCTTTACAGACGATGGCGTTTCAATTTCTTTTTTCGATGTTATTTCTAAAGAAACAGCCTTAACCTTTGGGTGTGCTGGATTAAAAGAAGATTCAGTAGCAAGTAATATTCAACGAATTCCTATGGAAGGACACTCCTATAATCCACTTAAAGGGAGAGCAAAGAGTGGTCAACAAATAATTAAAGAAGAATATCTTTATTGTTTGCTTAAAGCGATAGTTGGAAAGCATAAAATAGTGCGAAAATAGATTGCCCAGTTGTGATCTTCGTAACCTCTATTTAGTGGAGTTTATTTTACGTAATACTCACAGTCAAGTCCAAAAAAGAGCTTCATGAAAGAAAAATCGTTCATGCATTGATAGAGTTTAGCCTCTCCAAAGTTGCTCCTGATGGATTTGATGGACATCTTGTATTTTAATTCACTTCTATTTTCCGTTTACATAATCTCTTAAGAACTCATGGTGTGGTGTTAAGTCACCATCTTTGCATATTGTAGCTCTTTCAATTACTCCCTCCTTATCATTTAACAGGTGAGGTAAAATGTGATCAATAAACTCTCTTCCAAAATCTTCAGAAGCATCTTTAGGTAACTCACAAGGTAAATTGTCTACAGCCATTACTGTAATAGCACCTGCACCGTTAAAAGCAACTTCTTTTTCTGTCTGTGGTTGGTATCCATAGATAGGGTCAGTAATTGTTGAAGGTCTTAAAGTACTTGCAATTGCAGTATCAATATCACAACTTACATCTCCAATTGTTTTAAGGTTAAAATCAGGATGTTTTGCATCTTCTCTCGTAAAGATATAAGGTGCATTTTTATCCCAAAAATGACCCGAAATATAAAGGTCTGCTACTTTAGCAAATTTCATAAAATCACTTTCGAAATTCTCAGGGTTATTGTAAACTTCAGCTCTTACAAAGTCCGAACCATCTGTTTTTTTATAATAATCATTCACAAATGTTTGCGTAAAAATAGGGACGTTAAAATCAGTGGTTAAAAATTCTTGAGGAGTTACTTTCTTGATTCCAATTTTAGTTAAAATCTCAATAATTCCAGAAGCAACTCTACCACCACCAGTGGTAACGATTTTAAAGTTATTCGGGATTTTTATTTTACTTAATTCATTTTCCATTTCAGCTCTATCTTCACATAGATAAGCTCTTTTTAAGTCAAAAGAATTTGTTTTTTTTCCATAAGTGTAAAAGGAGTTGTAGCATCCAACAATTCCAGCATACTTACCAAAACCAATTAATCGGGTTCCTTTACTATTGGTTAATCCCTCATAATCTACCATTGTAATGTTTTTAGCCAACATTGTTTTTAGTAGTTCTCTATTGTAGGGTTGTTTCTTGGTGGTGTGCGAAAAAAAGAAGTACTTTTTATTTGGAATTAAATCTTGCATAGGAACCTCTTTAACCCCTATTAAAATAGCACAATCATCAACAGAATCCACTAAAGTAATTCCATTTGCAGTATATTCTTCGCCTTTAAATCGTCTTACTGTACTGTTTTGTACAACGAGTTCAAGAGCTGGAAATTTGTTTGCAATCTCCTTACATTGAGCTGGAGATAATGGTACTCTTTCGTCTGGTGGTGTTTTCCCTTCTTTGATGATGCCTATTTTCATGTTTAATTAATTTTGTGTCAAAAATATAAAATTGAACTCGAATATGTACTATCTTTGTAATTAAGAATAGAAGTTACGGTGTAACTTTTAATGTTCTTTGTAACTATTGGGGTCGTTTTTGGTTTTGACAGCAAGATGAATTTGGCCTGTAAGCGTGTCGAGCGTTGTGAGTTTGCTCGTTAATCTCAGTTCACAAATCGCTAATAGGCGAAAATAACTACGCAATGGCTGCGTAATCCAGACCAAGTCTGATTACCTTTATCCTACCGCTTGGCGGAAGGACCATTATTCTCTCAACAGTTCTGTTCATTAACTGTTGATTAAGAGATTCATAATTTTGAACTAGCTAGGTAAATTGCTTCGATTTATCGGCGAAACACTAGAAGACTAAGCTTTTTGTTGGCTGTTTTTAGCCTGCTTTAAGCCTAACAATTAATTAAAAACTACACACGTAGAAAACTGGTCGTTTCCTTGTTTGGACGAGGGTTCGAATCCCTCCGACTCCACAAAACACAAAAGCCGTTGATTATCAACGGCTTTTGTGTTTCTATAAGATTTGAATTTATTATTTATTACTGATATTTAGGTAGTTATGTGTTCGATTCCCTTTTGGATTAATTGAATTTTTTACTCATATTTGTTTAATGCTCTAAAATATTTATTAAGCTCACGCATAACATCTTTAAATTTCGGAAGGTCATAAATTTGATCGCCTAAACTCGTTTCCCAATCTCTTTGGTATTTACCTTCTTTTGCAGCTAATTTTGCTCTAAATTCTTTTGAGTCATGCCCTTTGTGTTCAGCTTTTCTTTCAAATTCAAAGTAATGATCTTCGAGATCTATTTGTTTATTCCCCAATAAATACCATAAATCATATAGGTCTCTTGGAATTGTTCGGCCCATAACAGCCGCCATCTTTTCAATTAGAACTTCCGATAGCGAGTAACAATTTATTGTAAAATCAATATCAGAGATATCACTATAGCTATTATCTAATGGTTTATAAATGAGGTCGAATTCTAGTTTTTCACCTCTTGTTACATCTATCTTTAAATCTCTACTTCCTATTGCACCATCCAACGGAGCTACATATTCAATCCAAAACTTAAAACTTCCAGAAGGTGCATGCTCTTTATCTGCATCTTCATTTATCCGAAAACTCATTGCTGTTTCTTCCTCAACAAACTCCAATATATTATTAAACTCATTCAATATTTGTTTGTTGGTAAGTTTTTCATCTAATAAAGTAAAATCGAGGTCTTCGGAAAATCGATAATTATGGAAATACGCTTTTTTCAAAACTGTACCGCCTTTAAATGCGAGTGCTTTTTTTAGTAACTCATTTTCAGAAATCCCATACAATACCCACGTTAATACATAATCCTTCTCAATCTGTTTATCAGAAACCTTATTTATACGAGCTTTTTTGTTAATTTCTCCTTTTTGTATCATTAGCTATGTGGTGCATTTTTAATTGTTTCAGTATCAGCATTAATTTGGATGTTCCACCTACTCATTATTCTACCTTCTTTTGGTAACGATGGATCAAGAGGAATGACTGAATTACTTTTTACCTCCTGCAATTTATCAATGATGGGGTTTTCTATCTGATATAATTCGAGGAGAAACCCTAGTCGTTTTATTACTGCTTGACTGTCAAATTGTATTAAGTAATTAAACAATTTATCATATTTTAATTTATGTTGAGCTTTATGTAATGCCTTTCCTATCTCTACGATTCCTCCAGCATAAGCTGGTTTAAATAGACAGTCTATAATTGTTTTCTCTAAATCACTACACAGTATTCTATTGTGTTTATCAATCCATGTTTTTTTCATTCCGAAAAAATGTTTAGAGTTGTGTTGTATGAATTGAAAGCGTACGTCTAAAAATGTTTGTTTACTCGGTCTAATTTGTTTTTCAACAACAATTCTTTCAACTAAAGCTGGTTGAGTAATTAAACTATGTATTTCTAAAGCACTATAATAACCTATATAATACTTTGTTTTTCCAACTACTTTTGAAGCCATTAAATGCCAATTTGGAAGAAAATCTTTTGCTGATTCTTCAAAAGGGACTAAGCTATATAGTCCTGACTTAATCCATAAAACTAACTCTCGTTCTTTAATATCCTTCAAGAACTTTGTGGTTGCTTTTGATGAATAATTTAAGAATGTTTTAGCTTCTTTAAAAGTGAAAAATTGCTTTCCTTCTTCATGAAGATGTTGAATAAATTTCGATATTAATGGTGTTGTCACTTTGTATTTCATAGTAGTTTACCCCCACTTTATTTGGTGTTTATTTACTTTAAGGTGTGTCAAAAATACATTTTATTTATAAGACTATAAAGGTTGAAACATATTGAAAATTTTAAGTGGTTATCTTTTTTGTTTTTAACAATTTAATTAGTTTTATATTCTGTTAATAATCATTTTCAACCCTTTTAAAATATTTAAGTCGTTGATATACTGTTCTTTTGGGTTCGATAATTGTTGCATATCCTCCACAATAACACTTGTATATGATAGTTTATCAATCGTATACAAGTTAGGTTGACAGTTCTTACTTTTCATACTTATTGTTGTAGATGAATTTACTTTTGATAAGTTCTTTTCTCTAAGCGTTGGAATGGGAATCAAAAAAATCTAATTTAGAAATACTGGAGTTGGTGTTGCCCCATAGCTTCAATAAACGCCTCTACAAAGCCAGCTATTTTAGAAATAACATTTTGTAGTGCTGATGATTTTTATTTTACGCGAGGTCTTTCGTTCATAAAACCAAGCACATCATCTCTTAAGAGTTCTTTTAGTAAGCAGAGAAATGGTTACTTATTTTTTTAAATAATAGCTATCGTCATGCCATTTCTCAATGATTTCTTTCCGTTGTGTAATTTCATAAATCCTTTCCCTTTTCAATCTTTTCCAATCACCAAAACCTAAGTTGTTAGCTAATTTAGAAAAGCCATCACCTTCATAATATTCATCTCTTCTAATTACTAATGCACTTATTAATGGGCGATTATTATCCAATTAAAATTCAGATATATTCCCTAAAATACGATCTATTTCATTTCTGTCAAATTGTTTGGACATATCTAATTCCGGCAGCACATTACTGGCATCCTTTGCAAAAAAAATACCGATGAGGATAGCTTTATATTAGTTCGTAAAGATGATGATAGTCTCATAATGTACTCTGAAAGTGTTAGTTTATGCGAAGCTTTAGGTGTGGAGTTAGGCTTTAATAATTGGCTCAAAAATACGGTGCATTTTGAGTCGACTGGTGATTTTGAGAAGTGAGACTTGGCAAATTAAATTACTGATGATTAGAATGCTTTGTAATGTTCGTTGATGGTCTAGTTATTAAGTGATTAGTGAAAATTATTTTACTCCAAAAAAGTTTTTTTTAAGCTATTTTTAGAAAAAAAAAGGTATTTCATTTAACTTGCAGCTTAATGATAGTTGAGGTGTTTTTATCAAAAAAACTCCCTTACTATAATATAAAGTGGAGGTTTAGGAGATGAATTACGTAACGATATGAATAAGCAGACGTTTTAATGCTGTTTATTTTTTGTTATCAATATTTTCTTTGTCTTCAATAGTCTATTGAAAGTAATTGTGGAGACTATTAAGCCTAGAATTATCGTTAATGGGAAAAGAATAAATCCAATGATGTTTCCTTCCAATGGAGAAAGCCATATAAAAAAGGACACTAGACCTATCACCTGAAATAAATGTCTTTCGGAAAAAATGTACAAGAAACTATTCTGTCCTTCTACACTAAAAGGATATTCTTTAGGGGAAAAGACAATGGCGTAAATAAGTAATCGAACCAAGAAAATGAATACCAAAATTACAATAAAAGCAAATATATTTACTTGATAAACATTGGTTCCTTTAGATGCTCCAAAGTCCAACTCGCTACAGACAAGATAAGATATCATTTGGTAGAAAGGATTTCCTACGATACTTACGAATAGAAAAAAAAGATATTTTAATTGATTCATGCTAATATTAGATATTGATAACGTTACGCTAAAAAGTGTTGCTTTCTAGTGGCAAGTTATGATTTTTAGTGATAGTGTATGCCTTGAATGGCAAATATAGTTCTTTAAAAATAATGTCCTAAGAGGTGTAAATCCTTTATGCGTGTGGGTTACTAACCAAAGTAAAGGATACCGTGCAAAAAAGTGTGTCTGAGGAACACGAACTGGATAAGTGGCTGTAAGGTTGGATAAGCAAGCACTTTTTTGTGATGTCCGAAACGCTATTTCTTTTAAGAGATAGACGATAACCGAAACAGTAGCTTAAGTAGCAATTAACTTAAGGGGTTTGTCTTACCGTGGGAGAAATCTATAGCTACGAGTTAGCAGGCTAGAGCAGTCATTACCAGTACTTGTTTAGGAAGCGGATGAATCCGTAATAGTGTTGAAGGATCTGTAATGGAGGTAGGTCAAAGATATTCAATTCTGCCGTTTAGAATTAGAAACAACTTAAAATTAGCGAGCTATTCAATCGTATAGGTTTTATTTTTTCAAACTCATTACCATTGTTTTTAATTCCAACATTTCTGTTTCCATTTTTTCAATAGCTAATTGCTGACCGGTTATTGTATGTTGTTGCTCTTTCATTCCTCCGATCAACAACGTTGTTAATTTGTCATAGTCAATAGCTTTAGATCCATTGCTATCCGTAATGATTACTTCAGGATATGTCTTTTCGATATCTTGTACTATAAGTCCAGTTTTTTTAGTGTCAGTAAGTCCATCGGTAATCTCATTTAACCTACTATTGATTTCTTTTACGGCATTAACTGTAGCAGCAAGAATAGGACGGTCGGAAAGCGTGAGGTAACCTTTTGGGTCGATGCCAACAGCTTCAGGAATGGCCTCTTTTATGTTTTGGGCAGAGAAGCCAGCATAGGTATTGATCGTATCGTTACCACTTAAATTATTCCAATGGTAAACAATTGGATTGATTTTCAATAATTCAGCCAATCCTTTTTTGTAATTGCCATTAATATTTTTCAACCGTTCATCTGAAGAGGCGGTGATATTTCCCGCAGCATCAGTTGTGAGCGTTCCTGCACCGTAAGAACCGATCCGAACGTTACCCGTTAAGGTCCAGTTCGTTCCATCATTTTGCGCTTTAATATTGCCCGCCCCATTTGCCAATATAATATTGTTTGCTAATGTTACTGCTAAGCCTGTTACATTGGCACCCAATATCGTATTGTTGGTACCTGATGTAATGTCTGTCCCCGAATTGTAGCCGATGTAAGTGTTCTGTGAACCAGAAGTATTGCCAACTCCTGCCCGATAACCGATAGCAGTATTTGAAATTCCTGAAGTAGTTCCATACAATGCATGATAACCAGTTGCGGTATTGCCAACTCCTGTATTGGTATACAATGCACCACTACCTGTTGCCGTATTGAAACCTGCTGTGGTCGTGCTGAATAATGCCTGACTACCAATTGCAGTATTGCTCGCCCCTGTGGTATTGGCCTTTAATGCTTGATAACCGACAGCCACAGTAGCGCCAGCAGTAGTATTGCCCATTAATGCTTGATAACCAATTGCAGTAACATTCGCAGCAGTAGTATTTCCAACTAAAGCACTTACGCCTATTGCTGTATTGCTTGTGTTTATACTGCCTGCGCCTCTACCAATTGTTAGTGTATTAATGTTTGCATCTGAAACGAATGTTTTTATCCCATTAATCGTTTGTGCTGTTGTGAGGTCAACAAAATTTTGTGTTGCCGATCCTGTCCCCCCATTCGCAATGGGCAATACACCATTAAATGCTGTAGCTGTTACACTGCCCCATGAAGCGATGCCAGCACCATTTGTTATTAAAACCTGAGTATTGGTGCCATTTACTTGCGGATAAGTGATGCCTCCTGCAGTAAGTCCACCCGTTAATGTCCAGTCGATTCCATCATGTTGGGCTTTAATATTCCCGGCACCATTTGCCAATATAATATTGTTTGTTAATGTTACTGCTAGGCCTGTTACATTGGCTCCCAATATCGTATTGTTGGTACCTGATGTAATGTCTGTCCCCGAATTGTAGCCGATGTAAGTGTTCTGTGTACCAGAAGTATTGCCAACCCCAGCCCGATAACCGACTGCAGTATTTGAAACTCCTGCAGCATTTGCATACAACGCATGATAACCAGTTGCGGTATTGCCAATTCCCGTATTGGTATACAGTGCACCACTACCAGTTGCGGTATTGAAACCTGCTGTGGTATTGCTAAATAATGCCTGGCTACCAGTTGCGGTATTGCTAACCCCTGTGGTATTGGACTTTAATGCTTGGTAACCGACAGCCACAGTGGAGCCTCCTGTACTATTGCCCATTAGTGCTTGATAACCAATTGCGGTAACATTCGCAGCTGTAGTATTGGTCGCTAAGGTACTTACACCAATGGCGGTATTGGTTGGGTTTCCACTACCTGTACTTCTACCAACTGTCAAATTGTTAATGTTTGCATCTGAAACGAATGTTTTTATCCCATTAATCGTTTGTGCTGTTGTGAGGTCAACAAAGCTTTTTGTTGTTAAACCTGTTCCTCCTTGGGCAATCGCCAAAGGAAGCACGATTGCACTACCTGAAGCTCCCCAATTAATCGAGCCAGCTCCGTCTGTTACTAAAACTTCGCCATTTGTGCCCGTTGTAGTTGGATAAGCGTTACCCCCTGCTGTAAGTCCTCCTGTTAATGTCCATCCTACTATTCCATCATGTAGGGCTTGAATGTTTCCCGCACCATCAGCTAAAATAATATGATATGACAATCCTGATGATAAGCCTGTGACGTTAGCACCCAATACCGTATTGTTACTTCCAGTAACAATACCTCTGCCAGTATTGTTCCCTATAAAAGTATTTTGTGAGGCTGATGTATTGTCGAGTCCTGCCTGAAAACCAAAAAAAGCGTTTTCTTGTAAATGATCTAATCTTGCCGCACGGATATTGTTAACCCTAACATCAAAAGGAACATTGTCTGTTGTACCAATAAAGTTAGTGCCATCTACTGTTCCTGAATTCCCCGTGAGGTCCCAACCACTCGTTCCGCCCGTTGCAATATAGTTCCATGCAGGGGTGGTAGACGTACTCGTATTGTAATAGAAACCTTCTACGCCATCAGTTTGGTAAATAAATAGTCCCTGCGCTACTGCAGGGAGAGGGTTTAAAGCCGTTTTTTGAGCAGCCGTCATACGGGGAATTAGTAAGCCACTAGTTGATGAAACAATATCAAGCACAGCACTAGCATTGGGTGTTACACCGGTACTATTTATCCCTATGTTTTGTGCAGCGGCATTTTTAAGCACAAAAGTGAATGCGATGACGATAAGAATACAATTACAATTTCTCATGAATTATTTATTATTATTTTGTGCGAAAAAAATTTTTCATACTTTCTTATTGCGACCAAATAAACTCCTGAAGGCAGACTTAAACCCTCAAATACAATTTGGTTTTCCCCAATAGATGATGCAATGTCTTTAAATTCGACTATACTGCCGACCCTATTGTGAATAGTGATAGAAAAATCAGATGGCGTATCTGATTCAATAAAAACCTGAATATTTTGCTGGCCAATATTGAAATAAGCAGCGGTATTTAAATGTTGTAGATTTTCATTGCATTTCTCGACAGCAATAATTGGCGAGCTTGTCGATTTTCCATCAAAATCAATTTGGATTAATCGATAGTAAACTGTTGATTGATGATCCGATTCATCAATGAAATAATAAGAATGTAATGCATTTGTTGTTCCAGCACCTTCAATAGCTTTAAGCACTGAAAATAGTTGACCATTGTTACTTTTTTCTAAAATAAAGCTTGTGTTATTTATCTCCGACAAAGTACTCCATTTTATTTCAATAGTAATATTTAAACATTCTCCTGTAAAGTCAAGTAAAGTTATTGGCAAAGGAGTAGAGTCGTCTACAAGGGACCACCACTTTGAACTGGCTAATAATGTTGCTGAGTGAGAACCAACTTTAACAATATTGGATGCTGTAGTTACGGTGCCTATAGGTGCATAAGGTTTCCATTCAGCCGCTGTTTTCTCCCAATATTGTGCCTTTAAGTTTCCTTCCGTAATTGTGTTTGGTGTAAAAGAGGTATTGATTTCGTCAGTTGCGTAACTGAATACAATGTTTGATAAGGTCGGCTTGGTTGTGAAAAGTGCGTCTGTGGCATCTATTTGATAAAAACGATCTACCCCAAATGCAGAATTATCACTTCCAGCACTATTATAATTTGTAGGAAGCATCATTTGAGGTATCACTGAACGAGCTGTTGGCAGGTTTGCACTATTAACCCCCGAACGAAATGTACTGAAAATAATATGACCGCTACCTACTGCACCAGCTGTTGAAAAACTTAAAGGGAGGTAGGATGCAGTACCAAATCCAAAAGGAATCGTAAATGTAGCATTCGTATTACCCACGTTCAACTTAACCCTATTGTTGCCGATAGTCCCTTCTGAAAATATCCAACCGGTAGTTCCTATTCTTGTAATAGCATTATTTGCACTATTGTGTATAACTAAAAAAGAACCATTATTTATTTTGATAAAA
>JAWUVT010000011.1:0-9102 GCA_034112225.1 Flavobacteriales bacterium | reverse complement strand
ATCTTCTTTTAGTTTTAATTCGCCACCTTCATTTTTATTCCAATAAATTCGCCAAAAAGGAAAGACCATGTCATGACAATCCCATAAATCTAAATACCAATACCTACAGCATAAGACTTTTAATTTTACTTCAATAAAATTTTGTTTTTTAATAGAAGGGTCTCCTAATTCAACTTTTTTTACGAATTTCATTTTAAACGGTATGTTTAAATTAGATACAAACATACAGGTTTTAAGTATTTAAGTACGTTTAATTTACTTATATTTTTGTTTTATCAAATTTACTAAAAACAGTATGAAAACATTAAACCTTCCTTTACAGGTAGAAGTAGAATTAAGAAAAGTATCTAAAGTTGCAGGCTATTTATGGCAAAGAGAATGGGCAGAAAGAAATGCCGGTAATATATCTATGAACCTTACTTCTTTTTTTAATCTAGAAGATTTAAAAGGAATTGGTACAGAAGTAGCTTTCGATTTCCCTAAAGGTGCTGCTAATTTTGTGCTATACATTACAGGTACAGGTTGTTATTTAAGAGATTTAGTAGATGATTTAGAAAAAGTTTCTTGTATTCTTTTAATTAATGGTGATGCTACAGGATATTCTATTGTGTGGGGAGGGGAAAGAGAAAATTTTGCCCCCACTTGTGAGTTGATTTCACATTCAAGTATTCATTTATTTAACAGTATTCATCACCCAGAAAATTTAGCGGTAGTGCATACACATCCTTTAGAATTGATTTGTATGAGTCACCATGAATTATTTGATAATGAAGAAGAATTAAACAGGCAGATTTGGATGATGTGCCCCGAGGTTAAAGTTTTTGTTCCAAAAGGAATTCACTGTACTCCTTACGCATTATCAAGCACCGTAAATTTAGCAAAAGTTACCATTGAAGCTTTTAAAACAAGAAACGTTTCTTTATGGGAAAAGCACGGAGCAACTGCTACTGCGCCAGATGTTGAAAAAGCATGGGACTTTTTAGATGTAGCAAATAAAGGCGCTAAAATGTTACTAATGTGTTGGGCTGCAGGTTTTAAACCAGCAGGACTTTCAAATGCACAGTTAATGGAATTAGAGCAGTTTATATAAACTAAATAACATTATAAATTATGAGTAGATTAATTGGTAGACTACCAAAAGTAGGCATTCGCCCTGTAATTGATGGACGAGAAGCAGGGGTAAGAGAATCATTGGAAGTCCAATGTATGGATATGGCAAGAACGGCAGCAAAATTAATTGAAGAAAATTTACGTTTTCCAAGTGGTGAAAAAGTAGCATGTGTAATTGCAGATACTACAATTGGTGGGGTTGCAGATGCAGCTGCTTGTGCAGATAAGTTTAAAAGAGAAGGTGTAGAAATTTCTTTAACTGTAACTCCTTGTTGGTGTTATGGTACAGAAGTTATGGACACAGACCCTTTAATGCCAAAAGCCGTTTGGGGTTTTAACGGAACAGAAAGACCTGGTGCCGTTTATTTGGCTGCTGCTTTGGCAGGATATTCTCAAAAAGGATTGCCAGCTTTTTGTATTTATGGTAAAGAAGTGCAAGATGCAGGGGATTTAACAATACCAGCAGATGTTAAAGAAAAATTAATACGCTTTACCAAAGCAGCTTTAGCGGTAGCACAAATGAAAGGTACATCGTATTTGTCTATTGGGTATAGTTCAATGGGGATTGCAGGCTCTATGGTAGATGTAAATTTTTTACAAGATTATTTAGGTGTAAGAGCAGAATTTGTAGAGTCTGTAGAAATTTTAAGACGCATAGACGAAGATATTTATGATAAAGACGAATATGAAAAAGCGTTAGTTTGGACAAAAGAAAACTGTAAAGAAGGAAAAGATTACAACAGCCCTGAAACGCAAAAATCTCCCGAAATAAAAGAAAAAGAATGGGAAAAAGTGATTAAGATGACTTTAATCTGTAGAGACTTAATGATTGGAAACCCCAAATTAAAAGCACTTGGTTTTGGAGAAGAAGCTAAAGGGAGAAATGCTATTATGGGAGGATTTCAAGGGCAACGTCAATGGACAGATTATCAACCAAATGCAGATTTTACAGAATCAATTTTAAACTCATCTTTCGACTGGAATGGTATTCGTCAAGCATTTATGTTTGCTACAGAAAACGATTGTTTAAATGCGGTTTCTATGTTATTTGGACACTTATTAACAAACAAAGCTCAATTATTTTCTGATGTAAGAACCTACTGGAGTCCAGAATCTATAGAAAGGGTTACAGGTAAAAAATTATCTGGCACTGCCGAAAATGGAATTATTCATTTAATAAATTCTGGTTCTACCACTTTAGATGCCACTGCAGAACAAACTGATGCAGACGGCAATCCAACGATGAAACCTTTTTGGGAAATTACAGAAGAAGAAGTAAAAAAATGTTTAGACAATACAAAATGGCCAGCAGCTATTGGGGAATATTTTAGAGGTGGTGGTTTTTCATCACAATTTAAAACCAAAGGAACAATGCCATTAACCATGTGTAGAGTTAATCTTGTAAAAGGAATCGGTCCTGTTTTACAACTTGTTGAAGGATGGAGTGTAGAATTACCAGAAGATATTCATACAATATTAGATGAAAGAACAAACCCAACGTGGCCAACAACCTGGTTTGTTCCAAGATTAACAAATAAAGGCTTCTTTAAAGATGTGTATACGGTTATGGAAAAATGGGGTGCAAACCATGGCGCTATCTCTCATGGGCATATAGGTGCAGATTTAATTTCGCTTGCAGCAATGTTACGTATTCCAGTAAATATGCATAATGTTAATGAACAAGATGTTTTTAGACGAAGTTCTTGGTCTGCTTTTGGAGAAAATTTAGAATCGGCAGATTATAGAGCTTGCAAAACGTATGGTTCTATATATGGCTTTAAAGAATAAGTTTTTACCGTTTTAAAAAAAAAACAAAACAATAAAGTGAGTTAAATGAAAAACGTTATTGCTGTTATAGATATCGGAAAAACAAATAAGAAGGTGTTTTTATTTGATGAAAATTTTGAAATTCATTCAAAAAATTCAACCCAATTTAAGGAAGTATTAGATGATGATGGGTATCCTTGTGATGATTTAGATGCGATAGAAAAATGGATTTTTGAAGAAATACAAAAAATACAAAGCAATCCATATTGTAATTTAAAAGCAATTAATTTTACTACCCACGGTGCATCTTTGATTTATTTGGATAGAAATGGTAAAAGAATAGCTCCTTTATACAATTATTTAAAACCATTACCACTAGAAGATTTTAATGATTTCTATGAAAATTATGGAGGTGTTGAAGAATTCTCTAGAAAAACAGCTTCTCCAGCTTATGGCATGTTAAATACAGGGCTGCAAATACTTTTTTTGAAACATACTAAGCCTAGCCTTTGGAGCCAAGTTCATTCAATTTTACATTATCCTCAATATTTAAGTTATTTATTTACACAGAAAATAACAGCAGATTTTACATCTGTTGGTGCACATACCGCTACTTGGGATTTTGATAAAATGACTTATCATCAATGGATTACAGACTGCCAACTCAATTTACCCAAACCACAAAACGGAAAAGAAGCTGTAATCTCAAACATTAATGGAGAGAAAATACCTATAGGAACAGGTTTACATGATAGTTCTGCGTCTATTATTCCTTTATTAGACAGCCAAAAACACAAGCAATTTATTTTATTATCTACAGGAACTTGGATTATTGCTATGAATCCTTTTAGTAAAGAAACACTAACACAACATCAACTAAAAAATAATTGTTTGTGTTTTATGACGCCAGAAAAGCAGCAAATAAAATCATCTATGCAATTTTTAGGTAAAATTCATGAAGTTTATTTAGTTGCTTTATGTTCTTATTTTAAGGTTGATAAAAAGAAACACCTTGATTTACAATTAGATAAAAAATTGTGTAGTGAATTAATGAGTGAGGGTGCACAGGTTTTTTTATCAAAAGGAATAGATACAAATTTTGATGCGAATCCACTATTGCTAAAAAAATTCGGAAACTACGAAACTGCTTATTATCAGTTAGTCTATGAAATTAGTAAGAAAGTGATTCATGGAATTGAATTAATTACAGACAAAAAAAATAGTGTTACAGATGTATATATTTCTGGCGGATTTAACAAAAACCCAATATTTACAACCTTCTTAAAATTATTAAATAAAAACATTATATTAAAAGTATCAGATTGTAAAAATGAAAGTGCTTTAGGCGCTGCATTAATGATGAAAGCTTATTTTTAGAGTTTAAATCAATAAAAAAATAAATTATTTCTAGTAGTAATTTAATAAAAAAAAACATAAAATGTTAAAAGGAATATCACCATTAATAAGTCCAGAATTGTTAAAAATCCTATCTGAAATGGGGCATGGAGATGAGATTGTTTTAGCAGATGCACATTTTCCAGCAAAATCATGCAACTCAAATGTCGTACGATTAGATGGTGTGCCAGTTCCTGCTTTATTGTCAGGGATTTTACCCCTTTTTGAATTAGATAGTTATGTATCCTTTCCATTAATAATGATGGAAGCAGTAAAAGGAGATAAATTAGATGCAACAGTAGAACAAAAATACTTAAAAAGCATACATGCTGTTTATCCTAATACTCCCCCAATAGGACGTATTGATCGATTTGGTTTTTACGATAGAGCAAAGCAAGCTTACGCCATAGTGGTAACTGGTGAGACAGCTAAGTATGGAAATATTATTCTTAAAAAAGGAGTTACTTCAACGAAGTAATGTGTTTGTTTTTTTAAGAGTAAAAAAATAGGTTTTAGCATATACTCAAAACAGATAGCTTTTCTTGACAAATAACCTTCGTTACTATCTAAATTTTTCAGAGGAACTTTTACAGGCAACTTGCCCAAGTGTAATTGTATATGAAACAACAAAACCTTAACTTAATTTACCAAAGTATATCCCTATAGTTTTTTTTGAACATTGATTATTGGAGGAAAAAAATAATTACTTACAAAAAATACTGATAACTAGTGATAATACACCTCATTTTATTAGAAGCATTATTCAATCACCTTTATGTTCAATTAATTGAGCACAAATATACTTTAGATTGAATGTTAATTTCAATTATGTTTAAATTAGATACAAATTTAGCGATTTTAACTATTTAAAATAGTGCTTCTTATTCCGTAATTTGTAATGTATCTCACAATTAAGATTTACCTAATTCTAAAAATTACATGGCTAATACTATATTTATCTTTAAAAAAACAGACTAAATGTTAATACCAAAAAATAAGATCATGAAAAAATTATTGCTTTTCACTTTAGCACAAACTTTATGTATGCTATTTAGCACAGCAGATTTATATGCTCAAAGTGCTGCTCAACCAATAGTAATTAATGGTAAAGTAATAGATGTCAATAAAGAACCAATACCTGGAGCTAGTATTCTTATTGAAGGAACAACTGCAGGAACAACAAGTGATTTTGATGGGAAATTCTCTTTAAAAATTAATAATAAGAATGCTGTTATAGTGATTTCTTATTTAGGGTATGTTACAAAAAAAGTGGCGGTTGCTAATAAAAAAATATTCACAATTATTTTGGAAGAAGACGCAGCGCAACTTGAAGAAATTGTTGTTGTTGGGTATGGATCTCAATCCAAGGTAAAAGTAACAAATTCTATTTCAACTATAAAAGCAGCAAATATTGTTGACGCGCCAATTACTAGTTTTGAAGAGGGTTTAGCTGGGCAAATAGCGGGTGTACAAATAGTACAAACATCAGGGGATCCAGGAAGTAGTTCTGACATTAATATACGTGGTGTTGGTACTTTAACTGCAGGCGCTCAACCTTTAATAGTAGTTGATGGATTTCCCTCAGAAAATTTCAATATTAAATCGTTAAATCCTAGTTCAATTGAAAGGGTAGATATATTAAAAGACGCTGCATCTGCTGCAATTTATGGTTCAAGAGGGAATAATGGCGTTATTATTGTTACTACTAAAAAGGGAAGTACGGAAAACGTTAAACTTACCTATGACGGGTATACAGGGGTACAAGAAGTTGCAAATACAGTAGACACTCAAGACGCTTATGAAAGAGCAAGGTATGTTGCCCAGGGATTAATAAACGAAGGAAAAGCCCCATTGGCATTATACCAACCTTATTTAATTGGTAAACCCGGCTTAACCAACACCAACTGGCAAGATGAAATTTTTAGAAGTGCTTTTGTACAAAGTCACAACATTACCGCTTCTGCAGCTACAGATAAAACGAATTTCTTTGTTTCTGCTGGTTATTTTGAACAGGATGGGGTTGTTATAGGTTCAAAGTATAATAGAATGAATTTTAGAATAAACTTGAATTCTAATATTTCTGAAAAATTTAGAGCTAGTTTTAAAATTGCGCCTTCATTTTCTAATAGGAATAAGGTTTCTGATGGGGATCATAAAGGAGATGGTATTGTTTTTACAGCATTAATTGCCAATCCACTATTTAGCCCTTATAATGCTGATGGAAGCCTAAATTTAAGTGGCGATATGATGCTTTCGGCGAATCAAAATGGACAAGCACCTGTTGAAAACCCAGTGGCATTGGCACTTTTAAACACAGACAAAAGAACAGGTTTTGATATTTTAGGGAGTGGGTTTTTAGAATTTGAACCCATAGAAGGGCTTACAATTAAAACACTTTTAGCAGGAGATTACTCATCAAACAGCAGAAAAAGTTTTAGCCCCAATACTGTAGGTTCTTATTCCATATTTGTAGATAACAAACAAGCTACTGCCTTCACTTCCTTTTATGAAAGAAAAAACTATATGATTGAGAACACCGTATCTTATCAAAAAAATTTTAATGATATTCATGATTTAACTGTTTTAATTGGGCAGTCTTTTCAAACAGAAGACACAAAAAATACAGGTTCAAGTCCTCTAGTGGCTAATGTTAATGATGCTAATGGGGTATTAACAACGAGTTTTCCTTTATTTGAAGAAAAGTGGTCTTTACTATCGTATTTAAGCAGGGTTAATTACGATTATAAGGACAAGTACATTTTAGGAGCCTCTATTCGTACAGATGGATCCTCTCGTTTTGGTGCAAACACAAAATGGGGATGGTTTCCATCCGTTTCTGGAGCTTGGAGATTAAGTAAGGAAGACTTCTTTAAAAGTAATAGCATTGACGAATTTAAAATAAGAACCAGTTGGGGTATTACAGGGAATAATAATATCCCTAATTATGGGGCAATATCTCTACTTGGTGCTTCTAATTATGGTGATTCTAGTGGTTTGGCACCTATCACATCAGCGAGCCAAAATTTATCTTGGGAGCAAACAAGTACTTTAGATATTGGTGTAGACTTGGGTTTATTTAACAATAAATTAAGTATTACGGCAGATTATTATAAAGCAATTACAAATGAATTATTGCTGGATGTTCCGGTACCGGCACATTCTGGTGCACCACCAAGTCCAGAAACTAATATACCATCATCATTACGAAATATTGGTAAAGTTGAAAATTCAGGATTTGAATTTGCCTTAAACCTTAATAAAATAAAATTGGGCTATGTAAAATGGAGCAGTACGTTTAATATTTCAACAAATAAAAACAAAGTGTTAGCGCTAGGTCCAGGACAAGACAGATTTTTAAGACCTTATCATATTACCGAAGTTGGAAAACCAATGGGAGCTTACTATACCTATAGACAAATAGGGGTCTTTCAAAGCCAAGAACAAATAGACAATGCCCCAACCCATGCAGAACAACGCTTAGGAGATTATATTTTTGAAGATATTGATGGGGATGGTAAAATAACGCCAAATGATAAAGAAGCTTCTGGTGATTTCTTTCCAGATTATACCTTTGGTTTTTATAATAAGTTTAAATACAAAAATTTCGATTTTAGCTTTTTAATACAGGGCAAACAGGGGTATGAAATTTTTAATGGTACCAGTTTTTTTATCAGAAACTTGGAAGGATGGTCTAATGGGCATAATGATATTAATAATTATTACTCAGCATCAAATCCAGGAGCTACTTATGCAACACCAGGGAGGCACGATAAAACGTATGAACAGTCTGATTTGATGGTAGAGGATGGATCTTTCGTTCGTTTAAGAAAAGTGTCTTTAGCGTATTCACTTCCCGAAAATTTTTTAGAGCATACGTCTTTAGATAAAGCCAAAATTTATATTTCAGGAACTAATTTATTTACAATAACAAATTATTCTGGATTTAACCCAGAGGTGTCCTCTAATAACAAATCATTTAATAGTTCGGCCCTTACACCTGGTTTTGATTATGGAGCCTATCCAATTGCAAGAACAATTGTTATGGGTATTAATCTTTCATTTTAATAATAAGAAATTATGTATAAATACGTATTAAATTTTATAGTAATTATAATCATTTTAACTTCTTGTAGTGAAGATAAAATACAATTAAGTCCAATTTCGTTAGATAGCTCTGGCAATTTCTATAACACACCAGAAGAAATGGAGCAAGCCGTAGTGGCTGTATATGATGGATTGCAAGCCATAGGGCAATACGGTCAATATTTTGTATATCTTATGGAGGTTCGATCAGATAATTCTAGACAACAAAGTGTTAGCAATAGTGGCGGTAATTTTGGTGATATCGATTTATTTAGAACTGAAGCTATAAACCCAATAATAGATTTAGTATGGCAAGATTGCTATATCGGTATTCAACGCAGTAATATTGTGTTAAATAGAATTGATGCTGTAGCGGACAACCCAAATAAAAACACCCAAAAGGGTGAGGCAAAATTTATTAGAGCCTTAACTTATTTTAATTTGGTAAGGTTATTTGGAGATGTTCCATTAGTAACCATAGAATATGATGATCCTTTTGAAGCTTTTGGTTTAGGCAGAACACCCTCAACTGAAGTATACAATCAAATTATTTTAGATTTAACAGAAGCTGTTACCCTACTGGATAATGAATCTATTAGACCAGGGGGCGCTACTAAAAATGCAGCAAATGCCTTATTAGGTAAAGTACATTTAACTTTAGGAAATACTACCGAAGCCATTGCTGCATTAAAAGAAGTAACGGGGTCACTTTTGCCTAACTATGAAAATAATTTTGGAATAGCTAAT
>JAWUVT010000010.1:0-22438 GCA_034112225.1 Flavobacteriales bacterium | reverse complement strand
AAGCCGATTTTTGATCCTTCATTATTTGTTGAACTCTGTAAAAGAGTTGGAGCCAGTACGTTTGATGCGCTCAATAAAAATCTTATTCAATCGATAAGTAAAGAGGAAGATAAGAAACAGAATAGCAAAAAGAAAAAAGGTGATGATTTCCCGCCAAATAAAGGGAACCTTCAAATGGATGCTACAGTTACTGACCAATACATTACCTATCCCACCGATAGTAAACTATTGAATGAAAGCCGAAAACAATGCGAAAAGAGGATAGATAAACGCTATGCTCTTTCAGATAAAAAAGGCAAAAAGCCAAGAAAATATAGACGAGTGTTGGATACTTCCTTTTTAAATTACGCCAAAAAGAAAAATAAATCAAAAGCTGTACACCGAAAGAAATCATATCGAAGGCAAATTTGGTCAAGGTAAAAACGGCTACCACCTCAATAAAATAAGAGCAAAATTGAAAGCGACATCAGAAAGTTGGATCAGTGCGATCTTCTTTTGTGATGAATTTGATAAACTACCCAAAAATCAAAATTTCTGGGCTTATTTTTTCATCCTCAGGGCGATCTAAAACATGCTCACTTGAATTTAGAAGACAAGTTGAGCGATTTAAACAAATAATGAACTTACTCTTTAAAAAAAACCAATTTATTAATGCCTAAAATTCTCTTTGATAAGCAAACCCTAAATATTTATATTTTTTACTAGATAGGTTTTTATAGCGATAAGATAGTTAAGATAGAATTTTTTCTGCCAGTTGGAATAAGAAATTAATTGACCTTCATAGATAAGTACTTTTCTTTTTTTCTTTTTTTTTTCTTTTCTTTCTTGTAAGATCTATCAAGCACAAGATGATCCATACTAAAACCCAATAGAGAAGAAAACAAGCACTAGCGCTAAATAAGGGTTTAATCAGTTGATCTTTATATTGGTAGGTTTCTAATGATAGGATTAAAAAAGTCGAACATAATAGAATTGATACTGTTAAATGTATGGTGAGTATTGTATCATTTAGTTCTCTAATTCGAATCATTTAACCAAATATATATATAAATAGGAAATACAAAAAGTTTTTTTTAGGACTGTCAGGAAAAGTTTTCTAGTATTTTAAATCTATTTTTTATGGGAAGAGTACTGTTAGTGGCTTAGCGATAAATTTACGAATATCGATAGCTTCTTTTTTTTAGAGGTTAACTTTTAAGAGTATCCTAATTTGACTAAAAAACTTAGAATAATTCAATTTTGGCTCACCCGAAAAGTTAGGATTAAATGAGAAATAGGGTAGACTTGGAATGTTAAATTCAACAAAAATAATGAATTTAAGTGCTCTCATTTTACCAAAAGACCTGCCTGAGTATTTTGAGACAATAGCAGTTTTAGAATTGTGTGACACTTCAATAAAAAAAACAAACGATAAAAGCAGTAATTTTATTTCAAGAATTTCCAGCATTAAAAAAGACGTATGTGCATGGTATCCCACTAAGAAATAGCTACGACAACACCTCTAAAGTTACCGCATAAACTCAATTAAATAATTGGATTGAAAAGACTCAGGAATTAAAAATAGAACAGTTTTATACTGCTTCAAATTTAATAAAGTACAACAAAGTGAATATTCTAAACTTATTTGATAAGAGGAGTACGAATGCAAGTGCAGCATCTTTTAATCCTAAAATTAAATGCTTTACAGCGAATCTAAAAGGTGTTTCTGCGCTCTAGTTTTCCCTATTCAGGATCTGTAAACTACTTACTTAGTCCCTAAGAAATCAATGTGATCCTTTTTCTAGTTGTAAGTTTATGTTTCAAAGTAGAAGAATGTTGGAGTTTGTACAAAAAACACCAATCGTTGGTATAGAATCAAAGTTGGTGATAGTTAAATGGATGCCTTTACTCTTACAACATTCAATAAACTGTTCAACTGTTTAGAGTGTTCTTCAAGTTCAGTTTCTTTTTATAATTGAAGCAGCTTTTTGTAGTTTTTAAATATTTCGTCTTCCTCACTCATTTGAGTTTATTCTAAATGATGCGATGATATGAAATCGGTTTAATTTTTTTACAATCGTTGTTAAACGAAGTTAGCGTTGCTTAAGGAGAAAGTGAAGTTGGATAAATGGCTATAGATTATAGTTTCTACCTCCAAAAATAGAACTTCCAACTCTTACCATTGTAGAACCTTGTTGAATCGCAATTTTGTAATCGCCACTCATTCCCATAGAAAGAATTGAGAATTGAGAATTGAGAATTGAGATTTTTTTGTAGAACTCATGAAGAGCACTAAATTCATCCCTCACCTGACTTTCATTAGAACTGTTGGTCGCCATTCCCATTAGTCCAACAATGTTTATTCCTTTTAATTCTTTCGTTTCTTCACCATTGAGGATTTGCTCTACTTCAGTTTCTGTTAAACCGAATTTACTTTCTTCTGCTGCAATTTTAACTTGAAGTAAACAATTGATAACTCTATTGTTTTTTAATGCCTGTTTATTAATTTCTTTCAGCAGTTTGAAGCTATCTACAGCATGTATTAAATGGACAAAAGGCGCAATAAACTTTACTTTGTTGGTTTGTAAATGGCCTATTAAATGCCATTCAATGTCTTTTGGGAGGCCCTCGTACTTTTCTGTCAACTCTTGAACCTTATTCTCCCCAAAAATCCGTTGACCAGAGTCATAAGCCTCTTGAATAGCTTCGATAGGTTTGGTTTTAGAAACAGCGACCAAAGTCGCTGTTTCAGGAATTTCATTCTTTATTTTATTGAGGTTTTCTGCTATCGACATTTTTTTAATCATCCATTATACCGAGCATGTTTTGCGGAAGATGCAAACGCCTCGAGGTCTGTTTTTACTCTCTATTAAAAATTTCAAAAAGATTCCGCTGTTTCATCCAACAGAAAAAAGTCAGAATCCAATCGGAATCACAAGTTAATTACAATTGATGCACAAACAATCCGCTTCTTAATTTGGGTTCAAACCAAGTTACTTTAGGAGGCATAATCATATCATTATCTGAGATGTCCATTAATTGTTGCATACTCACTGCATTTAATGCAAAAGCAACTTTCATTTCGCCAGTGTTTACTCTTTTTTCTAACTCTTCTAAACCTCTAATTCCGCCAACAAAATCAATTCTTTTATCAGTCCTTAAATCAACGATGTTTAATAAAGGCGCTAATACTTGTTGAGATAAGATTGTAACGTCTAAAACCGCTACAGGATCACTATCATTGTATGTTCCTTCTTTCGCTACTAATTTGTACCATTTGTTACCCAGGTACATTCCAAAATGATGTAAATCAGCGGGTTTGTATTGTCCTTCGGTTTCTTCTATGTCAAATTTCTCAGCCACTTTAGCAACAAAAGTAGCCTCGTCCATTCCATTCAAGTCTTTAACAACTCTATTGTAGTCAATAATTTTCAACTGATTATCAGGGAAAAGAACAGCCATAAAATAATTGTAACGACCACCATCAGCAGCGTTACCTTTCACTTCATTTCTAAATTCTTCACCAACTAAAGCTCCTGCAGCAGTTCTGTGATGACCATCGGCAACATAAATACTGGGCACTTGTTTTTCAAACAACTCTTTTATCGCAGCAACTTTATCCGTATCCTTAATTACCCATAAAGTATGCTGGATGTCATCACTGGTAATTATATCATAAACAGGCGCATCATTTTTCACCTCTGTAACCAACTCATCAATTGAGTTTACATGTGGGTAAGCAAAAAATACAGGCTCGTAATTTAATTTACTGTAGCGAACATGGTTTTTACGATCCTCTTCTTTATCAGGACGTGTTAACTCATGTTTCTTGATTACATTATTAAAATAATCATCAATAGAACAACAACCCACCAATCCAGTTTGTTGATGTCCATTCATAATGATTTGATACGCGTAAAAGTTCTCCGATTCATCCTGAATCATTAAACCTTGATCAACTAACCTGTCAAAATTGGCTTTTCCTTTTTCATAAACTTCAGGAGCATACTGATCTGCATCATCAGCAAATTCTAACTCTGGTTTTATTACTCTATAAAAGCTGTTAGGGTTTTCTTTACAAATTTCTCTAGCCTCTTGTGCATTTAACACATCATAAGGTCGGCTTGCAATTTCTTTCACGTGATCCTCAATAGGACGGAAAGCTTTAAAAGGAACTAATATGGACATTTATTTTTATTTTTAGAAGAAAGATTTTTTTGCTGTTAGCTCAAAGATGAAAGACGATGTAGTTCGTCTAATCTCTATTATTTAATCTCTCTTGTTGTTATTGAAAATGGTTAATTATTTGAGAAGCCAATTCCTCTCCAATTCTATCCTGAGCTTCTAAAGTAGCAGCACCAGTATGAGGTGTTAAAGAAATGTTAGTATGTTCTAGTAAATCTGCTCTAGGGGTAGGTTCTTTGGTAAACACATCTAACGCAGCATGTGCAACTTTACCGGTGTTTAAATTCATAATTAATGAATCCTCATCAATAACACCACCACGAGCAGCATTTGCGATGATTACTCCATCTTTCATCTTCGCAAATTCTTCATTTCCTATCAATGCATTTCCATCAGCAGGCATAGGCATGTGTAAAGAGATGAAATTCGAGTTGCTTAAAACATCCTCTAATGAAGTGGTTGTTATCGCTACATCTATTGTTTGGTCAGCTATTTTGATGTGAATTGTTGCTTGTGGTACAAAAGGATCAAAAGCAATTACTTTCATCCCGCATCCTAAAGCATAACTCGCTAAACTTTGTCCAATTCTACCAAACCCAATAATACCTAAAGTAGCCCCTCTTAATTCTACTCCTTTTCCGTATTTCTTTTTCAAGGTTTTAAATTCAGAAACACCAGAAACTGGCATGTGCCTGTTAGAATCATAGAGAGAACGAGCAGCGCCAAATAGATGACCCATTACTTGTTCTGCAACAGATTGAGAGGATGCAGCAGGGGTATTGATGACATTAATGCCCTTGCTTCTTGCATATTCTACATCAATATTATCCATACCAACACCACCACGACCAATTAGTTTTAAGCCTGGACATGCATCGATTAACTCTTTTCGAACAGTAGTTGCACTTCTAACAAGTAAACCAACGTAGTTGTTTTCGTTGATTGCTTTAATTAAATTTTCTTGAGCTACTGTTTCTGTAATCACTTCAAAGCTTGCCGCTTCTAAGTTCTTTTTTCCGATAGGTGCAATCCCATCATTTGCTAAAATTTTCATTTTATTAACGTATTAATTCACCAATGTAAAAATGTAAGAATTCAATTGTTACATTTAATAAATGCTTGATTTTTTAATTAACTTTTCACTAATTCATGTTTTTTTGCTAACGCTTTCATGGTATCTACCAATAGCTGAATACTTTCAATTGGCATGGCATTATAAATAGAGGCTCTATACCCCCCAACAGAACGGTGTCCTTTAATACCGCTAATGTTAACTTCGTTCCACATGTTATCAAAATCTTCCTGAACCTCAGGATTTGTTAATACGAAAGTTACGTTCATATTACTTCTATCCTCTGTTGCAGCAGTTCCTTCAAATAAAGGATTCCTATCAATTTCATTGTACAATAAATCAGCTTTATCTTGATTTACTTTCTCTATCCACTCAATACCACCATTTGCTTTTAACCATTCTAGCGTTAACATAGAAACATAAATGGGATAAACAGGAGGAGTATTAAACATAGATCCTTTATCCGCGTGAACACTCAAGTCTAACATCGTAGGAATAATTCGTCCAGTTTTTCCTAATAAACTATCTTTTACAATATAAAGCGTTGTTCCTGCAGGGCCTAAATTCTTTTGAGCTCCAGCATAAATCATAGCATAATCGCTTACGTTAATTTTTTTACTAAAAATGTCAGAAGACATGTCTGCAATAATTGGAATACGACTTATTGGCGTTTTCTTTATTTGAGTACCAAAAATAGTGTTGTTAGTGGTAATGTGTAAATAACTATCGTTAGTAGAAATAGGGTAAACTTTAGGAATATAACTAAAGTTCTTATCTTTTGAAGAAGCAACAAGATTTAGTTTTCCTAATTTTTCTGCTTCTTGTAGAGCTTTCGTACTCCATGCCCCGGTATTTAAATAAGCTCCTGTTCCATCTACTTTCATAAAGTTAAGAATCGCAGCTAAAAATCCAGTACTCGCACCACCTTGTAAAAATAAAACAGAATAACCTTCTGGAACTTCTAAAAGTTCTTTAACCAAAGCAACAGCATTGTCCATTACAGCAATAAAATCTTTACTTCTATGAGAAATTTCTAAAATAGAAAGGTTAAGATCGTTAAAATTTACCACAGCTTCAGCTGCTTTTTTTATTACATCTTGATTTAAGATACTAGGGCCAGCACTAAAATTATGAACTTTTGACATGCAAAGAATTTAAGTAAATATAAAGCCGTAAAATTAGTACTTAAATTAAGGCTATTAGGCAAGAATTAGAATTTATTTACGTTGAAATTTTACTTAAAATTAGCATCCAAATGAGGTTTCTTCTTTTTTAAATCGAAAGCATATGCTATTGAAAAACGATAGAGCTTTAATACCTCTAGTGACTCCCCTTCATTATCATCCCTATAGTCTAACAATCCTTGAGCGTACATGAAGTTAAAATGTAAATTATTCATTTCATATCCAATCCCTAAATTTAGGCCCAAATCAATTTTTCTTAAACCGTCAGTTCCAGAAATATTAGAGACTTCCACCCCTGAGGAAGGAAGAAAAAAAGTAGTAACCCCACCAAGGCCTAAGGACTCTAAATCAATAAGATCTAAAATAGGGATGTCAGTTGTAAGCTCTTCTTTTTTATTTGCAGCGATCAAAATCCCTAAATAAGGACCTGCATAGAAATTTATATTTTTTAATTGATAATTTGCTAAGATTGGAATTTCTATAAATAACTCAGACCGAACACCTTTTATAGATTCTGTAATGGAGGTATTTAATCCTGGAATTGACAATAGAGAGTCTAATCCGCTTGTGTCTGGTGAACCAAACGCTCCAGAAAGATTAGAAAACCCATCTAATAATGTGGCAACAGATTCAGTAGTGAAAGAGGAATACCCTTTTTTTTTCTGGCTTAAGAATAATCCGGTACTCAAGTTGAAATTTTTAGAAAAGTGGTATTTTAATTGCCCACCAATATGATAACCCATCTGATGAGTGTAGCCAATGTCAGTGTTTTCAATGGGTATAACGTTGAGTCCTATTTCGGGGCCCAGACTTATACGTTGAGAAAAACTAAGACTAGTAAAAAATAAAATTAATAAAGTAGTAAATATAGTTTTCATCTTAAGTGATATTGTCGATTGAATTGCTTCCAATAATTAAGTCAGAATTCAATGAGATTTTATAATCAACATGTTTCGTGTCGCTTAAGTTCATTTTGCAAATAATATCTTTGTAAGAAATATCTTTTGACGAGAAAATCACCTCATTGATGTTGTAGATAGATATTAAATCAGGAAGTTGATAAAGTTTTCCAGTATAAATTCCACAGTCTTTTTTTTCAAAAAGATTATTAGCTTTTACGGCTATTGTTTTAACCCCCGTATTATTTTGGTTAATATCTTCTTTTATGAGGTTGATAAAATTTAAACTTCCAGAAATTAGCGTTGTTTTTATGCTCTTTCTTCGAAGTTTAATGGTCTCATAATAATCAAGAATAATTCTATTTATGGGAATAACCGTTAAGATTAAGGCCATAATACTTAGTAAGTATTTCATTGAAAAAGAAGTGGCCTCTGGTAAGGCTAAATTAGAACAATAAAGAAATATGCTTCCTAAAGAAACCCCTAAAAGGGTTTTGTTAATGCTTAAACTTTTGGAGTAACCTCCTGAAATTGCAATGCCAAATAAAAAGGAAACAAAAACAGAAACAACATTAATGATATTATAGAGATCGCTAAAAATTATTCGGTTTGGGAATCCAAAATAAGGTTTTACAAAATTGGAAGTTACTAAGACTGCAGTAATTAATGTGATATCGGTAAGAGGCAATCTGATTTTTTCGGCAAACCTAGTTAAAACCGCTAAAAAGGCTCTTAAATAAATCGCGATATTTATAAAGAAAGAAAATGCTTTTGCTTTTTTCGCAAAATGTTTTTTTGAAAAGATGATCATCGCGTTGTAAAAAACGAATACGTATTTTAGATTCCCTTTTTTAGTACTTTCTCCTTTGTAATGTATTATTTTAACTTTTGGCAGGTAATAATTTTTATACCCCCCTAAAATAATTCTGTACGATAAATCAATGTCTTCTCCATACATGAAAAAGGTCTCGTCGAGATAACCAACCTGGTCTAAAACTGATTTTCGCATCCACATAAAAGCTCCAGAAAGCACTTCAATTTCGTTGGTTTCATTCTCATTTAAATAGCCTAAATGATATTTAGAGAACTTCTTTGATGTGGGAAACAATCTTGATAAACCAAATATTTTATAAAAAGAAACGGATGGAGTAGGAAGACCCCTTTTAGATTCAGGCAGAAATTTACCACTGCCGTCAATCATTTTAACCCCTAAACCTCCACCATCAGGATGTGCATCCATAAACTCAATACAGTTCATGAAAGTATCTTCTTCAACAACGGTATCGGGGTTTAAAAGTAAAACATACTCGCCTTTAGAAAGGGCTATTGCTTGATTGTTTGCCGTAGAAAAACCTACGTTTTCTTGATTGTCAATAAGTAGTACTTCAGGAAATTTGGCTTTCACCATTTCAACAGAATCATCAGGAGAGTTATTGTCAACCACAAAAACCTCTGCCGAAATGTTTTCGGTTGCTTTATTTACGGACAATAAGCATTGTTCTAGAAAATGGCTTACGTTGTAGTTAACTATGATGATTGATAACTTCATTTTATCGGAGAACCAAGGTGCTTTTAAATGGAATTCTGTTGATGAGCGATCTTCCCAGCGTTAATTCATCAGTATACTCAATCTCATCACCAACACCTACACCTCTAGCAATTGTAGTCATATTAACTTCTAAATGAGCGAGTTTTTTATAAATGTAAAAATTAGTAGCATCCCCCTCCATTGTTGTACTTAATGCCATAATTATTTCGGTGGGCTGAACGGTGTTTGCTCTTTCAATTAATTCTGGAATTTTAATGTCATTTGGACCAATACCTTCCATTGGAGAAATAATACCCCCTAAAACATGAAACTTGCCTTGAAACTGGTTGGTTTTCTCAATAGCAATCACATCCAAAATATTTTCGACAACACAAATCACGTTATCATTTCTTAGCGGACTAGCACATAAATCGCAAGTGGTTGTATCAGAAATGTTGTGGCAAGAACTACAATATTGGATGTCATTACTCAATTCAATAAATGCTTTACCAAAAGCTTCAATTTCATGTGGATCTCTATTTAAAACTTGAAGTACTAATCGGAGTGCTGTTTTATTGCCTATCCCCGGTAAAGAGGCCAATTGCTCTACAGCATTGTTAAATGGGGATGATGAAATTTTAGGAATCATTCGGTTCTGTCAACAATTTAATGTGAATCAAAATTAATACGATAAATGTTAAAATGATAAATTTTAAGCACTTTTGTTCTTAACTTATGAATCCGATAACTGTTATATTATTTATTGTAGGCTATTTTGCCTTACTCATGTTGATCTCTCACTTCACTTCTAAGGGAGCAACAAACGACTCTTTTTTTATTGGAGGACATAAATCCCCTTGGTATTTAGTAGCTTTTGGTATGATTGGCGCTTCATTGTCTGGAGTCACTTTTATTTCAGTACCCGGATGGGTGGGGGCTAGTAATTTTTCCTATATGCAAATGGTCATGGGCTATTTTGTGGGCTATACCGTAATTGCATTGGTGTTAATGCCCTTGTATTATCGGTTAAACCTCACTTCGATTTATACGTATTTAGAAGATAGATTTGGATATTATTCCTATAAAACAGGAGCAGGATTCTTCTTATTGTCAAGAACAATTGGGGCTGCATTTAGATTGTTTTTAGTCGCTCAAGTTTTACAATACTTAGTTTTTGAGCAATGGGGAGTTCCCTTTTTTGTTACCGTGATGATCACTATCGCATTAATATGGTTATACACCTTTAAAGGAGGAATTAAAACGATTGTTTGGACAGACTCTCTCCAAACCTTGTTTATGTTAATAGCTGTTGGAGTATCCATTTATTTTATTTCCACTGAAATGGATTTAGGCTTTTCAGGATTAATATCTGAAGTTAAAAATTCAGATTATTCTCAAGTTTTCTTTTTTGAGGATTGGAACGATAAAAAACACTTTGTAAAACAATTTTTAAGCGGAGCATTTTTAGCCATTGTGATGACCGGTTTAGATCAAGACATGATGCAAAAGAATTTGAGTTGTGCCAACATTAAAGACGGACAAAAGAATATGTTCTCTTTTAGTATCGTGCTCATTTTTGTAAATTTCATATTCTTAGTATTAGGAGCATTGTTATTTATCTATGCCCAAAAAAATGGAATAGAAATCCCTGTAAAAACAGACAACCTGTTTCCTGAGATTGCTACACAACATTTAAACACTGTAGCAGGTATCTTCTTTATATTAGGGCTGGTAGCGGCAGCTTATTCAAGTGCAGATTCGGCCTTAACAGCTCTAACAACTTCTGTTTGTGTTGATTTTTTAGCCATTCAAAATAAGAAAGAATCAATAAAAGAGAAGTTGCGTAAGCAGGTTCATGTCATTGTGTCTGTACTCCTTTTTGTAGTTATTCTTTTATTTGACCTCATTAATAATGACAATGTAATTAGCTCACTTTTTAAAGCTGCCGGATATACCTATGGCCCTTTGTTAGGATTGTATGCTTTTGGTTTAATTTTGAAAAGAAAGGTAAGAGATCGGTTCGTACCTGTTGTTTGTTTACTTGCTCCGGTAATCTGTTACCTGTTAAATGTTTTTTCAGTAGAGTTGTTCAACGGCTATAAATTTGGCTTTGAAATCCTAATTCTAAACGGAGCAATCACCTTTTTAGGGTTGCTGGTCATTTCAGGTTCTAGTCAGATAAAGAATAGTTAATACAAGATATTTTCACAATATCGATTTGTTTTATTAACTTGCTGACTTTAATGTAAAACAATGCTATTTAAGCGAAAATATTTATACTTTTGTCGAAAGGAAATTTGGTAGTTATGGATAAAAAAATTAAACTGGTTGCAACCTTACTGTTAGCGTTACCATTAACGCTACTAACCTCTTGTGGAGGAGAAAGTATGGTAGTTGAAGAAGCAATCGAAGAGGTGGTAGAGGAAGCTGCTCCGGAGCGAAATGAAACCTATTATAGAATACCTTCACCAGATGAAATGTTTGCTTTTATTAAAGAAAGTGGATTGCCTTTTAATGGAGAGTTGTTAAACCCAATTAAAAATGTTAACCGTTATTCAGATCCAAAAATGAAAGCCTTAAATTTTGGGGTTTATTCTGCCGATTTAGCTTATACGGCTGCCTTTAAGGAGTTTAATGAAACCGCAAAATATTTTTTAACCATTCAGAAATTAGCAGAGTCAGTTGGAATTTCTGCGGCTTTTGATCCAGCTACAATTGAAAGAGCTTCGGCTAATTTAGAGAATGCAGATTCTTTAGTTGCAATTACCAATACTTCTTATTTTAATGTGGTTGATTATTTAGAACAAAATGAACAAGGAGATAAATTAGGTATTATTGCTTCTGCTGGTTGGTTAGAAACAGTTTATGTAATTGCAAACTCTATCGATTACGCTAAAGATAAAGACGCAGTAAACAGATTGGCCGATCAAAAATTTGCCTTAGATAACCTCTTAGATTACATGGCAGATTATAAGGAAAATGCTGATGTTGCTGATGTTTTATCTTGGTTTAATGAGTTGGAATTAGTCTTCGCAAATTTAGCTGAAAAAGAATCAAAAGGTTCAGGCATCTCTTTAAAGAAAAAAGAAAGCGGTAAAATGGTATTAGGTGGAGGTTCTTCAATTTCAATGTCTGAAGAACAATTTAATGCCATTAAGGATAAGGTAAATCAAATAAGAAATAATATAGTAAAAACCGAGGACTAGTAGTTTTCTAACTAATTTAAGTATCAAAAAGACATGAAAAAGCATATCAATAAAATAGTTTTACTTGCTGTAATCATTATGATTCCTGCAATGTCGTTTGCACAATACTGTAATCATTTCCATGAGAGCAATTGTTACAGTTCAGAGAATAAAACATTTAGCTATAATGGGCAATCAAAAAGTGCATTATTTACTCAAGGGCAAACCTCTGAATTAAGTGTTATTGTTTATTCAAAACAAGATTATAGAATTTCGCTTTGTATGGACGAAAACTTAGGTTCTCAGATTAAATTTAAAGTGTACGAATCGAAAAAAGTTCAAGTAGAAAAAGTTTACGAAACAACAACTACTGAAGATGAAATGGAAGCCTGTTCCTCTTGTTCTGGTTTTGGAGAAACAGATGGAGAAGTATGTTATGATTGTGATGGTGCTGGAGAAATAACAACAGGAAATGAAGTAGAAGTAATTACCAAAGAAACTAAGGTGGTTACCGAAAAACAAAAACAATTGCTTTACGACAATAGTGAAGATGGTTTTTCTAACGAAATTGAATTCTCTGTTGAAACAACACGAAGGTTAATGATAGAAATTTCTGTTCCTGCTGCAGGAGAGAGTGTTAGCACTAAGAAAAAAAGTAGATTGAAGAAGCCTAATGATATGGGATGTGTAGGGATCTTAATGGAACACATGAAAACTCCAAAATCAGGATTTTAATTGAATTTAACGATATTCATAACCCTGATGATCGCTCATCAGGGTTTTTTATTGGGAAGAACATGAATGAAATACAAGAAGTATTAAAAATTTCGAATTCAATTGTAATTACAACACATAAATCACCTGATGGTGATGCTATTGGGTCATCATTAGCCTTGTATCATTTTTTAAAAAAATTAAATAAAAAAGTAACGGTAATTGTTCCAGACGCTTTTCCTGAATTTTTAAACTGGATGGAGGGTACCGAGACTATTCTGTATTATGATACCCAAACAGAACTTGCAGATCAAGTAATTGGAAAAGCGGAGGTGATCTTTTCTTTAGATTATAACAGCTTAACTCGAATTTCAGCCCTAAGGAACCCCATTGAAAAATCAACCGCAGTAAAAATTGTAATTGATCACCACCAAGATCCTAAAGAGTTTGCTACTCATTATTTTGTAGATAGCACATCGTGTTCCACCTGTCAGTTGGTGTATGAATTTATTCAGCAACTCGATCAACTCGACCATATTGATAAAACCATTGGAGCATGCATTTATTGTGGAATAATGACAGATACAGGTTCTTTTAGGTATCCTTCCACCACCGCAAAAACACATGCTATTATTTCACATCTCATTGATTTAGGAGTAGAGAATTCTAAAATACACCAAGCCGTTTATGACACCGCTACCGAAGACAGATTAAGACTTTTAGGTTACGCATTAACCGAAAAGTTGGTGGTGTTAAAGGCGCACAATGCAGCTTATATTTCGCTGTCTCAAAAAGAACTTCAACGCTTTTGCTTTAGAGCAGGAGATGCCGAAGGAATGGTTAATTACGCATTGTCTATTCATGGGATTAAATTTGCCGCCCTTCTTATCGAAAAAGAAGAAGAAATTCGTTTGTCCTTAAGATCTAAAGATGATTTTTTTGTAAATAAAATTGCCAATAAATATTTTAATGGTGGCGGACATGTTTATGCTGCAGGTGGAATGTTAGCAACCACTCTAGAAGAAGCAATAAAAAGAGTAGAGGAAGTAATGAAAATCAACGGTTAAGCACATGAAATCTATTTTAATTGCAGCACTTATTTTAATCCTCACCTCCTGTTCAGATGAACCGGAGAAATACCCGCCAATGGATATCAATAAAATCCAGGAGCATTTGTTGGAAGCCAATAAGCGCGCAACAACGAAAGAGGCCATTCAAATAGAAGATTACATTCAGTTAAAAGGCATAACAGCCCTAAAAACACAAACTGGATTGCGTTACCAAATTTATAAGGATTTAGAAGGTAAACCTATTGCAAAAGGACAACTAGCAGTGGTCAATTACACCGTTACTTTATTAAATGGAAAAGAATGTTACGCTACAAAAGATAAGGTAGAAGATTTTATTGTTGGGAAAGATTATGTAGAGACAGGCCTGCATGAAGGAATTCAGTTGATGAGTGTTGGAGATCAAGCAATCCTTATATTACCTTCTCATCTGGCTCATGGCTTGGCGGGAGATTTAAAAGAAATACCTTTTAGGTCCACCATAGTCTATGATATTAAATTAGTAGCAATTAAATAACCAATTTTGAAATTTTATTTAGGGTTTATCATCGTTCTTTTTTTTCTTGTTTCATGTGAAAACAAGTTTCCAGACTCTCTTAAAGTGGAGGAGGACGTTTATTTGCAATTAATCTCTTTTGAGGAGAGTGACAAGAGATTTGAAAATACAGGATATTCCTCAGTTTGCATCACGATTAAAGATGACGGGAATCTATTGTATAGACAATATAAAGAAGAGCTTGTTTTAAATGCAAGCAATCAATTTTCTTTTTTAATGAAAAATTTAAATGAAGGAGACAGTGCCGTTTTTAAAGTTTCAACAAAACGAATAGCAGCAGTTTTAAGTCCTTTTTTAATTGAATCAACCAGTAACGAATTTGTTGAGGTGACGATTAAAATTCACAATTATTATACCGTAGCAGCATATTTAGAATTAAAAAAGAGGAGTGATGAAGAGCTGCTTGAACAACAACTTTTAACGAACTATTTAGCAGAAGTAACGGCAAAAAAAAATGGAGGCATTTATAAAAAAGTAATCCTTGAAGGGAAGGGAGATTTAATTAAAAAAGGCGATGAAATTACAATAAACTATAAAGGTTTTTTTATCAATCGACTCCAATTTGACGAGATTTACGGGCATACCTCATTTACATTTGTATATGGAACTCAAGGACAGGTTATCGATGGATTGAATTTGGCAATTCAATCCATGAGAGTAAATGAGAAATCAAAAATAATCATACCTTCGCATCTTGCTTTTGGTAAAGAGGGTTCTACAACTCTAATTGTGCCCTCTTTTACATCGGTAATTTATGAATTAGAAATATTAAAAATTAATTAACAGGCTATGCCTGAAATAAAAATAGAGGAACTAAATAACACCCAATTAACGGTCACTCAAATTTTAGAAAAGAGTAAAAATTTAAATAAAGATAAAGATGAAAAAAGTAACCTTATTTGCCATTGGAGCAATGACATTATTCGCTTGTGAAACAAGTGAATCAAACAAAAACGTAAGCTTAACCTCAACTGTAGATTCAGTAAGTTATGCGATAGGTGTAAATACGGCGAGTGGAATACAAACCCAATTTACTGAGGCCAATGAAGCGGCTTTAATCAAAGGATTAAAAGATGTATTAGATTCTTCTGATTTGTTAATTACTTCAGAACAAACCCAAGGAGTTATTCAAAATTATTTTCAAAAGAAACAAGCAGCAGAGCAAGCAGCTTCATTTGGAAATGTGAAAGAAGATGGGCTTAAATTTTTAGCAGAAAACAAAACCAAAGAAGGAGTTCAAGTAACGGCAAGTGGATTACAATATGTGGTCATGCAAGAAGGAAATGGTGCTCAACCAGAAGCTACCTCTAATGTAGAAGTGCATTACCATGGAACAACTCCTGATGGAACTGTTTTTGATAGTTCTGTAGAGAGAGGAGAATCTATTTCTTTTGGTTTAAACCAAGTCATTCCAGGATGGACTGAAGGTGTTCAGTTAATGAAAGAAGGCGCTAAGTATAAGTTTTTTATTCCTCAAGAATTGGCTTATGGTTCTCAACCACAAAGAGATCCTAAGAGCCCAATTAAGCCTTTTATGCCGTTGGTATTTGAGGTGGAATTAATTAAAATCAACTAAGAAAAGTTGAGTACGACTTAAGGATGTTACACCCAACTTTTAGGAGTACAAAAACTTTTAATAAAAACAGAATTATGAAAAAGCAAATTATTAAAATTGGAATGCTTGCTTTAGCAGTTACATTTTTTAATGTGGATGCGAACGCACAAAAAAAGAAAAAGAAAAATAAAAAATCTAAAATGGAAGAAACAACAACAGCTCCAATTGAGCTAAAAACAGAAATTGATTCTGTAAGTTATGCGATCGGAATGAACATGATTGAAAGTATTAAAAGAGACTTTCCTGAAGCCAACTTTAAAGCTTTTATTGCTGGTGCCCAAGCAGGGTCAATTGAGGATTCAACAGCTTTAATTAAGAAGGAAGAATTAGAAGGTGTTATTGCACCTTACTTTAAAAAGAAACAAGCTGCTATGCAAGCTGAACAAGCAAAAGGTTCTGAAACTGCAATTGCTGACGGATTGAAATTTTTAGCAGAGAACAAATCTAAAGAAGGTGTTGTAACTACAGCTTCAGGGTTACAGTATATTGTTATGAAAGAAGGGACGGGAGCTCAACCTGTAGCAACATCAAATGTAACTGTTCATTATCATGGAACTATTCCAAATGGAACTGTATTTGAAAGTACTGTTGAGAAAAATCAGCCTGCTACTTTTGGGTTAAACCAAGTAATTAAAGGATGGACAGAAGGTGTCGCTTTAATGAAAGAAGGGGCAAAGTATAGATTTTTTATTCCTCAGGAATTAGCCTATGGAGCTAACCCGAGACCAGGAGGAATGATTAAGCCTTATATGCCATTGGTATTTGAAATAGAGTTGTTAAAGATTAACTAAGAATAAATTTTTTATAATTGATAGTAGTCCTGATAAATTTTATCAGGACTATTTTTTTTGTGCCGTCATCCATAACGATATTTTGCCCCAATTTTAAGTTAGCAACAAAATGAAGTTTGGAGTATGCTGAGAAATACAGAATTCTATACCTAATTTAGCAATATGGCAAAAGAAATAACAACAGCATCAGGGTTAACGTATACCATTACCAAACATGGGAAAGGAGTAACACCAGTAAAAGGAAATCGAGTTAAAGTACATTATACCGGTAAACTGTTAGATGGTCAAGTGTTTGACAGTTCTATCAAAAGACAACCATTCGCTTTTAACATTGGTTTAGGAGAGGTGATAGCAGGTTGGGAAGAAGGCATCATGTTCTTAAAAGTTGGCGATCAAGCTACTTTTACCATTCCTGGAGATTTAGCTTATGGAGAGGATGGAGCTGGACCATTAATTAAAGCCAATGCTACGTTAATTTTTGAAGTAGAGTTAATGAGCATTAAATAAGTGTTGAGGTCACTTTAACTATTTTATTTTTGCACCCATTAGTACGCTATTTGCTTTTGAAAATCTTTTCATTTTTTTTATTTCTCACTATTTATTGCGGTTCAATTTCAAAAGGAATAGGACAAATTAAATACCACTCTAAATCTCATAAAATTGATTATCGCAATGGATTGGTGATTGATGATGTTAAAATTAAAGGAATTGTAACAGATACCGATGGCGCCACTCTGTCTGTTTCTTTTTCGAGCTTAGAAAAGGTAAAAGACTTAACATTAGTTTATTTTGAAAATAGTAAAGCTAAAAAAGTTAAACAGAAAGATTTTTTCAGAACGGCCCTCTCATCCACTAGCTTTTATGAGGGAATAGAGGCATTTCAATATCATTTAGAAGGCATTTCCTCTTTTGTGCTTACTTATACTATTGAAAAAGAAGATCCAATGCTGGTTTTAACATTTAATTTTTATTCTTATCACCCTTGCGATTCAATTTATTATGGATTGAATTTACCAGTAAACAAAGTCTTTAACTATGACCTTCCTTTTCCTATTGAAAATCTAAAAATTGATAGTGTAAAAGGGAGTGAAAGAAATAAGTTTACTTTTTCGGCAGGAGATTTATTAGAAAGAGTTGTGCCCTTTCGAAAAACCAATTATTCAGTTTCTGATTATGGTTCAAAGGTGATTAGAGTTCAAATTGGAGATCTACAAAACCGAAATGCAACATTAAATAATTGGTACCAATCTTTGGTCAAAGAAACTGGTGAATTAAACAATTCATCAAAAAACATAATGGATACTTTATTGATGGGGATAAGTGATAAAGATACCATTGTTAGCACGCTATTAGAATTTGTTCAGAAAAAAATAAAGTACATCGATATTGAAGATGGCATCAATGCTTTTGTACCAAGAAATGTAAATGATATCTTGTTAAAACGACAAGGAGACTGCAAGGACATGTCTAACTTATTGGTTCAATCGCTAAAATATAAAGGGCTTGATGCCTATTTAGCTTTATCATCAACATTAAGCCACCGTTTAGAACTTGATTTTCCCAATATTGCTAGTGCCAATCATGTGGTGTGTGTGGTTAATCTTCATGATAAATTTTTGGTAGTGGATGGAACAGATCAATTTTGTACCTATCCAAACCCTAGTTCTCACACGCAAGGAAGAAATATTTTTGTAATTAACAATGCAGGCGGCTTTTTTCATCCAGTTGAGAAGATTCCTTTTAATTTGAATTTAGACTCCACTTATGCAGAGTTAGCGATCATCAATAACAAAGTAAGCGGTAGCGTTAGAATGGATAAAACCGGTTTGGCAAATAGAAGTTTTTACGGATTAAAAAGTTATGTTAGTGATAACGATTTACAAATAAAACTAAAGCGTAGGCTCGTTGAAAATTATAAATTATTTGACGTAACAAATTTAAAGCACAACATTACAAAAGCGAACGCTGTAGTTCATTTTGAGATTACTCAACGAAATTCTACCATTACCAAAGTAAATGCCAAGTCTTATTTGGCGATAAGCGATTTAATTAGGGAGTGGTATCCTTTTCCAATACAGCTTCAAGAAGGTGGAAGAATTATCACCTATAGAACGTTAAACAAAAAGATGAAAATTAAAATAACAGTGGATACTAGCTTTACCTTAATTCAACCAATTGTTGAAAATCACACTAACGGAGCGTACTATTTTAGTTTTAAATTAGAACAAGTTGAAGCGAATCAAATGGTGTTAACTGCTGAAATTGTTTTAGATAAGGTAGAAATAAAAGAATCGGACAGAGCAGCGTATCAAGCTTTTTGTAATTCAATACAGCAAGTGATTCATAAATCAATCGTATATGAAGAAAAGTAAATTAACAAGAAACTTACTACTCCTATTTTCTATTCTTATTGTTGGAGGACCTCTTAGCGCCCAAAACTATAAGGATCATAATTGGTTTAAAGCTGTAAATCATACCGAAATTCCTGACAGTTTAAAAGGAGAAGATGCCGTAATGATTTATAATAATCAATACCTCTATAATGATGTGGTGGATTTAAATAATGGAAATTTTTTATCTAAGCGAACAGTAATGCGAAAAATTAAAATCCTTACTCAAAAGGGATTGGAAGAGTATTCAAAGGTATTTGTAAATATTTATCCGAATGAAAGAATTAAAGTAATTGATGCAAGAACGATAAAGGCCGATACCAAAACGATTGATTTAAAATCAAAGGATATCAAAAAGTTAAACTTTAAGTCCAGGTTTTCTGAAGATTCAAGGGCTCAGCAATTAAGGTTTTCTATACCCGGTGTTGAGGTAGGTGATGAGGTAGAAATTATTTATACCGTTGCAAGTAATGTTCTTAAAAGAGGAGATGATATTTCTATGCATAGTTATTTGCCTTGTTTAAATGCAAGCATTACCTATGGTTCTAGTAAAGCTTTTGTGCATGAATTTAAAATGTACAATGGTATGCCATCGTTTGAAGATCAGAGTAGCCAAAATGCCACCACCTTAGTTTGGCGAATGTCTAATCTAAAATCGATTGGAGACCAATATAGAGCTGTTTTAACTCGTGAAATACCGTTTGTAAGGTATGTGATACGTAGTTTTAATTCGCATACTAATTCTGTTGATTTATCCCTTAACAGTTGGGGCGCTATTTATAAAAAGTATGCAGATCATTTTAATGATCCAGTAGATATCATGTCCTCAAGCAAGTACATGAAAAAATTTGTTGCAAATTTCAGGCATCAGAATTTGGGACTGAGTAATGAACAGCTTTTTATAAAAATACAGCAATATGTTAACGATAGTATTGAGGTAAAACACTTGGAAAATGGATTTGATAAACGGAGATTGAAGTACTATCTGCAGAATAAGAGGATTAACCCTTATAACCTATACGTGTTGTATGATGATTTATTTAGACTCCTGAAGATCAAGCGTTATATCTGTTTTGGGAAAAATAAGTACAATGGATTTTTAGATAGAAATTTTGTTGCCCCTCATAGCATTCAATATGAGTTCTTTTCTTTTTATGAAGGGACAAGAATTCATTTTGTTTACCCCTCAAAAACCTACCAAAAATATTTGTTAGATGAGTTGCCCGTTTCTATTGGAGGATCAAATGTAATCATGGTTGATGGAGATCCAAAGCATCAGAATGACTTTGAGATGAAAGAAATAAAAATTCCGATGGATGCTCCCGAGAAAAATTATTTATTTAAGAAACTTAACCTTACGATTGAAAATCCTGCGGATACAATTTTCAAATCAGTTTCTACCACCACTTTTTCAGGTGTTTTTTCTACCATGTATAGAGAAGACCATTTTAAAGCACTCAAAAAAAAGGAAACGGAATTTTATGCTCCGTTTATTTGCGAAAAGGAGTTAACAATTGATACCGTAAAATTGATCGATAAAAAATTAAACAGACCTTTTGCTTATACCCTTGGTTCCGAACAAAACTTTCCGATTCAAATGGCTAAGATTGATGACGGTTTATACCATCTAAAACTAGCTCAATTACTTTCTGTTTATAGTGTATACTCATCAGAAGCCGATCGATTTTTAAATTACTATACCCGCTACTTATACAATGACATAACGCGAATTAACCTTCAATTTAAAAACAACATTAAATTAGAGAATATAGAAAATTTAAGAAAACTTAACATTGACAATCAATTTGGTTCGGTGATGCTTAACATCGTTCAGAAGGATGAAAAAAATATACTCATCAATGTTTCTTATCGAGTTAAACAAGAGCTAGTAAAACCTAATGAATATGAAAATTTAAAAGAACTTAATGTAGGCTTGGCGGAAATATTATTGCAGAATTTAACCATCACATTTTCAGATTAAATAACTATTTTTGCTTCGTGAAAAATTTAACCAATCAATTAATAGCTTTTTTTTTATTGCTCTGTTCTGCAGTAACAATTGTGCCGTTAAATTTTATTCACGAACATTCTCATAGTCACTCAGCAGAAATTTATTGTGATATAAATGATCAAGTACATTCTGATGATGCGTGTCATTTTAGTCTTTATCACAATCAATTAGAAGAAAAACATTGCGAGCATAAAGCACATATTTCAGAGAATGAAATAGAATGTGAGTTTTGTAAAATGCTAAATTCTCAAAGAGAGATTTATCTTTCTCTCAAAGAAGAGAATCAACTCGCTAAGCATAACTTCTCCATATTATTAGCGCTTAAATTTGTGCATCATAATCAGTCATTTTCTGATTTATTTTATAATAAAGGCCCTCCAGCTCATAGTTAGTTCACTATTTTAAATAGTTCTAAGAAAACTTAAAGTTTTCTTTTCTCAAAATTTATTTACCAAAAACACAATACTATGCTTAGTAATAGGCTGCTTATTGTTTTGGTATTGTTTCTAAGTTTTTACAATTGTTTTGCACAAAACAAGACCTGTAATTATACTTTATCAGGAAAAATTATTGACGAACACGATCAATCTCCCTTATTATTTGCTACGGTATTTATTAAAGAGTTAGCAAGAGGTTCCGTTTCTGATGATAAAGGAAATTATACAATTGATAACTTGTGTAAAGGTGATTATACAATAATTGTAAGTCATTTAGGGTGTGCTCCTATTACAGAAACAATTGCCATAACAAAAAGTAAAAAACATAATTTTTATCCAGAGCATCATACTGGCGAGTTGAAACAATTTACACTTCAGGAAGAAGGCTATGAGGAGGAAAAAACTGTTGCAAGAAAAGAGTTATCTGTAAAAGAATTAAACCAATCTAGAGGGAAATCTTTAGGAGAGAGTTTGAAAAAAATTACAGGAGTTAATTCTTTAAATACGGGTAATAGTATTTCCAAACCTGTAATACACGGAATGCATAGCGATAGAGTTTTGATTCTAAATAACGGAATCAGACAAGAAGGCCAACAATGGGGCAATGAACATGCTCCAGAAATTGATCCTTATATCGCTAATAAATTAAGTGTGATAAAAGGTGCTGAAGGTATTCGTTATGGTGCTAATGCAATTGCAGGGGTAGTTTTAGTAGAACCAAAAGCATTAAGAGATTCTTCGGGGGTAAATGGTGAGTTAAATTTAGCGGGAGCTTCTAATGGGCAGTTAGGGGTTTCTTCTGCCATGCTAGATGGGAATATTGGT
>JAWUVT010000009.1:0-7110 GCA_034112225.1 Flavobacteriales bacterium | reverse complement strand
CCGTTACGGTAAACCCACAATGTGCTGCCGCATTTCCATTTCCATCGTATACCGAATAGGTAACGGTGCTTACTCCTACATTAAATGTCTGACCACTTGCATTTCCTGTTCCACTTCCTGTTTTTGCTCCGGTGAATACCCAAGATAGATTTGTTGCACAATTGTCTGAGGCAATGGCATCTATTCCATTGACTATTGCTGAACAGGTTCCTAAATCAACCCCCACGGAAGTGTTTGCTGGGCAGCTTAAGAGTGGCAATTCATTGTCGATTACCGTTACGGTAAACCCACAATGTGCTGCCGCATTTCCATTCCCATCGTCTACTGTATAGGCAACGTTGGTTACTCCTGTAGTAAAGAGCTGTCCACTTGCGTTTCCTGTTCCACTTCCTGTTGTTGCTCCGGTTAAACTCCAAGATAAGTTTGTCGTCCCACAATTGTCTGAGGCAATGGCATCTATTCCATTGACTATTGCTGTACAGTTTCCTGGATCCACATTTACCGAGGCATTGGTTGGACAGCTTAAGAGTGGCAATTCATTGTCGGTTACGGTTACTGTAAACCCACAAGGTGGCGCAGCATTTCCATTTCCATCGTCTACTACATAGGTAACTGTGCTTACTCCGATATTAAATGTCTGTCCACTTGCATTTCCTATTCCACTTCCTGTTGTTACTCCGGTTAAACTCCAAGATACATTTGTTGCACAGTTGTCTGATGCAATGGCATCTATTCCATTGACTACAGCTGTACAGGTTCCTAAATCAACCCCCACGGAAGTGTTTGCTGGACAGCTTAAGAGTGGCAATTCATTGTCGGTTACCGTTACAGTAAACCCACAAGGTGCCGCAGCATTTCCATTTCCATCGTCTAACGTATAGGTAACGGTGGTTACTCCTGTAGGAAAGAGTTGTCCACTTGCGTTTCCTGTTCCACTTCCTGTTGTTGCTCCGGTTAAACTCCAAGATACATTTGTAGTGCCACAATTGTCTGATGCAATGGCATCTATTCCATTGACTACTGCTGTACAGTTTCCTGGATCCACATTTACGGAGGTATTGGTTGGACAGCTTAAGAGTGGCAATTCATTGTCGGTTACCGTTACAGTAAACCCACAAGGTGCCGCCGCATTTCCATTTCCATCGTCTACCGAATAGGTAACGGAGGTTACTCCAGGATTAAATGTTTGTCCACTCGCATTTCCTGTTCCACTTCCTGTTGTTGCTCCAGTGAATATCCAAGATACATTCGTGGTACAATTGTCTGATGCAGTGGCATCAATTCCATTGACTACTGCTGAACAGTTCCCTGGATCAACATTAACCGAGGCATTGGTTGGGCAGCTTAAGAGTGGCAATTCATTGTCGGTTACCGTTACGTTAAATCCACAGGGAGCCGCAGAATTCCCATTGGCATCAACAACATTATAGGTCACTGTGGTAACTCCTACATTAAACAATTCTCCACTTGCATTTCCTGAACCACTACCTATTGTTGCTCCTGTGAAAACCCAAGATACATTGAACGAACAATTGTCTGAGGCAACTGCATCTATTCCATTGACTACAGCGGTACAGTTTCCTGCATCCACATTTACTGAAGTATTTGCTGGACAGCTAAGTAGAGGTAGCACAGGGTCTACCCCAGTTCCAGTGTAAAAAATTGCAAAAGATGCAGCAAAAGGATCATTGGTGTTAAAGGAAAGTACTCCTGATTTAACTCCTGGAGGACAGGTAGGTGAAAACCTTGTGGTAAAGGTTGTACTATCTCCTGGTAAAACAGTAAAACTAGGTTGAAACAGGATGGTATAGTCTCCAACGGGAGTAAAAGGTGACGAAAGTGTTAGGGAGCTTATTCCTGTATTTTTAATTAGAATCAAAGTATCTTTAGATAAACCTATATCTAAAGAACCAAAATTAACTGTTCCTATATTTGGTAATGGAACACCTCCAATAGAAACTTCAATTTGTGCTTGTGCAACCACTTTTTCAGTCAAAAAAAGATGTGCCAAAAACACAAACGACAATAAATAAATTACACTCTTTTTCATAGCCTATAATTAATTTCCCTATACGTAATCATAAAAGGAGAGGTAACTTAGTAAAAGTGGTGAACCTATAGATTATTTACCTGAAAATAAAGCGGTACTTTTCGACAAACAAGTCATTACAGCCGACAAGAGCACTACCTGTTGATTGAAAAAAATTAAATTATTTACAGTATAAATTAATAACGTACCTTTGAGTCGTGATTTACAAAAGCACCATAGATTGTGTAAATGATCTTGAAAAAAATGGTCATTTAGTTCGTATTAAAGAGGCAGTTGATCCCCACTTAGAAATGGCGGCTATCCAATTGCGCGTATTCGAAAATGGGGGGAAAGCGGTTTTGTTTGAGCAGATTAAAGGCTGTGAATTTATGGCTGTTTCTAATTTATTTGGAACGCTAGAGCGAAGTGAGTTTATCTTCAGAAAGACCTTCAAAAAAGTGAAGCAACTCATTGAATTAAAAAACGACCCTTTAAAAGCAATCCAATCTCCTATCAAGAATTTCTCTTTAGGGATAATGGCTAAAAATGCTTTACCAAAAAAAGTAGCAGGATTGCCTTCTTACATGAAGGAAACTACCATTGATAAATTGCCTCTTATAAAATGTTGGCCAGATGATGGTGGTGCCTTTATTACACTTCCTCAAGTTTATTCTGAAGATCCTGAAAAAGAAGGGGTAATGAATTCTAATTTAGGAATGTACCGCATTCAGCTCAGTGGAAATGAATACAAATTAAATGAAGAGATTGGTGTTCATTATCAAATCCATCGAGGAATTGGAGTTCATCAGGCTAAAGCCAACCTGCTAGGAAAGCCCCTTAAAGTTTCTATTTTTATTGGCGGTCCACCTGCACATACTTTGGCTGCTGTTATGCCCTTACCTGAAGGGTTGTCTGAATTAACTTTTGCGGGGAGTTTAGCTGCAAATCGATTTAAGCATACTTATGTAGATGGTTTCTGTATTGCTACTGAAGCTGACTTTGTGATCACAGGTGAAATTCATCCTAACGAAACAAAACCGGAAGGTCCTTTTGGAGATCATTTAGGTTATTACAGCTTAACTCATGAGTTTCCAGTGCTAAAGGTTCATAAAGTCTATCATCGCGAAGATGCTATTTGGCCTTTTACTGTTGTTGGAAGGCCTCCACAGGAGGATACTCAATTTGGTGCATTGATTCACAAATTAGCGGGTTCTGCAATTCAGGCAGAAATACCTGGATTGCATGAAATAAATGCGGTTGATGCTGCTGGAGTGCACCCCTTACTTTTAGCTATTGGAAGTGAGAGATATACGCCTTATCAAGAGACTAAACAACCTCAGGAACTTTTAACGATTGCCAACCATATTTTAGGTAAAGGACAATTAAGTTTAGCGAAATACTTATTCATAACGAACAAAGCAGACAACCCTTCTGTTAGTTGCGATAATATTTCAGGTCATTTTACTCACCTTTTAGAAAGAGTAGATTGGACAAGGGATATTCATTTTCAAACCAAAACGACAATAGATACATTAGATTATAGTGGAACTGGAGTAAACCAAGGCTCTAAAGTAGTAATTGCTGCTGTTGGAGATAAAAAGAGAACTTTATTAGGGACTGGACCTGGCGAAAGTTCTGTAACAGTTACTCCTGGTGTTATTGCCAGCGATTTTAAACCTTTTACTGACTATGCTCAAGCAAAAGAAGAAATTGAACAGTATGCTCAAGAATTAGCTACTCAAGACTTAGAAGGGATCATGATAATAGTTCTTGCCGATGATGCTAGTTTTATAGAGCAAAGTTTAACTAATTTTTTATGGACAACCTTTACTAGAAGTAACCCTGCAAACGACATTTATGGTGTTGATTCTTTTACAGAAAACAAACATTGGGGATGTAATGGGCCTTTAATTATTGATGCGCGTAAGAAACCGCATCATGCGCCTGCTCTAATTAAGGATGTAGAGGTTGAAAAAAGAGTTGACAAATTATTTGAGGAAGGTGGATCGCTTTACCAAAAATAACCTATCAATTTGCAACGCTCCTATTCATTAGATATGGAGTCAGATCCTCCTCAATTGCAACCTCCCTCAGCTCTGAAGAAAAACCATCTCCCGCTGTATACTTATTAAATTCGGCATCGCTTAAGTCATCCGCTTTAGGGCTATTCCTACTTTTATTTGGTGTAAGTAAATAAGAGATGCCAATTGCAAAAATTAATGATGCGGCTAAGGACGGATAAACAGGGAATTGAAAGGAAGTTTAATCCAGTCCAATTAAAATAATTGATTTTTTTTGAAAAATAGCTTACCAATTGAACAATACTTCTGGCGGGTAAAGAAAGTCTATTTTCTGCATTTTTTGAACCGCCTATAAACCCTTGTAGAGGCTTATAAAAATGTCCCTACTCTTCTTCTGAAATTAGGGACAATACCTATAATTTTTCCGCTTCATTTAAAGATGAATAGGATTTAGTTCCGAGTATATTTTCTAACTTCTCGGTAACGTGAGTCTCCAGAACTTTATAATTCTAGATTAAACATCTTTAATTTTTGGTGCAAAATTTTTAAGGAATAGAAAATTCTAGACTTTACAGTTCCTTCAGAGCACTCCATAACTTGAGTAATTTCTTGGATCGATAAATGCTGTTGAAACCTCAGCACAAAGGGTGTTCTTTTCGAAGATTCTAAATTATCCAATTGACTTTGGAGCTCACTATTAAATCGTACAGCATCCTGTTTATCAATATAATATGAAGTTTATTTTTCTAAAAAGAGATGCAAATCATATCCTGTAGTAATTCATTTTTCGAAATTCTAAATCCTTAAAAATGATTCTTGAGCGCAAGAAACCTAACCCCAACTTAAAGGACAAGACTTGCAACAGTTTTTTCCTTTCTTTTTAAATTTCTCACAACAAACTTCTTTCTTTTTCTTTTTAGCTTTTACCACTAAAGAATTCTGAATGCTAGGAAGAATAATAGTTTTTTGTTGTTTCATCTGCTACAAAAATACTATTTAGAATGATTCTAAACAAGCCTTTTTAAAAAATATATTATGAGTAGTGCCCAAGCTTTGCTTGTATCGTCATGCCAACTTGAGAGGCTCTCAACTTCATCTTTTCTGCGAGTTCTCCTTTGTAGCTTTGATCTATCGTATCGATCAAGAGTTCCTGCCATCTTTTAAAATGTGCTGGAGTCAACTTTTCTAAGCCATTTAAATCTTTATGAATTTGTACCACGTTATTTTTATACCCTCCAGTATGAAATAAGGCATTGTTCCAGAAATCAGCCAATAAGGGTAAATGGTGTTCTAAATCTAACTTTGCTACCTTGGTAAAAATGTAACCTACCTGTTCATCTTTTAGCATTTTAGAATAAAACGCTTCCATTAAAATCATTAGGTCTTCTCTATTTTCTATATCTCTCATTTTGATCTTAATTAGGATGTCAGACCTAGCTTATTTATGGAGTTTCTCTCTTTGCAATCTCTGTTTCAAAAGAGTCCTCTATTACTTCCGACACATAAGTAGGAATGACAAAGAAACTAAATAATAGTTTCATTTAAAATTAACTTCTTTTAAAGATTCTGGCAACTCTCTTGCTTCTGACCACATTTCTAATTGAATAGAACATAAGCCAACCGCTTTTCTTCTAACATTCAGTTCTTCTGGATTTTCGTATTGAGCTGTTTTACCAGAGGTTCCAATAAACTTATTATAAACAGTGTTTATTATTCCATAGACAAATGGCTGTGATCTACTTCTACAGATATAATCTTCTATAGCTGCATAATAGAAAGGATAAATCGTCCCATTTTTCATTTCAACAAAAATCATTGCTTTAATCTTCAGCCAATCTTTAGCATTCGCGTCATAATTATCAGGAATATCATACCGGAGATGGCGTGAAAAAGTAAAAAATTCTTCACCTATTAATGCATGAGTAGGAAAACCTCTTTCAAGAATCAACTCAACCAATGAGTAAAACCGCATAGAATCTACGCTTATTCTTGTCTGATAATATTTAGCAGAATCATTCACTTCATAAACATCATCTCCATCAACTCTTCGCACCTTAATACTTTGAGAATATGTTGCCTCTATTTTTTTTATTTCTTTGAGGTAAGCGGAATCCAACACCAAGCTTTGTTCTACAAGGAGAAACTCCTGGTGCCATTTGTCATAATTTGTTTCGTAGATCATGTGCAAATTACTTTCTCTAAACCCATCTAAATCATACATTTGTTCAATTTGGATTTTAGTAATTCCTCCTTTAACGGCTTTTTCTAGATTAAATAAAGTTTTATGAAATTCATTACTTAAAGCGTAAATACGGGCAAAAAAATAATAGCTATCGGCCTTCACATATTTATTTCCCTCTAATGAGTCTGGATATAAAACGGCTTTGTAATACAAGCCTCTATTGTAATACCCTTTCATCATTTTATGAAGTCTATCGAATTCATAATGTTCTTCGGCATGAGTTTGCCCGTCTACTTTTAAGAGTGACAAAATCAACAAGAATGTAACCATACTTCTTTTCATCACTGAGGAATATTGGGGTTATCGTAAGCTTTTTTTGTCATTTCCTTCAATACTTCTATATCTATATCTGCCAGTTTATTGACGTACAAACAACCTTTACCAGCCTTGTGTTTCCCAAACCGAGTTAACAGTTCTTCATGCATGGCAACATTACATCCACTTCCGTACAAAGAAATCTTCGCTTTTCGAGGAGAAAACCCAACCTTAAACCAATCCCCTTCTCTTCCACTGGCATATTTATAGTGCAAATCACCAAATCCAATGATACTTGCCCCCCACATTTTTGGTTCTTCTCCTGTAACAGCCTTCATCATTTCAAGAATTTCAAAGGCATCTTTTCTTTTTCCTTCGTGGGCTACAGCGCTAATAAAATCGGCAACATTTACAGCTGTTTTTTGAGTTCTATTTTCTGCCATCTTAAAAAAATGAATTGGTTGATTCAAATTTAATAAATATGATCCAATAAAAAAAAGCTCCTGACCTCGCGCATTTTAAGTTTACCCTTCAACAGTAGATCGACAAGCTGACTATGAGGT
>JAWUVT010000008.1:0-15467 GCA_034112225.1 Flavobacteriales bacterium | reverse complement strand
CACCTTAAATGCATCCATAAAAAAAGCCCCTTACTGTGTAAGGGGCTTATCCGTTTCTGGCGGAGATGGAGGGATTCGAACCCCCGGTACCTTGCAGTACAGTAGTTTTCAAGACTACCGCAATCGACCACTCTGCCACATCTCCGCTACAAAAGTAGCAATTGCTTTTAAATATAAAATGTTTTTCATGTTTTTTTTGAAATTATTTTTTTTGAAGAGAAAATGGGTTCAATATTAATGGAGTTAGTGTACCGTTCATCAAAACTATAGCTCACTTTTAAAGATAAATACTAACTTTACATTTAATCTAATTATGATGGGAAAAATTCTTACTTCAGTACTTTTAATGGTTTTGATTTCTGCAAATGTATTTGCAGGAGGTCTAAAAGCAAATTTTACTTACGGAACATTTAATACGCCTAATACAGGACCTTATATTGAAACCTACTTATCAATTGTAGGAAGTTCTGCTGTTTTTTCTCAAACAGCTACTAATACCTATCAGAGTCACATTGAAGTTACCTTTATTTTTAAGCAAGATAACCAAATAAAAAAGTTTAAAAAGTACAACCTGTCTAGTCCTGAAATTAAGGATTCACTTCAAGAGAGAGTTAATTTTATAGATCAACAACGATTTTCTCTACCCAATGGCAATTATGAATTTGAAGTTTCGATAAAAGACTTGGGATCGAATGAAGTTCCCTTTGTTTCTAAACAACAACTTGTTATTAATTATCCAGCTAACACAATTTCAATTTCTGACATTGAATTCATTGAAACTTTAAAAGTCACTAAAGAAAAAACTATTTTAACTAAAAATGGATATGATATTATCCCTTATACTTCAGACTTTTATTCAGAAGACTTTGAGAAAATTGCATTCTATACAGAAATATACAATACCGATAAAGTATTTGGTGCCGCTCAACCTTTTTTACTTTCTTACCATATAGAAACTTCAGACAACAACAAATTGGTGGGGAATTACAAAAGCTTTGTGAGAGAAACGGCAAATCCCGTTGCCATTTTATTAAAATCCTTTACCATTGTTGATTTACCTTCGGGCAATTATAACTTGGTGATTGAAGTTAGAAATACAAAAAATGAATTGATACATGACAAGCGTATCTTTTTTCAGAGAAGTAACCCTTCTGCAACTCCATTGTTAGCTTCGGATGCTTATTTCAACACTTTTGCAGACAACATGAGTCAAGAGGATCTCGTAGAAAATATAAAAACCTTGCAACCCATATCCAGTAAAATAGAAATTCAATTTGCCGAGAATCAGTTGAATGGTAAGGAAGAAGATTTAATGAAGCAGTTTTTTTATAACTTCTGGATTACTAGAAATGAACTTGATCCTGAATTTGTATGGAATGCTTACAAAAAAGATGTTGATGCAGTTAACAAACTATTTTCTACAGGAATTACAAAAGGGTATGAGGCGGATAGAGGAAGAGTTTATTTAAAATATGGAAAACCAAATACTAGAACTCAAGTCACAAGTGAACCCAATTCATACCCCTATGAAATTTGGCATTACCATACAATTAAAAGATTTCGTAATAAAAGGTTTGTTTTTTACAACAGAGATATGGGCACCAATGAATATCCATTATTACATTCAGATATGCCAGGACATATTTACAATGCACAATGGAAAGTTCAGTTGCACAAAAGAACCAATCAGCCTGTAGATATGGAAACTGAAAATAACAGCGATCATTATGGCGGAAGAGCGAATGATTATTATAATAATCCTAGATAGTTTATTTTGAATAAAAAAATAGCGGTTGTTATTCTGAATTGGAATGGAAAGTTATTCTTAACCCAATTTTTACCATCTGTGCTCCAGTTTTCTGACCAAGCAGAAATTATTGTTGCGGACAATGCTTCAACAGATGATTCTATTGCTTATTTAGAAGCACATTTCCATACGGTTAAGATACTTTCTTTAGACCACAACTATGGTTTCGCTGGAGGGTATAATCAAGCGTTACAACAAGTAGATTCGGAATACTATGTACTCTTAAATTCCGATGTTGAAGTTACAGCACAGTGGCTCTCTCCAATGTTAGCATTACTAGAGAAAGATCCATCCATTGTTGCCTGTCAACCCAAAATTAAAGCCTATAATGATAAAAATTATTTTGAATACGCTGGTGCTGCTGGTGGTTTTTTAGATAAATATGGCTATCCATTTTGTCAAGGTCGAATTTTCGATACTGTAGAAAAGGACACCAATCAATACCATGAATCCAAAGAGATTTTCTGGGCTTCTGGAGCTGCTTTATTTATTCGCGCAAAAGCATACCATGAAATTGGAGGCTTAGATGATTTTTACTTTGCGCATATGGAAGAAATCGATTTGTGTTGGCGATTAAAAAATCAAGGCCATAAAATTATGTATTGTCCTACTTCTACGGTTTACCATGTTGGCGGTGGTACCTTAAATAAAATTAACCCACAAAAAACGTTTTTAAATTTCCGAAATAGCTTACTAACACTCCATAAAAACTTAGCTAAAAAAGGTCGTTTATCTAAAATAGTTGTTCGTTTATGTTTAGATGCACTAGCGGCAGTAAAGTTTTTAGTAGATGGAAAACCAACTCATGCATGGGCAATTATTCGTGCTCATTTTTCATTTTATGGGGCAATCTCTCAAAATAAGAACAAAAGAAATCAAGTAAATAACACCAACCTAAAAGGGATGATAAACGTCAGTATTGTCAAAGAATACTTTATCAACAAAAAGAGCACATTTGATAAATTATTAAAACAAGTAAATTAAGATTGGTTTTAACGTTAATAAAATGTACATTAGCCGTCAATAAAAAATATTTAATATAGATGGGAAGACCGGCAACAAAACCAACAAAATTAAAAGACGGATATTATTTAGAAATTCGAAATAAAGGAAGTAAGTCTGGGATTAAGATTATGAGAGAGACTGAAAAAGCAATGAACATCGCAATCAAAGAATACGACAAAGTAAAAGATGTGGTTATTTTAGGAGAGTTTAAAAACGGAAAACCTGTTTCTAAGCCTAAAAAATCAAAGTAAAATTACGATTCTATTTCAGCGAGTTTAATCATTATTTTCTCGATCTTCTTTTTCATTTGAAATGAAGTACAATTAAAATTATTTACAATTAAGGCAAAAGCTAACTGCTTTTTGCTCTTAGTTGTAATATAGCCTGCGTAGCTTTTTACACGCGTCATCGAGCCACTTTTGGCCATTACTTTTCCGGATGCTACGGTTCCTTTACCTATGTTTCTCATTGTTCCAGATTGGCCCGCAATCGGTAAAGAATTCCTAAAATGGGTTTTATTTTTACTTTGATTCATGTAGTGTAAAACACCAACGATTTGTTGAGTCGTTATTGAATTAAAGCGAGACAATCCACTACCATCAGATAGGTACATTCCAGTTACATCTATATTTTTTTCTTTCCAAAAAAGGGTTGTTGCTTCAACTCCATTTTCCGTATCTGCTACTAAATGATTGAACAAACCAATTTGGCTCATTAAATGTTCGGCATAGAGATTAATACTATAAAAGTTTGTTAATCGAATGATCTCCGACAATTTTGGTGAAGATGTGATGGCAATGGTTTGTTTTTTTGAATTTTCCATTGTTTTATTCTCTAGCTTAAGGATACGAAGTGTACTGGATGGATTTGCCAATTTCACCCCTTTATTTCTTAAGCGCATATCCAACTCAAAAGCAGTTAAATAAGCAGGGTCAGGAATTGACCCTTTAACTGTAAACCGTTTCTTATTTATAGGAATACTTCCCTCAATAGATCTCTTGTTTTGATAAGGCCCACCAAAGATGTAAGCCTCATCTTTTCGAGTCTTCTTTCCTTTTACATTGTTGTTGTATGCTAAGTTCGGTATGTAGGGAGTTACACATGTAATTTCAGTTGCTTCTTTATTCTTACCTGATTTTAATTGAAGCTCACATTTGTTTTCGTAAATGGATAAGCCACAAGGGCCTGCGCCATAATAATTCCCTAAATCAGCCCATATCCATGTTGGGGGTATCAATTGCTCATTAAAAATTGAGGCATCCCCGATTACTCTTCCATTAATAGAGTCTATGCCTAATTTAAGAATTGCATTTGCCCAATTGTCAATAAAACTCCCATAATGTGTTGAAAAACGATCCGCACCTAAACAGGGATCTCCCCCTCCGACAATAAAAATGTTACCATTTAAAACCCCATTAGTATCAATTGCTCCAGAATATTGAATTGTTGTTGTAAATTGTTTTTCAGCACCAAAAAACTCTAAAGCCGTTGCTGTGGTAATCAATTTTAGCGTAGAAGCAGGAACTAAACTTTTATTGGCTTCAAAATTGGCTACAACTTGGTTAGAATCGAGATCTAAGGCATAAAAACTTACCGATGCATTTTTTAAACCTGGGTCTGCAACCATTTTATTGATGGCCAAACGAACCTCTTTTACAGTTTGAGCATTTATTCCTAAACTAAACGTTAGTGCAAATATGATACAGGAAAAACGCACTAATTTTTCATTTTTTTAGTGGAATAATTGTACGCCATCTCTAGTTTGTTAAACCGTTCTTCATCTATGATTGTACAGCCTGAATTTAACAATTGAAAAACTTCTAATTCTCTTTCTTTATGGTATTTTTTTGATGTTTTAAAGATGTCTAAATCAGTAGCAAAGTCAGCCAAAGTATGCTTCGTAAAATCAATTTCTTTATTTTTAGAAGTCACTCCTATTAAAGTCATTTTATCGTCTTCACACCAAAAAAACTTAATATCATGAGGCGTAGCATGTTCTAAATATTTTATGTTCTTTAATGCTTTATCTAAAACAATATCACTAAACATTTCAACCAATTCTAATACCTTTTTGTCTTTGGTTTTATTGAGTGCCTCCCACTCTTCTGTATAAATATTATTCGTAATTAAAAAATGCTTGAATTCACCTTCTAATTCTTTTAGCTCTTGATCAGATAAAACTCTGTATTTCATTTCATTTCAATTTTAGGTCTTAAAAGTATGCAATAGGTAACAAAGATACATCAATAGAATATTAATCACAAAATCTAACTCTTATGAAAAATTTATTCGTTTTACTTTGCTTACTCATTGGAAGCAACCATTCATTTGGAAATCACAAAAAAGTGGTGCAATCTACCGTAAAAAATGTTACCGTATTCTTAAATGGAGCTCAGGTTTTTAGACACAGTAAAATGAATATCAAAAAAGGAATCACCGATCTTGTTTTTGATAGCCTTTCCACCACAATGAATACAAATAGCATTCAAGTGAAAGGAAAAGGGAATTTCATCATACTGGACACAAAGTATCGATTGATTCAACCCAAAGGATCTACCATCAGCCCAAAAATTCCTGCAATAATTAGTCAACAAGTTCAACTCCTTCAAGATTCTATTGATTTATTAAGTTTTGATTTGGAGGAATTACAGTTTCGTAAAGAGGTGTTAGCGTTAGAGAAAAAAATACTCATTGGGAATAAGAGTATACAAAGTGATTCTTTACAATTGTTAAAAGATGCTTTATTTTTTTTTAGAGAAAAATACAACAACATTAATACGAGTTTAATTCAATTAAAAAAAAAGGAATACCTTTTAAATAAGCTAAAAATAGCTTTAGATGACCGTTTTGCTAAAATGAAAGCAAATCATGCTAGGGTTTATGTGGTTCAACCGTCAAAGCCTAACCATCAAATAATAGTCACCATTTCTGCTGCTGAAGCAACTACGGGAACTATGGAACTCAATTACTTAGTAAGTGGCGCTTCGTGGAGTCCTAAATATGACATTCGAGCAACAGGCATTAATGAGCCAATAGCTTTAACTTACAGCGCAAACATCTACCAAAACTCTGGAGAAGATTGGGAGAATGTACACCTAAAATTAGCTACAAACAATCCAAATAAGAGTAAAACAAAGCCTGTTTTGCCGGTTTGGTATCTCAATTATTACAGGGCCACAAATCCTCCAAAACGATCTAAATATTCGAATGGGATCCAAAAGTCTAAAGCCTCCACTTCAAAGATGGAAGCTTTTAGTAATTATGATAAGTTAGAAGAAAAATTAGCGCCAGCTCAAACATCAGCCTATTATGCTACAATAAATGATAATTTAACCAGTATAGCTTTTGACATTTCAATTCCTTACTCTATCCCTTCCGATGGTCAAAACCATTTGGTGTCCGTAAAAAGTGAAAAACTAAAAGCCCAGTATCAATATTATATGGTTCCTAAATTAGATAAAGATGCTTTTTTGGTTGCTAATATTAGCGGTTTTGAGGAGCTAAGCTTACTCCCTGCAAAAGCCAATGTATATTTTGAAGGAACTTTTATTGGAGAAACCATGTTGAATCCTGATGTAATGGGAGATTCTTTAGCCCTTACTCTTGGAAGAGATGAAAGAATATCCATTAGAAGAAAGTTGACGAAAGAAGTGAAAAAAGATAAGTTGTTGAATGACGATAGAACAGAACTTTTCACTTATCAACTTTTACTAAAAAATAATCGTGTAAATGACATTGATATCATTATAGAGGACCATATTCCTGTACCGCAATTCGAAACGATAAAAGTAGATTTACTTAGCTCGGACGATGCCAGCTACAAGAAAGAAACAGGAATGCTAAGTTGGTCGTTTCCACTTTTTGGTCAACAAATTAAGACCATCGAATACACCTATACCGTTAAACACAAAAAAGATAAGCCGTTAATCTAAGGGTACATCCTAAAAAAAAGGCTAAAGTTGATAACAATTTAACACTTGTTACCAAAACGACATCCTAATTATAACATATCCATAGTACTTTTATGCAAAATAAGTTGTTAGGAATATTATGCTAAAATTAAGAACCATATTAACTACTGCTTTGCTATTCATTTTTTGTTCAATTGCGCTGGTAAGGAATGGAGCTGCGCAAGAAACCTCTATTGTAAAGGGATTGTTATTGAATGAAACAACGAATGCACCTCTCCCTTATGCCAATGTAGCTGTTTTAACGAAAAGTGGAGGAACAATAACAAACGAAACGGGTAGTTTTTCAATTGACATTTCTACCCTTAGCAAAGAGGATTCCTTAAGTTTTTTATTTATTGGGTATGCAACCAAAAACGTTTCTATTACAGACTTTAAAAACAATCCAACCATTTATTTAAAAGAAGCTGTTTTTAATTTATCAGAGGCATTTGTTTTTTCGGAGGAGAAAGATCCAGAGCAAATCATAAAAAGAGTACTGAAGAACAAAGGTAAAAACTACAAAAGAATGAATAAAAAGAACCAAGTTTTTATTCGGAGTCAATACGTTACAGACATCAATCATTTTAGTATGAAATTTAAAAAAAGTTCATTTGCGAAGTTGGACAACAAAATGACTCAATACATTGAAAAAAAGGTACCCAAACACTCCATATCTTACACCGATTTTCTAGGAGAGCTCTATTTTTCTGAACAGAAAAAGGATACGTTAAAAATCGTACCCATAAAAATGGTTTCACTAAAAGAGAAAGACCTTGCCGATCTAGAACAGCTAGAGTCTATCTTTGAAAAGATGTTTAAAAACACCCATGAAAAAGAATATTGGAAAGTAAAAAGTGGAATAATTGGCAGTGAAATAGAGCTGAATGATGAGGCTAAAAATGATTCAATAAAAGACCCCAACAGTTCAAAATTCCAATCTCGTTATTATAGAGAAAGTGTCAATAAAAAGCTCAATGAGTTAATCAATGATAAAAAAAAATGGGAATTTTTACACTCCACAAGTAAATACAACTACCAATTGGTTGGAGGAACAAGGTTTAATGGTGAGAATGTCTATATAATAGATTTTGATCCTAACAATAAGAGCGGTAAATACATTGGTAGAGTTTACATTGCTATGGAAACTTATGCGTTGGTTAAAGCTGATTACGAATACGCACCGGGGAAAAATGGGACCAACATTAAGCTTTTAGGCATTGGCTATTTTCAAAATCTATTTTCTAATTCAGTAAGTTATGAGAAAGAAAATGGCTACTACCAACTAAAGTATTGTTCGCAAAAAACAGGTAAAAAAACAACCTTTAACAGAAACGTTTCATTGCTTAAAAAAAGAAAAAGATTTTTTTGGGATAAGAAGTTAAACGAAATAAAAGTACGATTGAATGTATCTCTCAACTCAGAAATTACTTCAGAATTTTTTGTTCTTAGTGAAGAGGGAATTTCATCAACAGAATATTTACAAGCTAAACAACCCAAATATATTAAGGTGATTTATGTGGATCAATTTGACGATAAACTGTGGAAAGGGTACTCTACCATAGAGCCTACAAAACAAATGAGAGCATATAAGAAACAAGGGTTGTAAGCCCTTTAGAAAGTTGTCCTCTTCTAAAGTATTACCCTGAGCTTATCGAAGGGCTATCGAAAAAGAGCTTATGCGGTAAAAACCTAGCCTTTTAGTTTGTCGATTAAATCTTTTACCTCGGCCTCTATAATGTCTCTCACCTTATTAAATTCTGAAGCGTCCATATGTTTAGGATCTGGTAGCGCCCAATCTTCTCTATTTTCTGCATCAATCATTGGACATTCATCTCCACACCCCATTGTAATCGCATATTCATATCTTTCTTGAGGAATTTCAGTTAAACCTTCAGAAGTATGTGCATTTAAATCATAACCAACAGCTGCCATTGCTTTAATCGCTTTTGGATTAACGATTCCAGAAGGTTTAGAACCCGAACTGTAAACATCGATTATTCCTTCTCCATGCATTTTACCAAAGGCCTCTGCCATTTGACTTCTACACGAATTTTCTACACAAACAAATAATACTTTTTTCATAGCTCTTCTATTAATTTTTTAATTTTAATTGCTTTTTCAAAATGATTTAGTTTATTCTTCTTAATCCACCACTCTGCCATTTCCATTAACATTTCTGGATGCTCATTTTTGTTGGTAAAAAACGCATAAAAAGACAATCCAACAGCTGTTCCTTTTTTTTCAATCTTCTCCTTACAAACTTGTAATGCTTTAGCCTTTAATGATGCTCTCATTTTAAACCACCTCTTTTCTAGTGATTTTAAATACAACGACAGCCAATACAGCGCCTAATAAAGTTGAGATAACATAAGCCCACAAATACTCTGTATGCCCTGAAACAACAGCTGGAGCAATAGATCGTATTGGATTCATTGATGCCCCACAAACAGGCCCGGCAAACATAGCTTCTAAACCTACTGTAGCTCCAATGGCTGTTCCGGCCATAATTCCTTTTTCTTTAGCACCACTAGAAACATTTAAAATTACATACATTAAAAGGAAGGTGAGAATGAGCTCCATAATGAATGATTGCTCCCAAGTACTTGAAGGCAATGAGGCTCCTAAAGTTTCATCTAACGGAAACATTACCCGTAGTGCAAAACTGGCTAAAAACGCACCTATTGTTTGTGCGATAATATATGGGACCACCTCTTTCCCTTTAAAACGCTTTGCAATCCAGAAACCTAAAGTAACCGCAGGGTTTAAATGCGCTCCTGAAATGTCTCCAATGGTGTAAATGATAACCATAACAATTAACCCCCAAGTCATGGCAACACCAACATGACCCAAAGCCCCACCACTATAAGTATTTACTACCATAGCGCCGCAACCAGCAAAAATTAAAAAGAAAGTGCCTATCACTTCCGAAATGTAATTCCTCATATCATTAATCTTATTATTTACCGCCATCCTACTCAATTTTAATTCTCGGTTTTACTGAGTTAGCAGCAGCCTGAAGAAGGATTACAAGAATTTGTTTCGGTTGGTAAAGCAGCTATACTAACTTTTTGTTTAACTGCTGGTATTCCACAATTATCTTCAGCCAAACAAGCGGTTTGTTTATTGGTTAAAACAAATTCGAAGCCATTAAATTCAACACCATACTTACCAATAGTTTCTGCTTGATATTCGACTTCAATTTCTTCATCTAAAATCGTTAAGTTATTTTCTGAAAGTGCAATAATATGAAGTAATCTTTCGGGCAATAAACGATGTGCTATATCATTATCGTCTTTCCATAACTGAAAACCAACTTTAGTTTCAGTTCTTAGAACCCCTCCACAATCGATAAATTCTTTGTGAATCATCCCTACTTCAGTGATATGAATATGTGCTGCTACAAATTCTCCATTAGGCAATCTAAAGCTTACTTTTTCTAATGGATTTAATGCTTTTTTAAATTCAGATAATTTCATTGTTTTTTAAGTTTAACAGCATTCGATCTTTTTCGAATAACTTTCAATTAATAATTGATTGATCTTGTTCATTTCTTCCCATACTGAAATGTCTATACAATAACACATTTTAGCGCCTTCTATTTCTCCTTTAATGATCCCTACTTTTTTTAATGCTGCCAAATGTTGGGATATGGTGGATTGTGATAAAGGAAGTATTTCTACTAAGTCGTTACAAATACAAGCACTTTTTTCCAATAAAAATTCAACAATTGCAATTCTTGCAGGATGACCTAAAGCTTTAAACAGTTCTGCTTTACGGTTTTGTGTTGTTGTAAATTGTGTGGTCTTAGAAACTCCCATAAGAATTAGTATTATCGCAATATTACGATAAGAATAATGGTTTCACCTCTTATTTAAAATATTTTTTAAGCGCTGAAATAAATTCTTGAGGAGCTTTACAAGGTTTCATTGTTACTTTATCAATAAAAACTAATGAAGTCTTTGCTTCATTAATTTGAATACCTTTTGAATTAAATGTTTTGTAGGTGAAATGAATTCTTACATGAGGCATTTCAATAACAGAAGTTTCTATCGTTAACTCGTCATCATAAAAAGCAGGTTTAAAGTATTTAATAGAAAATTCTAAAACGGGCAAAGCAACTCCATCATCTTCCATTTGCTTATAACTAAAGCCCAATTTACGAATCGCCTCTACTCTTGCTACTTCAAAATAAGTAGCGTAATTACCATAATAGCAGTAGCCCATCATATCCGTTTCAGAATACCTTACCCTTACTGTTGTTTTTGAAACATACATATTTTACCCCCTTATTTTAACATTAATATCGTTCGCAAAATAACACTATTCTTTTTAGAATTTTCATCCACTCCATTTTCATGCTTAACTTCATTTAACTATTTATTACAACAATCCAATTTAAAGTCACAAAATGAACTCCATTACTATTGATTCATGTCAATTGTTTTCTTAGGTCAATGAAGAGGAATAAAAATCTATAAAACACAATACAAACAAATAAAAAGAACGGACAATCTATACCCTATTTCGGAAACTCTAGCTTTTTAAGTATTGTGATAAAATCACAAAATAATTAAAACAAATAATATTTGTTATTTTTTTGTCTAACACAGAAAAATAAAAATTGTGTACTAAAAAATAGAGCTAATAAAAAAAGTAATACAGGCTTAATCACTAGAGTGAATAAGGAATTAAGCGTTGGTCAATTCTTAGGGGAAATAGCACGTAATTGGGAATTTTGTAGTGATAACCGATGCCGATTGATTAGTGAGTATTTAGGGGTGAAAAATACTTTGTTAATAACTCTGAAAATTATTGAGTTAGTTATCAGAACCTTAGAATAACGGGTAAAAAAATTCATAAAAAACAATACCCTAAAAGTTTTTTTTTTCACTTTTTTATTCAAATATTTGTTATAGTAAAACAAAGGCGTAATTTTCAAATAGAAAATATTGATTATCAAGTAGTTATCGTTAGAGGGAACGGCAATTTATTTTTCAACAATGAACTACTAAGATCATGCGCTAAGTTTTAGAAATAAACAACTATTTTTAACTTAAAAGAAGGAACTTAAAAATGCAGAAAGATTTTAATTCAGTTTGGGAAAATTGCCTACAGGTTGTCAAGGATAATGTAAGCTTACAAAGCTATAAAACTTGGTTTGAACCTATAAAACCCTTAAAATTGAAAGCCAAAGTTTTAACAATACAGGTGCCAAGTCAATTCTTCTATGAATGGCTGGAAGAACACTATGTTGATATTCTAAAGAAAACCATTAGAAAGGAACTCGGGGCTGAAGGAAGATTAGAGTATAGCATTATCATGGAAAATAGCCAAAATGGTACGAAACCATACACGGTAAGAATTCCTGGAACAAACAGACAGGCAATTAAAAACTCGCCTGTTTCTATGCCTATTGATTTAAATAAAGACAAATCAATAAGAAACCCATTTATTATTCCTGGTCTTAAAAAGATAAATGTAGATTCTCAATTAAACCCTAACTACTCTTTTTCAAACTTTGTAGAAGGTGATTGCAATCGCTTAGCTCGTTCAGCGGGTTTTGCAGTAGCAAAAAATCCTGGAGGAACAGCATTTAATCCACTTTTGATTTATGGAGGAGTTGGTTTAGGAAAAACACACTTAGCTCATTCTATAGGTATTGATGTTAAAACTAGATTCCCTAACAAAACAGTACTGTATGTTTCTTCAGAAAAATTTACAACTCAATTTATTGATGCGGTAAGAAACAATGAACAAAACGATTTCATTCATTTCTATCAAATGATTGATGTATTAATTATTGATGATGTTCAATTCTTTGGTGGTAAACCAAAAACTCAGGACATCTTCTTTCATATCTTTAATCATTTACACCAGTCTGGAAAACAAATTATTTTAACTGCCGATAAAGCACCTGTTGAAATAATAGGAATGGAACAACGTCTACTCTCTCGTTTTAAATGGGGACTAGCTGCTGATTTACAAGCTCCAGAATTAGAAACAAGAATTGCTATTTTGGAGAAGAAAATGTACCAAGAAGGTCTTGAGCTTCCTAAAGATGTTGTGGAGTACATTGGTTATAGTATTACAACTAACGTAAGAGAATTAGAGGGGGCATTAATTTCTATTTTGGCACAGTCTTCTTTAAATAAGAAAGCGGTAAACTTAGATTTGGCCCGTCAAATGGTTGATAAGTTTGTTAAAAACACGGCTAAAGAAGTATCTATTGACTACATTCAAAAAGTAGTTTGTGACTATTTTGACATGGCCATTGACACCTTGAAATCTAAAACAAGAAAAAGAGAAGTGGTACAAGCAAGACAAATTGCAATGTATTTCTCTAAACAAATGACTAAATCTAGTTTAGCAACAATTGGAATGCACTGTGGTGGTAAAGATCACGCAACCGTATTACATGCTTGTAAAACAGTTAATAATTTAATGGATACTGATAAGCGTTTTAAAGGTTACATTGATGATTTAAAGAAAAAAATTAGCTTGCAATAAGCGAAATAACAGATAATGATTCTCATTATATTGTAAGAACTAAACAGGAACATTAAGTTGTTCCTGTTTTTTTTTAAGCTCACTCTTTTTCAAAATAGGATGCTGAATAAATGCCATTGAAGGGCGAGATCTTTATTTTAATTACCTTTACTTACAATGGGATTCCTCAATAGAAAATATGAAACACCAAAACACTACAAACCAATTAACAAAGCAGGCCAAAACGGATTGTTTTATGCTACTATTGGAATAATTATAGCCGCCCTACTCTACGTCTTATCATTTTATATTTTAGAATAAGTATTGCCTAAAATAATTGTTGATGCTTGTGAAAGTTAACATTACATTTGCGCAACTTTATATGTTACAATTAATTGACGCTTATGCCTAAAGTTCTGTTTGTTTGTTTGGGAAACATCTGTCGTTCGGCGATAGCTGAAGGCATCTTAATTCATAAAATAAAAAGCCACGGGCTTGCGCTAACTATTGACTCTGCAGGAACATCTAATTATCATATTGGTAAAGCTCCAGATAAAAGAATGCAACACAAAGCCATTGAACACGGATTAGATATCGCTTACCAACGTGGACGTCAATTTATTGTTGAAGATTTTGATGCGTTTGATTACATCTTTGCTATGGATGAGTCAAATAAAGAAAACATATTAAGCTTAGCAAGAACTTCAGAAGATACAAATAAAGTTGATTTGTTTTTAGAACAGTATCATCCTCATGAAAACAAGAATGTTCCAGATCCTTATTATGGAGGAAATCAAGGTTTTGAGGTTGTTTATCAACTACTAGACCTTGCTTGTGATAATTTTATAAAAAGCTTAAAAAATGAATAAGAAAGGTACCCTTTACATGATTCCTGTTACGTTAGGAGAAACTGCAATTAACAAAGTAATTCCTGAATTGAACAATGAACTCATTAACGAAATTGACATTTACATTGTTGAAAATATCAAAACTGCAAGAAGGTTCTTGAAAAAAACAGGCATTCTAAAGCCAATAAATGAGTTAACTTTTTTTGAGTTAAATAAACGAACGCACACAACAGAGCTGCCAACCTTTCTAAAACCAATTGAAGAAGGCAAAAATATTGGTGTTTTATCTGAAGCAGGTTGTCCAGGTGTTGCAGATCCTGGAGCAGACATTGTTGCTTTAGCGCAACAACAAAAAATAAAAGTAGTTCCTTTAGTAGGCCCCTCCTCTATCCTCTTAGCATTAATGGCAAGTGGATTTAACGGACAAAGTTTTTGTTTTAATGGCTATTTACCAAAAGACCAAAAGGAGAGAACCCGAAAGCTAAAAGAATTAGAGAAATTGGCTAAAATTAAGCAACAAACACAATTGTTTATTGAAACCCCATTTAGAAATTCACACGTTATTGAAGACATTATTAAAAACTGTTTTAGTACTACAAAGCTTTGTATTGCAATTGACATCACCTTGCAAACAGAACAGATTTACACGAAAACCGTTGAAGAATGGAAAACCACAAAAATTAATCTACATAAACGTCCTTGTATCTTTTTGATTGGTTAAGCAGTTTTATTTTTATTGATGACTAAGATCTACTTTTCAATAGTACTCCTTTTTATAGGCTTTAAATTGTATAGTCAAGATTTGAACGATATAATTATCACTAAAAGTCAAGATACTATTCAATGTAAAATAACCTTGGTGAATGCTGAAAACATATTCTATCAATACAAGAAAAATAAAAATCATAAAACAACTTATATCCCAAGAAAATTAGTCGTTGATTTTAGTGGGAAAAATATTGAATCATTAACCATTTTTAAGAAAGATGATGACAGGTATAAAAAATGTGACACCTGGAGTAATTGGATCGTTGAAAATGATGGAGATACTGTATTTTACAATTTAAACATTAAATTCTTAAAAGAATCTTCAAGTTTAAATAATACTGGAATAAGTTTTAAAAAAGATTCTATTCTTATTGAATCTATTAAATATAAAGACTCTACAACTTTTATTAATTATAACATTTGTGATTTAAAAAATGTTTATTGGAATGGTATAGAATATTTTACTTTTGAACCTGATTTTAGATACGAACATTCAAACTTCATCTATGATTGTGATTTTTTTTTAGGCTATTATTCAATTAAAGATGTTGTTTCATTGATAAGATATTCTTCGTCCATAAAATTAGATTGGTCAATGAAATA
>JAWUVT010000007.1:0-10637 GCA_034112225.1 Flavobacteriales bacterium | reverse complement strand
TTTTATCAATAATTACTTTTTTACTTTCCATTGTATTTGTTCCCAAACCGGTAGATAAACGATCATGATCTTCAACAGCTTCTTCGTTTACAAATTCAATTATTCTTGATTCATCAAAAACGGAACGAGATGCACCAGTATCTAATATCATAATGGCAATTTTCTGATTAATGTAAACCGATACTTTTAAATGATAACCATCATCCTCTATTGGAAATATTTCTATTGGAATTATTGTTTTCATATAATAAATGAATAAATATGTCATACCGAGCACAGCCGAGGTATCTTTTTACTGTTTAGTAGTATTTAAAAAGATTCCTCTATTCCGCAAACGCTTCAATCGGAATGACAAAAAAGTATAAATAAAAAATGCCGGAACAAGTCCGGCATTTAAACTATTGAGCGAGAGACGGGGCTCAAACCCGCGACCCTCAGCTTGGAAGGCTGACGCTCTATCAACTGAGCTACTCTCGCTTAAGTTTTGCAAACATAACTAAATTATGCTGTAATTCCTTCTAATAATGCATTAGTTTTCTTAACTCCCTCAGCACTAGCAACTAATTTTTCTTTTTCAGCAGCAGTCAGCTCAATTTCAACGATTTTTTCAATTCCATTCTTCCCTAAAATACAAGGAACACCTATTGATAAATCATTTAATCCATATTCACCTTGTAATAAAGCAGAGCAAGGAAACATTTTTTGAGCATCTTGAGCAATTGCTTGAACCATTGCAGAAACTGCTGCTCCAGGAGCATACCAAGCACTTGTACCTAATAATCCAGTTAAGGTAGCACCACCAACTTTCGTTGCTTCAACAAGTTCAGCCATTCTAGCTTGAGTTAAAAATTCTGAAACGGGAACACTATTTCTCACTGCTTTTCCAATTAATGGAACCATACCAGTATCACTGTGTCCACCAATTACCATTCCTTCAACATCTGAAGATGGGCAACCTAAAGCTTCTGCTAATCTGTATTTAAAACGAGCGCTATCTAAAGCTCCACCCATTCCAATAATTCTATTTCTTGGCAAACCAGTAGCTTTATGGGCTAAGTAGGCCATTGTATCCATTGGATTACTTACCACAATAATAATAACATTTGGAGAATGCTCAATTAAACTAGCAGCAACAGTTTTTACAATGCCAGCATTAATGCCAATCAATTCTTCACGAGTCATTCCTGGCTTACGAGGAATACCACTAGTAATTACTGCAACATCACTGCCTGCAGTTTTAGAATAATCATTGGTTGCTCCTGTAATTTTAGTATCAAATGCATTTAATGAAGCACATTGCATTAAATCCATAGCTTTACCTTCTGCAAAACCTTCCTTAATATCTACCAATACAACCTCAGCTGCAAAATCTTTAATGGCAATATACTCCGCACAACTTGCTCCTACGGCTCCTGCTCCTACTACTGTTACTTTCATTTGTTTTATTTTATGTTAAACTTATCGTTTTTTAGGACGACTAAATTAAGGATTCCACAGCTTTAAAACAAAATATCTGACTTATAAGATCTCAACTATTTTAACGCTTGATTTTAAGCTGCTTTGATGAAAAACCTCATTCCTTTTTTCTAGTTTTGTTCGACTTAAAAAAAACCATGAAAAAAGCAGCGTATCAACCAATTTTGTTTGATACTTATTCATTTGCGAGTTTCATTTGACATTAAGAAAATAAAAAAAACAGCATGATAGATTTACTAAATAAGTTTGAGAATAAGACTCCTGAAATCGTTTTTGAATGGAACGATGCAGAAACAGAAGCAAAAGGATGGGTAGTTATTAACTCGTTAAGAGGTGGTGCTGCTGGTGGTGGAACAAGAATGAGAGTTGGTTTAGACAAACATGAAGTAACTTCATTGGCCAAAACAATGGAAGTAAAGTTTACCGTTTCTGGTCCTGCTATAGGTGGTGCTAAATCGGGAATTAACTTTGATCCGAATGACCCAAGAAAAGAAGGGGTTTTAAAAAGATGGTACGCAGCGGTTACACCATTATTAAAACATTATTATGGAACGGGTGGTGATTTAAACGTGGATGAAATTCACGAAGTAATTCCAATGACTGAAGATTGTGGTGTTTGGCATCCTCAAGAAGGGGTATTTAATGGTCACTTTCAACCTAGAGAAGCGCAAAAAATTAATAGAATCGGACAATTAAGACATGGTGTTTTAAAAGTGATTGAAGACAACAACTTAAGTCCTGACGTTAACCGAAAATATGTGGTAGCGGATATGATTACAGGTTACGGTGTAGCAGAATCTGTAAAACATTATTATGCGGTTTATGGTGGAGAGTTAAAAGGCAAAAGAGTAATCATCCAAGGATGGGGAAATGTTGGTGCTGCTGGAGCTTATTATTTGGCTCAAGAGGGCGCAATCATTGTTGGGATTATCGATAGAGTTGGCGGATTAATTAAAGAGGAAGGTTTTTCTTACGAAGAAATTACTGCTTTATTTAATGCGAAGGATGGAAACAAATTGAATGCTGAAAATATGCTTTCTTTTGACGAAGTAAATGCCAAGATTTGGGACATTAAAGCGGAAGTGTTTTTACCTTGTGCTGCCTCTCGTTTAATTACTCAAGATCAAGTAGAGAGAATGATTGCTGCTGGCATGGAAGTAATTGCTGCCGGAGCAAATGTTCCTTTTGCTGATCCAGCAATTTTCTTTGGACCAATTGCTGATTTTACAGACAACAACATTAGTATTATTCCTGATTTTATTTCTAACTGTGGTATGGCAAGAGTATTTGCCTACTTAATGAGTTCTGATTTAACGGCGATTGAAGATATCGCCATATTTGAAGATACTTCGAACATTATTAAAGAAGCGTTGCTTAAAGCCCACGCTAAAAACTCGAGTAAAACGAACATCGCAAAAACTGCTTTTGAAATTGCATTAGCTCAATTGGTTTAAAATATTATTTTTGTAATCAATTAACTAAATAACTATAATTATGGAAATATTTATTGTAGCCGTATTCGTCTTAGGATATCTTGCAATCACACTGGAACACTCTATTAAAGTAGATAAATTGGTTCCTGCACTTCTAATGATGGCGTTGGCTTGGGCTGGAGTAGCTTTTGGTTTAGATGGGTTTACCTCTTGGTTTGATTCTCACGCCATGAAAATGCTCGAAGGGTTTGGAGGAATGGACCACGAAGCGAAGCTACATCTAATGGAAAGTACTTTACTTCACCATTTTGGTAAAACGTGTGAAATCTTAATCTTCTTAGTTGGAGCCATGACTATTGTGGAGATCATTGATCATTTTAAAGGATTTTCTACGATTAAAGGGTTTATCAAAACCAACAAGAAAAGTACTTTGCTTTGGATCGTTTGTATCTTAGGGTTTATCTTATCTGCAATTATCGATAACTTAACTGCTACCATCGTATTAATTACGATTCTTAGAAAGTTAGTGCCCAACAAAGCCGATAGAATTTGGTTTGCTGGTTTAATAATTATTGCTGCAAATGCTGGTGGCGCCTGGTCTCCTATTGGAGATGTTACCACAACCATGTTATGGATGGGTAAAAAAGTGAGTGCTGGAGCATTAATCGAATTTTTAGTTCTTCCTTCATTGGTTTGTATGATAATCCCTACAAGCATTGCCAGCTTTTTACCCGCATTTAAAGGAACATTTGAAACGGGTGAAGATTCTGAAAATGAAACGGATAGCAAAGGTGCTATGATGCTTTATTTAGGTTTAGGAATGATTGTTTTTGTACCTATTTTTAAAACAGTAACTCACTTACCTCCTTATGTTGGTATGATGTTATCACTCTCTATTGTAGCATTGTTTGCTGAAGTGATTAGTAACAGAAGGTTTAGCATGAGCAGTATAGACGATGAATTGAACCACAGTGAAGATTCTGGTCATCATGCAAGCCCTACTTTTAGTGCTTTAGCTAAAATAGAAATGCCATCTATCTTATTTTTCTTAGGAATTTTAATGACGGTAGCTGCTTTAGAGTCTTTAGGGTTAATCTTTACTTTCGGACAAGATGTTCAGAACGCTATTCATCCAGATGTGTTTGTGATGTTATTAGGTGCTGGTTCTGCTGTGATTGATAACGTACCTTTAGTTGCTGCAAGTATGGGTATGTTTGACATGACTAGTTTTCCAATGGATTCTTCTACTTGGCACTTTATCGCTTATGCTGCGGGTACTGGCGGAAGTATGTTAATTATCGGCTCTGCTGCTGGTGTTGTTGCCATGGGAATGGAAAAAATCTCTTACTTCTGGTACTTAAAGAAAATCGCTTGGCTCGCATTAATTGGCTATTTAGCTGGTGCAGCGGTATTTATCCTAATGAGATCTATTCTGATGTAAAAACAGTTTTTTAAAAGATACGATCCCCATTTGTTTTTAACAGATGGGGATTTTTTGTTTGAAAAAAATACAAACAACTGCCCCCAATCAATTGCATTTCTAATTTATTAGGGGGCAGTCGAATATGAAAAAAATAGAGAAGAGGCAGTAGGTGAAAGGAAAGAGGAAAGAGGGACTAGGAACTAGGCACTAGGCACTAGGCAAAAGTAAAAAGGAAAGAGGGACAAGACAAGACAAGACAAGACAAGACAAGACAAGACAAGAGAAGAGAAAAGAGCGAAAAGTAAATAGCATTCAGTAACTAACTACTAACAAGAGATAGCCAGTCCAACCCTTATCAATTCACCACAAAGAGGGGAAAGAGGCACTAGGGACTAGGCACTAGGCACAGGCACTAGGCACTAGGCACTAGGCACTAGGCAAAAGTAAAAAGGAAAGAGGTTCAATGAAAGAGTCAAAAGGGAAGGCACTAAACCTCCAATTTATAATCCATTTTTTTTGTTGCACCATTCAAGAGCATCTTGTTCTACTTCCTAATTTTTTGAACTTGATCCATGACTTTCCGCTGTAAGCTTTGGTTTTACTCCGCAAATAAAATATAGCTAAAAGAGTATTCTGACTGGTTTTTTAGGGCAAAAAAAAGTCCCGAATGAAAACCATTCGGGACTTAGCTCATCACTATTATTTACTTTATACGAATTGGATGTAAACATCACCATAAGAAGTATCTGCAAACTCTTGAGTTTGCACAAAATCAATCATTTCTTGACCTGTTTTCCAGTTGGGCAAGTTATATTTCATAGACTCCCCGTAAGAGAAGTTACATTCAATATCTCCAAGGGCAGCTAGATGTTTTAAGCAATCCACTAATACTTGTGTATTTTCTGGAACAATGTATTCTAACGAAAGTGCTTTTAAGGGTTTTGACAATCCTTTTAAGACATCGTATTCGTACCCCTCAACATCAATTTTACAGAAAGATGGAGTCCCGTACTTTTCAATTAAAACATCCATTGTTGTCATTTTAACAGCGATTGTATCTCCCCAATCAGCGCCTTTAAAGCGATCTTCTTTCATTACATCAACATGCTCTTTAGAGAACGAAGAAATGAGCGTAGAACCCGAAACGTACATTGTTGCTGTACTTTCTTTTTCTCCTAATCCTAATTTTATCAATTCAATAGTGTCTCCAAAACGTTTCACCAAATGCTCGTAACATTCTTTTTGAGGTTCTACCGCAACAACTTTAGCACCTAATTCTAAAAAGATCACCGTTCTGTTTCCTTTGTTGGCACCAACATCAAAAACAACATCTCCTTCTTTGATAAAATCGCTATAAAACGCCTTACGCTCTCCTTTTTTAAAAACCGTGATGACTTTATTTTCTACATCTAAAGCTTTAGAATATAATCCCAATCCTCTTAATGCATTTCTAATTAACTTTTTCATCTCTATTTTCTTTAACCTGAATACTCATCTTAGTTTGCAGGAACTTCATTCATTAATAAACTATTGATACTTGTAAATCTATCTTTCATCCCTTCTGCCATACCGGCTTCTTTATAACGATCGTTTGTCATCATAATTATTCGTTGAAGAATTTGTCTTGCTCTATCAGAATCTGCTCTAACAGATTTTTTAGCATCACCTTTTAAAGAAACGTAATACTTTAAATCATTTTCATAACGATCAACCAACCTTCCAATAATCTTGTTCCCTTTTTCATATTCACCTAATATATAATAGTTTTCTGCAATAGAAAGCATAAAATAATTGTAAGGCACATTTCTTTCAGGAATAGCAGCTAAACATTCATCCAACACCTCAACCGCTTTTTGCTTTTCTCCCAAACGAATAAATTCACTAGATAAACGAGAGAAGTTGTTTCTGAAATTCATACACATTCTTCTGTTGTTCTCATTCATGTAGATGTCAGAAGCTTTCATTCCTCCCCACTTAAATTCAGTCATTAAGTTTTTATACATAATGTCTGTATTTACCTCTCCTGTTTGTCCATCAAACACTTCTGCTTTATAAGGAACCAAACGGTAAGCCAATCCTTCCAATTGAAAATAGTTCATTAAGCCTAAATAACTGCTTGCACCTGTAGTAATGGCAAAATAAACGGGTCTTTCCCAATCATTCGCCGCCAATATATCCAAGATGATTAAATCATTTTTCATGATGTAACTCTTGTTTACGGTCCACTCAACATTGTCAACAATACGATCCGCTCTATCTGGAGAAACCGTTCCGTTGGCCAACACCTTTTCTTTATCTACAGAAATCTTAAAGTTTTTAGAAGGAATGTAATCTACTTGTTTTCTACCCTGTCCAACACCAACTTTAGATTTTGGGGTGTCATCCGCAACAAAAGCAATAATTTCATCTACATCTCTAAACCCCGTTACTTCTGGTCTTTCATAAATAGGCACATAATCATTGGTTCCTTGTCTTAGTTTCGATTCTGGAAGTGCCTGAGGAATACCATCTGCATCCCACGCTTTTCTTCTCATTTGCTCAATGTACCAATCGGTATTTAACAAACTTAAGTTCACTACTCTTACATCTGTACGGTAACGCAAAACTTCTTGCACATACCATAACGGAAAGGTGTCATTATCTCCGTTGGTAAATAAGATGGCATTAGGTGCACAAGAATTTAAATAATTTTTCGCAAAATCACTTGCAGTATACACTCCATTACGGTTGTGATCGTCCCAATTTTGGTGGGCCATAATTGTAGGCACTAATAACAAACATCCCACAGAAACTGCTACAGCACTTATGTTTTTAGGCATTTTTTTACTGAGCATTTCATACAAGGCATAAACACCTACGGCTATCCAAATGGCAAACACATAAAAAGAGCCCACATAAGCGTAATCTCTCTCTCTTGGTTGTGGAGATGGAGGATTGGTGTAAAAGTTAATCATCATTCCTGTAAAAAAGAACAACAGCCCTAACACTAACCAATCTTTAGGGTCTTTATAGAATTGGTAAACCAATCCAATTAAACCCAATAAGAAGGGCAATAAATAATAATGGTTATGACCCGGATTAGCAGTCATACTTATTGGTAATTTATCTTGATTACCCAATCTTGCTGCATCTAAAGGTGCAATCCCCGAAATCCAATTCCCATTGGTGACGTCCTGAGGTCGTGTATTTTGAACATCACTTTGTCTACCCGCGAAATTCCACATAAAGTATCTCCAATACAAGTGCCCCCATTGGTAATTAATTAAGAAAGCCATGTTTTCTGCAAATGTTGGAACGGTAATCGTTTCCCCATTAGAAGCTCTTTTATTCTTCCCTTTAACGCCTCCAGCCCACGCTTTATAATCGGCAATATGATGGGCTTGATTACTCCACATCCGGGGTAAAAATCCTGAAGTTTTTTTATCGTAATTCGGCTTATTGGCTTGGTCTTTATTGGTTTGCACATATTTTCCAGCTTCTTTGTCTTGAAAATAAACGGCATTTCCTTCTTGATAAGGATCATTCGCGTCTAAAGGCGTATTGTAATACTGTCCTTTTAAAAAGGGTGCAGAACCATATTGCTCACGATTTAAATAGGACAATAAACTAAATGCATTTTCTGGATTGTTTTCATCCATTGGTGGATTCGCCGCAGACCTTACCATAATTACAGCATAGGTGGAGTACCCGATTAAAATGACTGTGGTGCAGAGTAAAATAGTGTTCCAAATCACTTTTCCGTTTTTCTGGGTATAGTAGAGTCCAGCACTTAATGCCACAATGGCTAAAAAGATAAAAGACAATAATCCTGAATGGAAGCTCATTCCGAATGAATTCACAAATAGCAACTCAAATGAAGCTCCTAAACTAACGGTACCGGGAATAATTCCAAATTGTACAACTCCTAAAACCAGTACAGAGAACCCTCCGGCAATCATAAAGTTTTTAAAGTTTAATTCTTTTGTTTTGAAGTAATATAAAAACACCATTGCAGGTATCGCCAGTAAATTTAAGAGGTGAACTCCGATAGAAAGCCCCATTAAATAGGCAATAAAAACAATCCAACGTGTACTGTGCTTTTCATGAGCAACCGCATCCCATTTTAAGATGGCCCAAAAAACTAAGGCAGTAAATAATGAAGACATGGCATACACTTCTCCTTCTACAGCTGAGAACCAAAATGAATCTGAAAAGGTATAAGCTAACGCACCAACTACTGCAGCACCTAAAATGGCGATCGTTTTACTTTCCGTTATTTCACCCGTTTTTTTAGCCAGTTTACCCACAATACGAGTAATTGACCAGAACAGAAACAAAATAGTGAATGAACTACTTAATGCTGAAAGCATATTGATGGAGTATCCGGCTAATTCACCAGAACCAAACATGGTAAAAAATCTTCCTATCAACATAAAAAGTGGAGCTCCTGGTGGATGACCAACTTCTAAGTTATAAGCGGTAGCGATAAACTCACCACAATCCCAAAAACTTGCCGTAGACTCAATTGTAGAGATGTAAACGAAAGTCGCAATTAACCATACTAGCCAGCCAATTATGTTATTTAATTTTTTAAAATTCATAGTCCTTTTTTTATAAGCTACGAAAATATGAATTTCTGTATGATTTTTTGTTAAAGGGCGTTAAAGTATCTCAAAAAAAAAAAATGATTTTTTGTTTTGATTAACTAAAAAAAATATTAAATTTGCCGACCTTATCAACCACATAGGTTTGATACTGCCCGATGGTGTAACTGGCAACACGTCTGCTTTTGGTGCAGAAGAGTCTAGGTTCGAGCCCTAGTCGGGCAACATTAAGGAAAGTCTAAAGCCTTGTAAACAATCAGTTTACAAGGCTTTTTCTATTTACAGTAAAGATATAGTAACAATAATTGTTGTTATTCATATCGCCATACTTAGCTAAAACATAAATAACTGGATATAAATAGCAACTTTTGAAAGGATGAAATTAGAATGGGATATTATAAAACAATTCTCAGAGAAAGACACACCATGTTTTTCTTATGAAGATGTAGTTCTGCAGTTTCAGGAGACAAACACCTCCTACTTGGCACAAGTTTTATCAAAAATGGTAGATAATAATATGCTAATTAAACTTAGAAGAGGTTTATACTATGTTGTTCCTTTGGATCAGAGCGGAAAGGAATTTATGCCCAATTGGCATTTAGTAGCTAAATATTTAATGAGAGGTAAAAATTATTATATCGGTTATTACTTAGCTTTGCAGGTACACAATTTAATAACTCAGCCTAGTTTAACTGAAATAATTGTCACTGATAAACAAATCAAACCAAGTCAAATCGAAATTAATGGAGTTCGATTTCAATTCGTTTATCATAAAAAAGATAAGTTTTTCGGATCGAAAAACACGGATCAAACAATAAATTGGGGGCAGGCCTAGTGAAGCAAATAATTGAGTCCACCTAAACAGGAAGAATCTCACCTCCCTAACGCCCCTAAATTGTGTTCTCAACGCTTTAATTTTAGCATTAAAGATGCTACTGAAGCATGTACTTTTATTCTTAAAAGAGTTCAATATTGGTGCATAATGCCTCTGTATAGACTTGGATATCGTATGCTATGAATTGAATGGAGCCTTTTCAACTTTTTATCCTACCAATGGGCGAGTTGTAAGCTAGCAATAGCTTTGTGCGTGTTGTGCTCAAAGCTATCGGTTAACCCTTGCGCTAAATGATAAGCTATTTTCAATAGTGGAGTATCATTTAAACAGCATTTCAGCCTTTTCTATTGCTCTTGCGGTCCATTTTGTGTTGGATTTGTATCCCTAAATAGAGGCTTCTAGCCAACAGCTGTTGGTTCTTCTCTATTGTCCTGAAGTTTAGGTTTGGAGGTCTTCCCATTCTTTCTAGTCTCCTGTTTCGTAGTATTCTTTTTCGTTTTCGTTGTTGCAAGCACTTAAAATGTATTTCCGAGCTCTTAAAAACCATTTAAGTCCTCGTTTTCGTTGTTTCGAGCACTTAAAATGTATTTTCGAGCTCTTAAAAACCACTTAAGTCCTCGTTTATTTATTTTAGAGCTCTTAAAAACTATTTAAGACCTCGTTTATTTATTTTAGAGCTCTTAAAAACCATTTAAGACCTCTTAACAACTAGTTAAGACCTCTTAACAACTAGTTAAGACCTCATTTATTTATTTTAGAGGTCTTAACAACTAGTTAAGACCTCGTTTATTTATTTTAGAGCTCTTAACAACTATTTAAGACCTCGTTTATTTATTTTAGCGCTTTTTTTCGTTTTTTAAACCTCTTTTCGTGAAGGAAAGCGCTCT
>JAWUVT010000006.1:0-9347 GCA_034112225.1 Flavobacteriales bacterium | reverse complement strand
ATTAGTAAAACAAGCTTTTGCTATCGGCACTAATTTGGAAGATTATCAAGAATCAAAATTTAATTTGGAAATTAAACTGAACTAAATTTGGTTTTTAACACAGTTCATTTCGAATGCCGCGAAGCAGAATTGAGAAATCTTTGAAAGAACAGAGAGAGGGATCACATCTCGAAGGGTATCTGAAGTACCTCTGCAGTTTTGTTACCTTTAGAAATGCATAATATAATGTAATCTTGAAGCCATTGATTATATAATGGCCAGACCTTATTGTTTTCTGAAAATTCAATGAAAACTTGAATAGGAGCAATTTTTGAGGCATCCGTTTTTTCTTCATAAAAAATATGAAGACAACTGTCTAGCAAGTTCTTCTCTGATAAATCAAGGTGTTCTATTGCATTTTGATCAATTAGGTAGTATTCCTCGTTCTTCTCTTTTTGTGAAAAACTAGTTAAATAAAAATGAAATAGAAAACATGGGAGAAGAATCTTTTTGTCTGCCCTATTCATTGATTTTTAGCGGCTTTGAGTCAAAGACAAGCGTAATTAAAAATAATGTGAAGCTCTTTTTATAAAGAGTAGAAAGTGAAATGTGCCGTAAGGTTAAAAAATAATGGCACCTATTTTACTTTAACATTTTATATTCTTCAGTTTTTCTTAATCCTACATTTTAAATGCTAAATGGTTTTGATAGCATGAGAGATGGGGTGATTTTGGAGCCTTAACTATGTTTGTATTCTTCAAAAGTATTGTCAGTAAATAAAACCACTATTTTTTTGATTTGTTTTTCATCCGATAGAGGAGGTGAGGAGTTTTCTTTTTTTGAAGATTCCTTCGCTTCAGGTGCTGTAATGTTATTTTCTACAACGGCTGTTTTTCCAGAAACTAACCAGTCGGCACTTACCTTTGGAAATTGTATTAAAACCTTTTGAATAAACTCTAAACTGGGTTTGTTTCTACCCGATAAAATATGCGAAATACTTGAGGGTTGAACCCCCACTTTTTCTGCGAAAGCAGAAGCTGAAAGTTGGTTCAATTTCATCAGGTATTTAAAGCGGTCAACTAACTCCATATGTATTGTGTTACAATTGTAAATGTATTTTATTGTTACAAATGTAAACAAATAGAAGGAACTAAACTATTTACAACTGTAAAAAGCTAAAAAATGGCTATTTAAACAGTATAAATGGCTTTAGGTTAGTAAGTCTAAGTGCCTGATTGTAAATTATTACAACGTCTTAATAAGCTCTACGCTGTTCAGTTGACGATTGGTAACATTTAAGGGACCAACTCCAAACGGTTTAATGGGAATTTCTAGTTTACAAATGTAAAGTTACATTTGTAACACGCTGATTTTTGAGTAGTCGAACCGAAGCATTTAGCGGTGAAAAGCACGTAAAAAAACGGGCGTAAAACAGGTGTTTTTTTGTCGTACTATCAGGGTTATTTTCTAGTGAAAAAAGCGCTGCGTTTACAGGGGGTAATTTGGGGCGGATGACGACCCGAAAAGACAATAAATTGAACTCAAAAAATAAGGAGCCTTATCGCTAAAAGTGTTCTTTTTGTAAGGGCATTTTAAACGGGTAATGAAGGTTTTAATCCCATGTGAAATGCAAAAGAAAAAGGGATGCCGCCATGTGTTAATCAGGAAAAAGAAGAAGTTTTAAAGCGTTTGAAAAAGTAGGGCAGCAGCTGACTTTTTGAGGCTAATATTCAGTACAATAATGGCTGTACTGTTGTGTTGTGTTGGGTTAACCAAGAATAAGTAAACTAAAACACGGTTATTAAAAAAAACCAACTTACTTTTGCAGCCTTAAATTATATACGATGCAATCAATTAGAAACATAGCGATTATCGCTCACGTAGATCACGGGAAAACAACATTAGTAGATAAGATTATCGATGAATGTCAAGTCCTTGATGATAGAATAGAAAGAACTGAACTGTTATTAGATAGTAATGACTTGGAACGTGAAAGAGGGATTACTATTCTTTCTAAAAACGTTTCTGTAAATTATAAAGAAACTAAAATTAACGTTATTGATACTCCTGGTCACGCTGATTTTGGTGGTGAAGTAGAGCGAGTATTAAAGATGGCTGATGGAGTGGTGTTGTTGGTAGATGCTTTTGAAGGAGCAATGCCTCAAACACGATTTGTATTAGGTAAAGCAATTGAGTTAGGTTTAAAGCCGATTGTAGTTGTCAACAAAGTGGATAAAGAAAACTGTACTCCTGGTTTAGTTCAGGATGCTGTATTTGATTTAATGTTCAGTTTAGATGCTACAGAAGATCAATTGGATTTTGTAACTGTATTCGGTTCTTCTAAGCAAGGCTGGATGAGTTTAGACCATACCAATGTAACTACTGACATTACTGTATTGTTAGATACTATTCTTTCTGAGATTCCTGCGGCTCCTTACAATGAAGGTACTGCTCAAATGCAAATTACCTCATTAGATTATTCTAAATTTGTTGGAAGAATTGCTGTTGGAAGAATCTTTAGAGGAGATTTAGAAGAAGGAAAAGATTATATCCTTTGTAAAAAAGATGGTGTTCAAAAGAAAGTAAGAATAAAAGAACTTTTCGTTTTCGAAGGAATGGGAAAAGTTCAAGTGAAGAAAGCTAGAAGTGGAGATATTTGTTCTATCGTAGGGATAGAGAATTTTGAAATTGGAGATACCTTAGCTGATGTAGCTGCTCCAGAAGCATTACCAAGAATATCTATTTATGAGCCAACAATGAGTATGTTGTTCACCATTAACAACTCTCCATTTTTTGGGAAAGAAGGTAAATTTGTTACTTCTCGTCACTTAAGAGATCGATTAGAAAAAGAAATTGAACAAAACTTAGCCTTAAGAGTTGAGCCAACGGATACCGAAGATAAATTTAACGTTTTTGGTAGAGGAGTGCTTCACTTGTCTGTACTGATTGAAACCATGCGTAGAGAAGGCTATGAATTACAAGTTGGAAAACCACAAGTAATTTTCAAAGAAATTGACGGGAAAAGAAACGAGCCGTATGAGACTTTAGTAATTGATGTTCCTGAAGAGTATTCTGGAAAAGCAATTGATTTAGTAACTCAACGTAAAGGAGACATGATGATTATGGAGCCTAAAGGAGACTTACAACATTTAGAGTTTGATGTTCCTTCTCGTGGATTAATCGGATTAAGAAACAACATGCTAACGGCTACTGCAGGAAATGCTGTAATGACGCACCGTTTTAGAGAGTATGGATTGTTTAAAGGAGACATTCCTGAAAGAAACAAAGGTTCTTTTATCTCTATGGAAGCAGGTCAGGTTACCCCTTTCGCTTTAAATAGATTACAAGATAGAGGAAGATTCTTTGTTGATCCAGGAGCAATCATCTATAAAGGACAAGTTATTGGAGAGCATTCTAGAGATAACGATTTAGAGATTAACTTGGTAAAAGGAAAGCAATTGACCAACATGCGTAAATCAGGTACGGATGAAGCGATGAAAATTGCACCAAAAGTTGATTTCTCTTTAGAGGAAGCCATGGAGTTTATTCAAGCAGATGAATATTTAGAAGTGACTCCAGCAAGCTTAAGAATGAGAAAAATAAAATAGCTTGAAAAAAATAAAAACAACTATACCGAGCCAACTTGATGAAAATCAAGTTGGCTTTTTAGTTGAAATGATCAATGCTGTTTACAAAAAAACGGAAGGCAACATCTGGAAAACCGAGCATGTTCGAATTACTCAGCCCAGACTTTTAGCCATTATTGCAAAAAAAGAATTGTTGCTGGCCCTAGCGGGTGAGGAGATTTGTGGTTGTATCCATTTAGAACCCATGAGCCAAACCAGTTATAAGTTTAAAATGTTGGTGGCCAATCCTATCTTTAAAGGCAAAGGTGTTGGATCTGCTTTAGTGGCTTTTGCAGAAAGGGAAGCCAAAAAAGAAGGCGCAAAGTTAATGCAATTGGAATTGTTGGTTCCTACTGATTTTAAACACATTGATAAGGTATTCTTAAACAATTGGTACACCCGTATTGGGTATCAAAAAACAGGCGTTTTTGATGTGGAATACCTAGACCCAGGTCTTTCTAAGCTGTTAAAAACCGATTGTATTGCCCAGGTGTATCAAAAGACACTTTAAGTTTCGGGGGCGGGTTAACCCCTCATTTTAGGGCTTCTTACTTGCTGAAAAAAAAGGAAGAAGGAAGTGGGAAGATAAAAAAGATAAATTTTTTAAACTATGGCTTCAGGATTTTTTGCACTTTTAGATGATATTGCAGTACTAATGGACGATGTGGCTGTAATGGGTAAAGTGGCCACCCAAAAAACGGCTGGTATTTTAGGGGATGACTTGGCGGTTAATGCCGAAAAAGCTTCAGGATTTTTATCCTCAAGAGAATTGCCTGTATTGTGGAAAATCACCAAAGGTTCATTTTTAAACAAGCTCATCATCCTTCCTGTTGCGTTTATTTTGAGTGCTTACCTTCCTCAAGCAGTTATTTGGATGTTATTGTTAGGTGGAGTTTATTTGGCTTACGAAGGGGCTCACAAAATTGTTGAGCTGTTTGTTCCTCATTCACATTCAAAAGGCGTAGCAAAAATAGAAATGTCTGAAGCAGATCTTCAACTCCAAGAAAAGAAGAAAATTAAATCAGCTATCGTTACGGATTTCATTTTATCCGTAGAAATCATCATCATTGCCTTGGGTACCGTTGTTGGACAATCCATTACCACCCAAATTATAGTGGTTTCTTTTGTCGCCTTTATTGCCACTGTTGGCGTTTATGGTATTGTTGCCTTAATTGTAAGGATGGATGATCTCGGGTATCGACTCATTGCTCTAAGCACAAAAGAAAAGAGTGTTTCCAAATCCATCGGAAAATTATTAGTGCAAGCGCTTCCCTTGTTAATCAAAGCTTTAGGATACATTGGTACAGTGGCCATGCTATTGGTTGCTGGAGGAATTTATGTGCATCAAATCGCGTTTCTTCACGAGTTATTACATGCCATTCCTTCCCTCTTAGGAGAGCTATTGGTGGGGTTAGTACTGGGCTTTATCGCACTTTTTTTAGTTAAAGTAGCAAGAGGTTTAAGGGGGGAGTGATGAATGACTAATTATTATTGACTAGTGAAAAGAGTTAAATAGCTTTCACCTACTAAATACTAACTCCTAACCCCTACACACTAACCCTTAAACCCTGTTTTTTTATCGATTAATTTCAGTTTGCTAGCGATAGTTGCCGTATTAACTCTTATTTTTAAAAAATGGCAATTGCATTTAAAGCGTTAAAAGGACCAAAGGGTTTACCGGTAATAGGGAGTCTTCATAAAATTGAAGTCGGAAACATGCACAATCAGCTTGAGGATTGGGCAGCTGAATATGGAATGGTCTACAAGCTCATTTTAGGCCCCTCTAAGCTAACGGTAATTACCGATCCTGATCTAATTCAGGAAGTGCTAAAGCAACGGCCAGAGAAGTTTCGGAGAATGGCCAAAATGGATGACGTGTTAACCGAAGCTGGAGTAAATGGTGTTTTTAATGCCGAAGGAGAAAGGTGGAAGGCACACCGTAGAATCATCAATAAAGGGCTGGATGTAAAACATCAGCAGCACTATTTTCCAGAAATCTTAACTTCAGTAGAGCGCTTGTTTCACAAATGGAATAAGGCAGCAAAAGAGAAGTTGCCAGTTGACATTCAACAAGACACCTTGCGCTTTACCGTAGATGTAACTACCTCTTTGGCTTTTGGGTATCCGATGAATACCTTAGAAGAAGATGGAGATGTGATTCAGAACCATTTAGAAAATATTTTTCCAGTTATTTTTAAAAGAATAAATGCACCAATTCCCACTTGGAGGTTCTTTAAATCGAAAAAGGATAAAGCCTTCGATCAAGCGATGGTCGCAATCAATAAATTTATTGATGAGCTCTTAGTGGATGGAAAAAAGCGGTTGATTGCTCATCCTGAATTAAACGAAGCACCCACAAACTTTTTAGAAAGTTTATTGGTGGCAGCCCAGGAGGAGGAAGGGTTAACCGATGAAGACCTCCGAGGAAACCTATTGACCGTTTTAATGGCCGGAGAAGATACCACAGCGCATACGTTGTCTTGGGCAGTTTACCTCTTGGCAGATCATCCTGAAATTCAGGAGCAGCTATTTTTAGAAACCGAAAAAGTTCTTGGAGATCAACAGTGGTTGGATGCTTACAGTAACCATTCTTTACTGGTTTATACAGAAGCCGTTGTATTAGAGACCATGCGCTTAAAGCCGGTTGCGCCTATGTTGCTGCACGAGCCTTTGGAAGACGTAGAGGTGAACGGGTATTCGTTTAAAAAAGGTGCAAAACTCCTGTTTCAATGTCGTTATGCAGGAGTGAAAGCCGAAAACTTTGTGAACCCATTAAAGTTTGATCCCAAGAGGTGGGTCGCCAAAACCCAAGGAAAATGTCCGATGGGTCATGATACCAAAGCCTTTATCCCATTTGGCGCTGGGGCTCGGTTTTGTCCTGGAAAGAACTTGGCCATGCTGGAGTTGAAACTGGTGTTGTCGATGTTATTGAAAAACTTTAAAATAGAATTCATCACCCCTAAAGTAGAGGTGAAAGAAGTAATGGCATTTACCATGATGCCCTCTGCCTTTCAAGTGAAATTAATCCAACGAAATTAAGCGATGAAGAAGTTATTGTTGTTGCACGGGGCAATTGGTGCCCAAGATCAATTGGAGCCATTAAAAGATTTACTAAAAGAAAACTACACCGTTTATAGTTTTAGTTTTTCTGGTCATGGAGATTGTAATTCATCTCAGGAATTTGACATAAAGCAATTTACAGCCGATACCTTAAGTTTTATGTCATCCAAAAAATTGACAGCAGTTTCTATTTTTGGATACAGTATGGGAGGTTCTGTTGCGCTAAATTTGGCAAAAGAACATCCAGATAAAGTAAAGGGTATTGTCACTTTAGGAACTAAGTTTAAGTGGACTCCTGAAATTGCAGCGAAAGAAGTTCAACTGTTGAATGCGGATTTAATTGAACTGAAGATTCCTGCTTTCGCAAATGCTTTGGCAAAAAGACATGGCACCAATAAGTGGAAAACCGTTTTATCAAAAACCGCTGATATGCTGATAGGGATGGGAGAGAAAAGCCCTTTGTTGTTAACGGATTATCAAACTATAAAAACGCCTTGTCGCTTATTGTTGGCAGAATTTGATGAAATGGTTTCCAGAGAAGAAACGCTAGAAATCAATGATGCATTACTGAACTCCACATTCGCCATACTGCCAGACTCAAAACATCCCATTGAAAAAGTTGATGTTGATCTCTTGGTAAAAGAAATTGTAAGTATCATTTAGTTTTTATGTCATACCGACCGATAGTGGAGGTATCTTTTGATTTAGCAGTACAATCTCAATAGATTCCTCTGTTTCTATCCTTCGTCACTACAATCGGAATGACAGTTTAATAAAAAAAACAAATAGGCAATGTAACTTTTTTGCTTTTCGTTACACTTACTTAATAGAACGCATATTTTTGTAGTAATGAGAAAAGGTAATAAACAGCAACAACATTTTTTAAAACTCTACGAGCCGGTTCATGATAGGTTCGAACGTTTCTGCAGAGCGAGAGTATTTGGAAAGATGGAGTATCATGATTTGATGAATGATACCTTGTTGATTGCTTTTCAGAAAATGGATACCTTAAAATCTGAAAAAGCCTTTCTTTCATTTCTTATTGGAATAAGCGTTCGAGTATTAGCTAATCATCACAAAAAAAAGAAAGAGGAAGCTTACCCCGAACAACAAGGTTTTGAGGTGTTAGATGTAAATTCTGAAACAGAAAGAGATGCAGAAGTGTATCTGTTACACAAAGCTTTAGCGATGTTACCTGAAGAACAACGAGAATGTATCATACTGTTTGAGATATCTGGTTTTTCTATAAAAGAAATTGTTGTAATACAAGCGGTTTCTGAATCTGCTGTTAAGCAGCGACTGAAAAGAGGCCGAGAAAAACTAACAGCTATTTTAACTTTTGATTCAACAAATAAAGATATGGAGGTGCAAAATGGAACAAAATAATAACAAACGCTTGGATGATTTATTTAATCAAGCCAAGACTGAACCGGCTAAATTTTCTTTTGAAGAAACAAAGGTTAATTTTTTAAATTCTACATCAGCTTTAGGTAAAGTAGCCAAAGGAGGGAGGCTAACTCAATTTACAAATTTTAAATTGATACTTATGATAACGACAATATGTGCAATTACTGTTGGGACGGCAATGTTCTTTAGTAATCCATCAGAAATAAAAATAGAAGAGAATAAAGTAACTAGAATTAATAAAAGCAGCTTAACCGATTCGGCTTTAATTGTTGAAGAACATGAAAAGGTAATTAAAGAATATTTTGAAAAAGTAACTTCATTAAGTCCTGAAAATTTGATTAGTGACACGAATAAAAGAAAGTTGAAAAAACGAAAAAATAAGTTAATAGATAGGACTTGGTTTCTTGAAGAACAAATTTCAGAAAAGAGTGATGTAGTTGAAACGGTAGGGAATTATCGATTTCCAACACTTTCTGAAAAGGTTAAAGATGAAAACGCTAAACAGAAATATACGATGTTAAGAGAGTTGGCTCGATATAAGAGGATGTCTTCTTACAACAATATTGATGACAGGAAGTATCCAAGGGTTTATTGGAATAAAGCTGTGATTAAAGGAAAGGTAACATCTATGGATGCTTCAGGTGCTTTTCATATTCAAAAAACTGAGGTGAGTAACTTAGAGTACAGAACATTTTTGTTTGATTTATTAATTCAGAATAGAAAAGAAGAATTTTTATTAGCCAAACCTGATCAAAGTAGATGGGTTAAAGATTACAAAAGTGCTGTTACTAAACCTATGCAGGAAAATTACTTTTCTCATCCAGCTTATGATAGTTATCCTGTTGTAGCAATTAGTAGAAAAGGCGCAGAAATGTATTGTACCTGGCTAACTGTAGAGAGAAATAAGTTGGATCCAGAAAAATATGGATTATTGGCAAATAATGTAAGGCTTCCAACTGCTTTAGAGTGGGAACAGGCTGCAAAAGGAAGGATTGATAGTTCTTCCTATTCTTGGAACGGAGCTTCGTTAAAGAACTCTAGAGGTTGTTATTTAGGAAATTTCAAACCTACAAAGGACAGTTATATTGATGATGGAGGATTTTTTACAGTTAAAACAGACTCATACAATCCTAATGGGTATGGTTTATATTGTATGAGTGGCAATGTCGCAGAAATGGTTTATGATGAAAATAATAATCCTGCGACTAAAGGTGGAAGTTGGAGTAGTATTGGACAAGAGTTACAAATAGTTGAGGGTAACGATCGTTTTAAAGG
>JAWUVT010000005.1:0-21942 GCA_034112225.1 Flavobacteriales bacterium | reverse complement strand
ACAACGGATGAAAACGGTTCATTTTTCTTTGTAGAAAATGGTGCAGATAGATACATTAATCCTGAGACTTCTTATTCTTTAATTGTTGAGAAAGAAAATTATTTAGTAGCCAAAGGAAAAGAAACAACAGTTGGCTTAGATGGATCTAAAAAGTTCTTTCACGACTATGCTTTACAGCCTTTTCAAAATGTGGTCATTAAATTACCATTAATTGAATATGAAACGGCTAAATGGGATTTACAAACACAATACAAAGATTCTTTGAATTATTTGTATAACATTATGGCAGAGAATCCAACATTGATTATTCAATTAAGATCACATACAGATCATAGAGGTTCTAATCCTAATAACAAGAGACTATCTCAAAAAAGAGCCCAGTCTTGTGTAGATTACTTGGTAACAGAGAAAGGAGTACACCCTGATAGAATTAAAGCCAAAGGAATGGGAGAGAATGAACCAATTCAAGGAGTTGGTGGTGTTACTTTAACGAAAGCTTATATTGATAATTTACCGACCAATGAGGAAAAAGATATCGCTTTACAACGAAATAGACGTACCGATTTTAAAGTAATTAGTTCTGATTTTGTGCCAGTAGGAGCAAGTGCCCCTGAAGGAACAAAATAGCTTATGAACAGAAAATAATAAAACATCCTGATAACTTTCAGGATGTTTTTTTTATATCTATATATTAACAAATTTGATAGTATTAAATTTGTGAAAAATTGAAAGCAATGGATAAGTCAGGAAGATATATGCAAAGAGGTGTTTCGGCCGATAAAGAAGATGTGCACAATGCCATTAAAAATATTGATAAAGGGCTCTTTCCTCAGGCTTTTTGTAAAATCATTCCAGATCATTTAACTGGTGATCCCGATTATTGTGTGATTATGCATGCGGATGGTGCAGGTACAAAATCTTCTTTAGCATACGCTTACTGGAAAGAAACAGGAGACCTTTCAGTTTGGAAAGGAATTGCACAAGATGCCTTAATCATGAATATTGATGACTTGATCTGTGTTGGCGCAGTCAACAATATTTTATTATCTTCAACTATAGGTAGAAATAAGAACTTAATTCCTGGTGAAGTGTTAGCGGCACTTATCAATGGAACAGAAGAATTATTAGAAGATTTAAAAAATCAAGGAATAGGTATCCATTCTACAGGTGGAGAAACAGCTGATGTTGGAGATTTAGTAAGAACGATTATTGTAGATTCTACAGTTACCTGTCGAATGAAAAGAACTGAAGTTGTTGATAATGCAAACATTGCTGTAGGAGATGTTATTGTTGGATTAGAATCTTTCGGACAAGCAACTTACGAAACAGAATACAATGGAGGAATGGGGAGTAACGGATTAACATCTGCTAGACATGATGTTTTTAATAAAGCTGTTGCAGAAAAATACCCAGAAACCTATGACCCAAGTGTGCCCAATGAGTTGGTTTACTCTGGTGGTTATGGCTTAACCGATGCTGTTGAAGGAGCTCCTTTAAATGCAGGGAAGATGGTTTTATCCCCCACAAGAACCTATGCCCCAATCATCAAAAAGATATTAGATCACCATTTAGGAGATATCCATGGAATGGTTCATTGTAGCGGAGGAGCACAAACAAAAATATTACATTTTGTAGCAGACTTACAAATTGTAAAAGACAATATGTTTGCTGTACCACCATTATTTAAAATGATTCAAGAACAATCAGGTACAGATTGGAAAGAAATGTACAAGGTATTTAATATGGGCCATAGAATGGAGATTTATGTCCCTCAAGAAATTGCGGCAAACATTATTGAGATTTCAAAATCGTTTAATGTAGCGGCTAAAATTGTTGGCAGAGTAGCCGCTCAAGGAAAAAAGCAATTGACCATTAAAAGTGAATTTGGAGAATTTATTTATCATTAAGGTTTAGCATTGAAAGTTGGAAGTTTTATGAGGATTCAAAAAAGCTTTAAACTTTTAAACGTTGAACTTTTCAACTTAATTACATGAGTTTATTAAAGAAACTAGAGCAGATTAGTATTCGTTACGATCAAGTTAGCGAACAAATTGTAGATCCTGAGATTATTTCAGACATGACTCGTTATGTGAAAATTAATCGAGAATACAAAGAATTAGGTACAATTGTAAAAGTTTACAATCGATATAAAGATGTGATTGATAACATCGCAGCCTCAAAAGAAATTATAGCAACAGAAACAGACCGAGAGTTTGTGGATATGGCAAAAATGGAATTGGATGAATTATTGACCGAGAAAACTCAAATGGATGAGGAAGTAAAAGTAATGCTGATTCCAAAAGATGAAGAAGATTCTAAGAATGTTATTATAGAAATTAGAGCTGGAGCTGGAGGAGATGAAGCCAGTATTTTTGTAGGAGATTTGTACAGAATGTACATTAAATGGCTCGAAAGAAAAGGTTGGAAAACAGAAACAATTACCATGCAAGAAGGAACTTCTGGTGGTTTTAAAGAAGTTTCTTTTAGTGTAGAAGGAGAAAATGTTTATGGTGTTTTAAAATTTGAATCGGGTGTTCATCGCGTACAAAGAGTTCCTAAAACAGAAACTCAAGGACGGGTTCATACTTCGGCAGTTACTGTAGCCGTTTTACCAGAAGCTGAAGAGGTAGACGTTGTTGTAAGAAAAGAAGACATTAGAAAAGATACTTACCGGTCATCTGGAGCAGGTGGACAGCACGTAAATAAAACAGAATCGGCAGTTCGTTTAACTCACCTTCCCAGTGGAATGGTGGTAGAATGTCAAGATGGAAGATCTCAAATTAAAAATTATGCCCAAGCATTAAAAGTTTTGAGAGCAAGACTTTATGAAGCAGAAGTCATTAAAAAGGAATTAGAGCGAGCAACCAATAGAAAATCACAAGTTTCTACCGGAGATAGATCTGCAAAAATTAGAACCTATAATTATCCTCAAGGAAGAGTTACAGATCATAGAATTGGCTTAACATTATATAGTTTAGATAATATTATTGCTGGGGATATTGATGAAATTGTAGAAAGCCTAAAAATTGCAGAAAATTCAGAAAAATTAGCAGCAGGTCTTGATAGTTAAATATTGAGTTAAGGAATGAATAGAATGATGGACTGAGTTAAGGAGCGCATAAAAAGGCGATAAGATCAATGCATTCCTTCTATCATTTTAAGCACTCACTCTTTCCTTCATTCTATCATTCATTCAAGCATTACATTATGACAAAAGAAGAATTAGTACATCAAATCAAAATAAAGAACTCATTTTTATGTGTTGGATTAGATGCTGACATTGATAAAATTCCTAAACACTTATTAAAAGAAGAAGATCCAATTTTTGAATTCAATAAACAAATTATTGATGCAACGAAAGATCTCTGTGTCGCTTACAAACCTAATACTGCTTTTTACGAAAGCTTAGGAGCTAAAGGATGGGAGAGTTTAGAAAAGACAATCGCTTACATCCCAAAAGATATTTTTACCATTGCGGATGCAAAAAGAGGAGACATTGGCAATACCTCTAAAATGTATGCCAATGCTTTTTTAAACACCTTAAATTTTGACTCTGTTACCGTTGCACCCTATATGGGAAGTGATTCCGTGTTGCCGTTTTTAGCGTTTAAAGACAAGTGGGTTATTCTTTTAGCCTTAACCTCAAATAAAGGAGCAGAAGATTTTCAATTTTTCAGTAACGGAGAAGAACAATTGTTTGAGAAAGTTTTAAAACAATCTAAAAACTGGGGGAACGATAAAAACTTAATGTACGTTGTGGGAGCCACACGACCAGAAATGTTTGCCGAAATAAGAAGCATTGTTCCAGATAGTTTTTTGTTAGTTCCAGGAGTTGGAGCACAAGGAGGTTCTTTAGCAGAAGTCTGTAAATATGGAATGACTAAAGATTGTGGTTTATTGGTGAATTCTTCAAGAGGAATTATCTATGCGGATAACGGTGAAAACTTTGCCGCAGCAGCAAGAAATTCAGCATTGGAAATTCAAAAGAAAATGGCTATATTGTTGGATGAATTCTTAACATAGGATTCACTATTTTTATTCATTTTAAATTACATTTTACATGGGACCAGAGTTTATTTTTAAAATTGTCTTAGGACTTTTTACCGTTTTTTTTATTTCAGGATTATTTTTTATTGTTAAGCAAAAAACAGCAGTAGTGATTGAACGTTTAGGGAAGTTTAATAGAATTGCTAGTTCAGGATTTAACCTTAAAATTCCATTGATAGATAAAAAGGCAGGTACCGTTAATTTAAGAGTAATGGAGTTGCCTGTAGAAGTGGAAACCAAAACCAAAGATGATGTTTTTGTTCGAATGGTTGTTTCTGTTCAGTATTACGTTGTAGAAAGTAATGAGGGGATCAGACAATCCTTTTATAAATTTGACAACCCATCGCGTCAGATTCAATCCTATGTATTTGATTCTATTCGATCTGAAGTTCCAAACATGTTATTGGATGACGTTTTTAGTGAGAAAGATAAAATTGCAAAAGCCGTACAAACCGAATTATCAGAAACCATTGAAGAGTATGGGTTTGCCATAGTAAAGGCGTTGATTACAGACATTGATCCGGATGCAAAAGTAAAGCATGCCATGAATGAGATTAATGCAGCAAAACGAATGAAAGAAGCCGCTAAAGAATATGCTGCAGCGGACAAGATTAAAGTAGTTGCAGCAGCAGAAGCAGAAGCCACCAGTAAAAAGTTGCAAGGACAAGGTATTGCGGATCAACGAGTAGCAATAGCAAATGGATTAAAGAATTCTGTAGAAGAGGTAAGAGGAGCTATGGAAGATGGGGTGACGGGTCGTGAGGTAATGAACATGTTATTTATGACACAGCATTACGATACGATTAGTCGTTTAGCTGAAGATGGGGTAAATACTATTTTCATGCCTTATTCTCCAAGTAGTGTAGGTGATCTTCAAACTCAAATTCAATCCAGCCTATTATCTGCAGATACCATTACCAAAACCACTACAGCAGAGGATGTTTCAAAAGCGAAAATGAAAAGTAAAGAAGCTCGAAGACCTTCATCAGGAGATTCAATAAGCTCAGAAGATTTTGAGTAATATTTCGCTGTACATTTGCACAAAACTTTGTTATTGAACCTGTCAACGTATTTTCAATAAGCAGGATTCAACCATTTTAATCCTAAAAAAACTTCATTATTCCTTAGGAATACTTGGAGTTTTTTTTTGATATTTTAACCTGTTTTGTAAAGAGGTACTGGTTTTCTAAGAGGTCCTAAACGAAACTAATGTTTATCAGGATTCTTCACATAAAAAAACGATAACGATCTCAAAAGCTAAAATATAAAGCAAAGAAGCACGAAGGCCTCAAGCTATTGATCCTGTTCATCCATAAGGTTTTGAGTACGTTAAAATATGTTGTGTAAGAATCTAATAATGAGTGAATTATTGATTTTTATTTTAGAGAAGGGAAGGTTATTTTTAGGGGTTCATTTAGACCATTTGCCCTATGAAAATGAAAGAAGATTTTCTCCATTACCTCTGGAAATTTAAATTATTTGACACTTCAAAGCTACTCACAAATGAGGGGGTTGTTCTTGAGGTTATCAATTTTGGATTGCACAATACAGATGCTGGTCCAGATTTTTTTAATGGTAAAGTTAGAATTGGAGCAACTACTTGGGCAGGAAATATCGAAATGCATATCAATTCTTCAGATTGGACCAAACATAAACATGAGCAAGACAACGCTTATCACAATGTAATTTTGCACGTTGTGTACAATAACGATGCAGCCATTTTAGATAAAAATGGAAATGCCATTCCAACCTTAGAATTAAAACATTTAATTCGTAAAGAAATATTAACCAAGTATGAGCATCTTGTGCTTCTTTCTGATTCCCCCATTCCTTGTGGAGGTCAACTAAAAACGGTTGATGCATTTACCATACAATCTTGGATGAACCGTTTAGCCATTGAACGTTTAGAAAGAAAATCAGAAGAAATCAGACAAACGCTTGAACAAAATAAAAACGATTGGGAAACCACTTTTTATCACTACTTACTTAAGTATTTCGGATTAACAGTCAATGCTTTACCATTTGAGTTGTTGGCAAAAAATACAGGATTAAAAATCATTGAAAAACATCACAAGTTATTATCCATTGAAGCTTTATTGTATGGACAAGCCGGTTACTTAGCAGAAGAAGTTGAAGGCGAATATTTTCAACAATTGAAAAAAGAGTATCAGTTTTTGAAATCAAAATTTGATTTAACACCAATGGATAAAAGTTTATGGAAAATGCTTCGATTACGACCTCATAATTTTCCAACATTAAGAATCTCACAACTCGCCAACTTACTCGCTAAAGAAACCAGATTGTTTTCAAAACTTATGGCAACAGAATCCATAAAAGAAATGCAAGAAATCTTTAACGTTCAAGCATCTAACTATTGGAACAATCACTATCAATTTGGGAAACTTGTTTCGGAAAACAAAAGAAAAAAAATTGGGATAGATACCCTCAATATCCTCCTCATTAATGTTGTGGTTCCTTTCACTTTTGTATATGGAAAAGAAATGCAGAATGAAGTGTTAATAGACAAATCAATCACATTACTAGAGAGTGTTAGCAGCGAAAAAAATTCTATTGTTAGGCAATGGAATAAATTAGGTATTTATTCTAACAATGCTTTACAGTCACAATCACTGATAGAGTTAAAGAATAACTATTGTTCTCAAAAAAAATGTTTAAATTGCAGTATTGGAAATAAAATTCTACAAAATGATTAAAAAAATTCTATCCTATTTCGAAAAAAAAGCCTTTGGGGTTTGTTCTTGGTGGGGAGAAAAATTTCAATTAAAATCAAGTAGAATTAGAATGTCCTTTATTTACCTCTCTTTTTTAACTTTTGGTTCACCAATTTTTATATACCTCATTATGGCTTTTATTTTAGAGCATAAAGAATATTTTAAGTCGGGAAAACGAAAATCTGTTTGGGATATCTAAATTATATCATGTTCAATTTTACTTATTTTAAGAAAGTATACATTGCTTTAATGTTATTGATTGCCATTCTATTGGTAGGGATATCAGGGTTCATCCTTTTAGAAGACTACACTTTAGGAGAAGCTTTTTATATGACAGTGATTACCATTTCAACAGTGGGGTTTAACGAAGTTCACCCATTGTCTGATGTAGGGAGAGTTTTTACTGCCTTTTTAATTATCTTTAGCTTTAGTACATTTGTGTACGCAGTAACTTCCATTTCTAATTACATATTAAATGGAGAGTATAAAATCTATTTTAGAGAATCAAGAACTATTAAAAAAGTGAGTAAAATTTCAGAACATACAATTATTTGCGGTTACGGTAGAAATGGTAAACAAGCTGCCGCAGAACTTCATTCGCATCGAAGAAAATACATTGTGATAGAACAAGATAAAGAGCTCAACGAGTCTTTACGAGAAGAACATGAGATCCTAGTGATTGAAGGAGATGCAACGTTAGAAAAAGATTTAGAAAGAGCAGGAATTTCTTCGGCATCTTCATTAATTACTACTTTACCTAAAGATGCAGACAATCTTTTTGTTGTATTAACAGCAAGAGAAATGAATCCAAACTTATTAATTATCAGTAGAGCATCGAATGATAATTCAGATAAGAAGTTAAAAAGAGCAGGAGCTGATAATGTGATCATGCCCGATAAAATTGGAGGAGCACATATGGCTTCCTTAGTGATAAAACCAGATGTAATTGAGTTTATGGATTATGTGATGGGACAAGGATCAAGTTCTGTTAATTTAGAAGAAATTACTTTTGAAAATTTACCAGATACTTTTAAAAACAAATCCATTAAAGAATTGGGAATACGTGAAAAATCTGGAGCGAATATTGTTGGATTTAGAACCGCGAATGGAGAATACATCATTAACCCTTCTCCAAACACAATAATAACAGCCCAAGCGAAAATATTTGTTTTAGGTACACTAGAGCAAATAGACTCCTTTAGAGAGTTTGCCACTCAGCAAAATTTATTTAACAAATAATTAGGCGGTAAAGCTTAAATTAAGCTAACTTTTACAGCAGAAAATAAATAAAAACGAACCGCAAAGAGATTCGAACATTCGCGAACAAAAAAAGTATTTTTACTTAAAATCCTTAAGCGTTAACTATTTTTTGTGTTCTTATCGGTTAAAAAAATAAAAGAATATTTTGAAGATTATAGTCACCGGAAGTAATGGCCTTTTAGGTCAGAAGTTAATTCAATTATTAGCTGGTAAAGCCAATGTTGAGTTGTTAGCGACTTCTAAAGGAAAGAACAGATTTAACCGTAAAGAAGGCTATCGATATCAATCTTTAGACATTACCAATAGAACAGAAGTATTAGCTGTGGTAGCAGAATTTCAACCCGATGCACTGATCAATACCGCGGCAATGACCAATGTTGATGCTTGTGAATTGGATAAAGAACGGTGTTGGGATTTGAATGTAAATGCGGTAAAGCATCTTATAGAAGCTGCAAAGCAGTCCAACACACATTTAATACACTTGTCCACAGATTTTATTTTTGATGGAGCAGCCGGTCCATACAAAGAGGAAGATGAGCCCAACCCCTTAAGTTATTACGGACAATCAAAATACCAAGCCGAACAGCTCTTAGCGGGAAGTACCATTAAATGGAGCATTGCCAGAACAATTATTGTTTACGGCGTTGTACCCGATATGAGTCGTTCTAATGTTGTACTTTGGGCAAAAGAAGCCTTAGAAAAAGGAACTCCATTAACCATTGTTGAGGATCAGTTTAGAACCCCAACCTTCGCAGAAGATTTAGCAATGGGATGTTACCTGATTGCGGAAAAGAAAGCAGAAGGAATTTATCACCTTTCAGGGAAGGATGCAATGAGTATTCTTGATTTAGTGTATAAAGTGGCTGATTTTTACGGATTAGATCAAACTATCGTTACTCCAATTCAATCATCAGCATTAAATCAAACCGCTAAACGGCCAACTAGAACTGGGTTTATTTTAGACAAAGCAATGACTGATTTAGGCTACAATCCTAAAAGTTTTGAAGAAGGGTTAATTGAACTTACAAAGCAATTGGAAAGTTAGCTGATGGAATCTTTAATACATACTATATCTGATCAAGGTTTATTTGAACAACAAGTACTCACTTATTTTAAAGAAGCAAAGAATATTGTTTTTTTGAACAGTAACGATGCTGAAAAAACAAACCTTTTTGCCGTTTCTAATTGCGATGATTTAAATTCAGAAGCACATCAATTTGGGTTTATTTCTTATGATTACAAGAACCAAATAGAAGAATTATCATCCAACCATTTTGATGGCATTGAGTTTCCTGAAAAACATTTTTTTACACCTGAAATTATTTTTAAGATCACGAAGTTTAGTGTTGAAATTTTAGCTACAAATGGTTATTCAGGAAAGCGTATGGATGACATCATTGTTGAAATTGAGGCGATTTCTATTGAAGAAGTTAAACCAAAAAGAATTAAAGTAGTTCCGAGAATAGCTAAAGAAGAATATTTAAAAACAATTTCTCAACTTAAAGAACACATTCAGTTGGGCGATATTTATGAAATTAATTTTTGTCAAGAATATTTTGCCGAGCAGGTAGAGATAGATCCTATTGATATTTATTGCAGACTAAACTTAAAATCACCAACACCATTTTCGAGTTTCATCAAGTATGCAGACAACTATTTGATGTCTGCATCACCTGAACGTTATATGAAAAAGGTTGGAGATGCAATTGTTTCAGAACCCATTAAAGGAACGGCAAAAAGAGGCGAAACTTTAGAAGAGGATGAACAGATAAAAAAACAATTAGTTATTGATCCTAAAGAGCGAAGTGAGAATGTTATGATTGTAGATTTGGTAAGAAATGATCTTTCAAAAATCGCAAAAAAAGGAAGTGTTCATGTAGATGAGTTGTGTGGTATTTATACTTTTCCTCAAGTGCACCAAATGATATCTACTGTTTCAGGAGAACTGAGGGATGAGGTAAACTTTGATGCCATTTTAAAAGCTACCTTTCCGATGGGATCCATGACTGGAGCTCCTAAAATAAGAGCGATGCAATTGATTGAAAAATACGAAAAAACAAAAAGAGGGTTATATTCAGGTACAGTTGGATATATTAATGAAGAAGGAGATTTCGATTTTAGTGTTGTCATTAGAAGCATTGCTTACCATGCTAAAAATAATTACCTTTCATTTATGGTCGGTGGAGCCATAACCAATCAATCTGATCCTGAGAAGGAATATGAAGAATGTTTGTTAAAAGCGAAAGCGATGATGGAAGTTTTAGGGAATTAAATTATAGGGTTTAGTTGTTAGAAAAAAACCGTTGAATCCTTTGAGAAAACGTAGCTGTATTAGCGGTTAAATTATCGGGTATTGTTGTTTGGTTTTTAGTATTTGGGGTATAGTTGCGGGTGAAAACTGAAGTTGAGTGCTAGATTTAAATGAAATAGATTTCCTTTTTCAACTCTAATTCTTAGTGAATTATAAAAAAGCTTTGCGACCTTTGTGAAAACTTCACTTTTTTAGCGGATTAAATTATTGGGTATAGTTGTTTAAAAAAAGACAATCTTCTCGGTGAAATGTTAGCAGTTAAAAATGAGTAAAATATTAATGGTAAATAGATTCAAGAAATATAACCAAGAGAATAAGTTGTTTGCTGAAACAGATAAAGTGTTGTTGACGGTTAGTGGAGGAAAAGACTCAATGGCGATGTTGAACCTTTATCTTCAACAGCATTTATCTATCGGAGTTGCACATTGTAATTTTCAATTAAGAGGAGAAGACGCCAATCAAGATCAGTTTTTTGTAAAAGAATTTTGCAAGAAAAATGCAATTCCATTTCATACCATAGCTTTTCAAACTCAAAACTATGCTACCGAAAAAGGAATATCTATTCAGATGGCTGCACGAGAATTGAGGTACACTTGGTTTGAAGAAATAAGGAAAGAAAATAACTATCAATACATTGCAACAGCACATCATAAAAATGATGTTGCAGAAACGATGTTGATCAATTTAACCAAAGGAACTGGCCTGGCAGGATTACACGGAATTCGCAATAAAACAGGAAAGGTAATTCGCCCCTTGTTATGCTTTACACGAAAAGACATTGATGCGTTTGTGCAGGAACTTAAAATCACCTTTAGAGAAGATGGCTCTAATGCAGATACAAAATATACAAGGAATCTAATACGACATAAAGTTTTACCAGAATTAGCAACGATTAATCCTGCTATCGTTGAGACGTTAAATGTTGAAGCCCATCAGTTTTTAGGGGATGAAAAGATCATTGAAGATAAAATTAAAATGGACAAGCAACGCTTGTTTATCCCATTAAATGATGGATTTAGAATTGAAATTGAGGAACTTAAAAAACTATCCCCACTATCATCGTACCTATTTTATTTATTCAGAGCATATCATTTTAATGCGACTGATATCGCTAATGTCATCGCAGGTTTAGATTCTCAATCTGGAAAAACGTATCATTCTTCAACACATCAAATCATCAAGAATAGAGCCTATTTATTGTTGAATAAAATAGAAGATATTTCAACCCCAAGTCATGTAATTAACACGATGGATGATTTTCCTTTCACAACTGAATTGCTAGAAAATAACTCAAGTTTTAAAATTGATAAATCAACTAGTAAAGCATTTTTAGATGTTGATAAAATTGAGTTTCCTTTAGTCTTAAGAACCTGGAAGCAGGGCGATACGTTTACCCCTTTAGGGATGAAGGGCAATAAAAAGGTAAGCGACTTTTTAATAGATACCAAGGTCTCAATTCTAGAAAAAAAGAAGGTTCGTGTTTTAGAACAGAATGGGAATATTATCTGGTTGGTCGGTCATCGAATTAGTGACCACTATAAAATTACAGCACAAACCACACAAACCCTTATTTTAGCCATTTAACAAATGAAATTCACAGATCAAATTGGACACACCTTTAACTTGGATTCTTTTCCGAAAAGAATAATCTCTGTGGTGCCTTCTCAAACTGAATTGTTATATGATTTGGGTTTAGCTGAAAAGGTGGTAGGCATTACTAAATTTTGTATTCATCCTAAGGATTGGTTCAAAAATAAAACGAGAGTAGGAGGGACCAAGGATCTCAATATCGCTAAGGTTTCGGCCTTAAAACCCGATTTAATAATTGCCAATAAAGAAGAAAATTCGCGAGCAGAGATAGAGGCCTTACAAAAGCTCTATCCAGTTTATACCAGTGACATTTCTAACCTATCAGAAAGCTTAGAAATGATTACGGACATCGGAAAGATTACCAATACAGAAGCAAAGTCTGGTTGGTTAACTAAAAATATTACCCTAGAGTTCGATCAACTTTCGAATAAAAATTTCCCTCAACAAAGAACGTTGTACCTCATTTGGAAAAACCCTTATATGAGCATCAATCAACATCGATTTATTAGTGATATGATGCAAAGGTGTGGATTTGTGAATGTGATCAATGTAGATGAAAATTATCCTGAACTTACCGAGCAAGAAATAATAGCACTTAACCCTGACGTGATATTATTAGCTTCAGAACCATTTCCTTTTCAAGAAAAACATAGCAAAGATTTGCAAGCTATTTGTTCAAATGCTACTATTCTATTGGTGGATGGAGAATATTTTTCTTGGTATGGATCACGGTTAATGGCTGCACCTAAATATTTTATTGGGTTGATCGAAAAAAGGGCTTATTTTTAGGGCTATTAAGTTACTTTATCACATATTATTGATTGTTGGGTTTATACTGTTTTCATTAAACGCTAACGCCCAAAAAGTAGGACTCGTATTAAGTGGTGGTGGATCTAGTGGAGTTTCTCATATTGGAGTTTTAAAAGCGTTAGAGGAAAACAATATCCCGATAGATTATATTACAGGAACTTCCATGGGTGCTTTGATTGGAGGCTTATATGCCGCAGGATATTCTCCTCAAGAAATTGAAGAAGTATTTTTATCAGAGCAATTTAGGAATTGGGCAGAAGGTACTTTAAACGAAAAGTACATTTATTATTTACGGGAAAAGAACGAAAACCCTTCTATGTTTACTTTTAAAATAGACTTGGATACCTTATGGGAAACGAGTTTGCCTACAAATTTAATTTCTCCGGCAGCAATAGATTATGGTTTAATGCAGTATTTTGCCCCTTCAACCGCCGAGGCAAAAAATGATTTTGATAGTTTGTTTATCCCATTTCGATGTGTTGCATCCGATATCATCTCTAAAGAACAATTTGTTTTTAACCAAGGTAAATTGGCCACAGCCATACGTTCGTCAATGGCCTACCCCTTTTATTTAACTCCAGTTTCTTATGAAGGGAAATTGTTATTTGATGGAGGGCTATATAACAACTTTCCCTCGGATATTATGTACAATGATTTTTTACCAGATTATATTATTGGAAGTAATGTCTCTTCTAATTTTGCCCCTCCTAATGAAGATAATTTAGTGTCTCAAATTAAGACGATTATTGCCGATAATACGAAATATTCTATAGCGTGTACTGATGCGATCATTATTGAACCCGAAGCCTCAGAATTTTCTTTATTTGATTTTGATAATAATAAGGAATTAATAAAGATTGGTTATGATGCCACAATTTTACAAATTGAAGCCTTGAAAAAAGCAATTAAACCACGGAGAGATGTGTTGGAATTAATTTTAAAAAGGGAGAACTATAAACGTAATTTACCTTCAATGACTTTCGAGGGAGTTCAAGTTGCTGGAATGAAAGTGGGGCAGAATAAATATGTTTTAAATTCTTTGAGGTTTAAAGGAGATTCCGTTAGTGCTACAAAATTAGAGTCTGAATATGTCAAAGTATCCTCGGATGATAAAATTAGAAAATTGTATCCTGAGGCAGAATTTAATGAACAAACAAATCAATTCACTCTTAAATTAAAAGCTAAAAAAGAAAAAGATTTGTTTGTCTCTTTTGGCGGTGTATTTTCTTCACGACCAATTAATGAAGCTTATATTGGGTTACAATATAATTTCTTAGGGAAAACAGCCGTTTCTCTTTTGGCAAATTCCTACTTCGGAAAATTATACAACTCTGTTAGTGCTGGATTTAGATTAGATTTTCCATTTACCATTCCATTTTATTGGAAAACCACCTTTAACATTGATGGATGGGATTATTTTAAAAGTAATTCAACCTTTTTTGAAGATACAAAACCTTCATTTTTAATAATTAACGATCAATATGTAAAAACAGAATTGGCTTTTCCAATTGCTTACAAAGGGAAGATAGTCTTAGATGGAACAGGGGGAGAAATGGAGAATAAATACTATCAAACTAAAGATTTTTTATCTACTGATACTACAGATAAAACAATGTTTAATAATTTTTCAGGGGGCTTACATTTTGAACGAAATTCTTTAGATGAGAAGCAATATGCTACAAGAGGTAGTTTTCTTTCTTTTGGTGCCCGTTACATTTCAGGTGAAGAACGAACAAAATCTGGATCAACAGCTTCAGACGCAGTTACATTTGATACTGTTGTCAATTGGATTAGGTTTAAAGCAACGTTAGATAAGTATTTTGAAGTTTCCAACTTTATCAAAATTGGTTTTTTTGCTGAAGGTGTTTTTAGTAACCAACCCTTTTTTAATAACTATACGGCTTCAATTTTATCCGCTCCAGCTTTTGAGCCATTATCTGAAAGTAAAACACTTTTTCAAGATAATTTTAGAGCACATAATTATTTCGGTATTGGTTTAAAAAATATCTACCAACTCTCTAAAAATATACAATTTAGGATGGAAGGCTATTTGTTTCAACCACATCAAAATATTTTAGAGAATGAGAACAAGGAAGCTTATTACGGAAAAGTATGGGACAAAGGACATTTTATTTACTCCTCATCATTAGTTTATAAAACACCAATAGGACCAATTGCTTTGAATGCTAATTACTACAATCAGTTTGAAGACCATTGGAGTTTTCTATTCCATTTTGGGTATCTTATATTTAATAAGAAGAGTTTAGAATAACTTATTTTCCTATTGAAGGAATAGAATTAGCCAGTAGGCTAAGTAACATCGAGTTAATTAGGATGAAAATAATAATAATAAATATAGTTGACTTCTTGTGGCGATAAAATTTAGCACAAATTATTGATCCTATAGGTATTGAAAGAATTGATGCTGTTAAAAAGGCTAAACCCCAGATGCCAAAAACATGTTTAGTTTTAACAATTAATTTGTTAGTTTTTGTCATTACTCTCGGTAATGATTTACCTTCTTTTAATAGCTTTTGTATTTTTTTGAGTCTCTTTTTCTGACTAATTCCGATTAGTTTATTCCCTAAAAAGTAGAAAACTAGAGTACCAAAAATACCTCCTGTACAAACGATGCAAAAGGTTTCTGCAAAAGATAATCCAAATCCATTGATCCCAACGAATGCTGCTGCTAAAAATTTAGTACTAGCAGTTAAAAAAACGGTGATATATGCTTCCCAATTCATTTATTCTTTAATTCCGTAAGCTAAATCACCAGCATCTCCTAATCCAGGAACAATGTATGATTGAGCAGTTAATTCATCATCTATGGCACCAAGCCATAAAGTGGTATCCTCAGGTAAATTCCTTTTTACAAATTCAACTCCTGCGGCGCTTGCTATTAATGCTACTAGATGTACTTTTTTAGGGTTACCTTTATCTAGTAATAGTTTATAAATCTCTACCATTGAAGCTCCAGAAGCTAACATTGGATCTGAAAGAATAACTGTTCGATCTTTTAAACTAGGGCTAGCCATATATTTAGATTCAATAACAAAAGAGCCATCTTTTTTATGCTTTCTGTATGCGGATACTATTGCATTGTCTGCATTGTCAAAGTAATTTAATAAACCTTGATGTAAGGGAAGGCCTGCTCGTAAGATGGTAGCTAAAACGGGTTGTTCATCTATTAATTGCAGGTTAGATGTTCCTAAAGGAGTAATGATATCCTTTGGCTCATAGTTCAATCTTTTACTTATCTCATAAGCAAAAATTTCTCCCATGCGTTCACAGTTCCTTCTAAATCGCATTCTATCATTTTGGAGATCAACATTTCTTATTTCAGCAATAAATTGATTGAATATTGAATTGTCTATCCCTAAGTTTATGATTTCCATATTTGTTTTAAGACTACAAATTTATTGACTTAATTTTGATTGGCACCTTCTTTTAACATTTTTTCATAAACACTTCTCCAACCTTCCCAAATGCCTTGTTCACAAAGAGATTCATTGTGCCAAACACTTATAAATGTTCCGTTAACCGATTTTACAGTGTTCATTAATTTTGAAATATGCTCACTAGCTTCTTCAGGGCTAGCTTTTTTATAATATTGATAAGTAGCTTCCATTGTGGCAAATGGAAAGAGTTGAAGTTTTGTTTCCACTTCTACATCTAAATCATAAAAAAAATAAGGACTACAAATACTTGCTCTAAAGCCAGGATGTTCGGCATATCCCATAGTATAATCCGATTCAATATCGTTATCTATTAGGTTCCGATAAGTATTCGGTAAGTTTAGTTTTAAGAAGTGTTGTCGACTTTTCGTTGTGTTTCTATGAGTTATTGATTGTAACCTCTTTAACTCTTTAATAAGTATTGCTACATTATTATTTGATGCATAAGAAGGATGAATCCCAACTGCGGAATAATCAGCAATGGATTTTATCAAGGATTGAAAGGTTTTGTTTTTTGGTGAAATATTTTTATCATTCAATCCATAATCTCCTAATAAAAAAAAGTAAATAGGGGAGATGTTATTTTCTTTGTGCACTTTAAGTTGATATGCAAACGTATCATAAGGATCCTGTTCTTTTCCTAGGATCACTTTTAATCTTGTTTTGAAATCTAGCGATTGAAGATCTTTACCTAAGCCACCTAAAGTTCTAAGAAAACCTTTGTGTTTATATGCATAAGCATTATCAATGTCTAATGTAGATAAAAATTCAAATGTTCTTGTTGGGAATTTAAACCCTGTAAGTAAATTTATTTTTTGTTCGAGAAGATTGATCCAAATATTTATGAGTGGTGTTTCTAAAAAATGGTGTTGAAACGCTAAACTCTCACTGGCCAAAAAGCGATCGTGTTTGTCTTTTATATGTGGTAAATATTCTTCATACCTACTCATTAAATAAAAACTTGAAGCAAAAGGATCGAAAGGAAACTCAGAATCTCTACCGACACTGAAAAAACATTGCTGACCTTCATATTTAAAGAGGCTAATTTCTTGTTCTTTAATTCCTGTTTCAAATAAAATAGTTGAACACTGGAAAAATATTCCCGAATTTAATTTAGAAGGAGAGTAATTAATTTTAATACGATCGAATTTTTCAAAAGCATCACGATCAGTCGTAAAACTAATTTCAGTATTCAAAACATCTTTAAAAATTGTTTTAAAGGTATATCTTAAACGATTGGTTAGTTTATGGGAGTAGATGAGTATCAATTTCAGTTGTAAAGTTAACGAGTTTGTAAAGTTAGAGCGTTTGTCAAGATAGTTTATAAGTTTATTTTGTTAGGAGTTGATTGTAAAATACAATTTCAGAACTTCATTCTATCATTCTATCATTCTATCATTCTATCATTAGCGTATTAAATTTTCATCAGCAAAGCTAAAGTAATCTTTTTCACCTATAATAAGGTGATCTAAAACAGGTACCTCTAAAATGGCTCCTATTTCTTTCAATTTTTTAGTTAATGAAATGTCTGCAACACTAGGCTTTAAGTTTCCTGAAGGGTGGTTGTGACAAAGAATTATGGCTGATGCCAATTGCTCTATTGCCGTTTTAAAAATGATTTTACTGTCTGCTATTGTTCCAGAAACACCCCCTTTACTGATATGTTCTTTTTTGAGGACTTCATTTTTACGATTCAAATAAAGCACCCAAAATTCTTCATGAGGCAAATCACTTAAAACATCTGAAATAACATGGTATGCATCTTTGCTGGATTTAATTTCTGGTTTTTTTTCTACTTCAGAATGTTTTCTTCTTCTTCCTAATTCTAAGGCTGCGATTATACTAATGGCTTTTGCTTCTCCAATACCATTAAATTGAGTTAAATCAGTGATGCTAAGTTTTCCTAATTTGTTGAGATCATTTTTAATAGAGGCTAATATTTTTTTTGAGAGTTCAACAGCACTTTCTTTTCTATTGCCTGAACCAATTAAAATAGCGATGAGTTCAGCATCAGAAAGAACATTTTTACCTTTGAGGGATAACTTCTCTCGTGGCCGATCTTCTTCTGCCCAGGTTTTTATAGTTAGGTTTTGAGTGTGCATACTTTACTCCTAAATATACAAAAAAAAGGAAGCTAATTTAGCCTCCTTTCTACTCTTTTTTCTCATTTATTTTTACGTTTGCAAAAGATATTCAGAGAATAACTAACTGTATTAAGCCTCAGCAGCGGGTCCTCCAAAGTTCATTGGTATTCCACCTTGTGGTCCAGGTCCTAAATCTTTGATTTTACCGTGTATAGCTTCAAATTTATCCACGTTATCTTGTAATGCATGAATTAACCTTTTAGCGTGTTCAGGAGTCATTAAAATTCTTGATTTCACCTTTGCTTTTGGCATTCCAGGCATAACTTTAATAAAGTCTAATACAAACTCAGATTGGGAATGACTGATAATTGCAAGATTTGAATAGATTCCGTCTGCAATTTCTTCAGTTAATTCTATGTTTAATTTGTTTTCGTTGTTTTCTTTGTTCATCTTTTTTTAGTTTAAAATTTATCAAGTAAAAAGCAAGAAAGTCCAAAGTATAAGACTTTGGACTTTCATCTTTTAACTTTTATCTGAATAAATTACTCTTCAATAATAACTGCATCTTCTTTAGCAGCCATTAAATTATCGTATTCTTCTCTCGATCCAACAATCACATCACCAAACTCTCTAAATCCTGTTCCTGCTGGAATTAATTTACCAACAATTACATTCTCTTTAAGTCCCATTAAGTGATCTACTTTACCTTTAACAGCAGCTTCGTTTAACACTTTAGTTGTTTCTTGGAAAGAAGCAGCAGAAATGAAACTATCTGTTTGAAGTGAAGCTCTTGTAATTCCTTGAAGTATTGGACTTGAAGTTGCAGGAATCGCTTCACGACTTGTAGCCGTTTTCTTATCCATACGCTTTAATTTAGAGTTTTCCTCTCGTAACTCACGAGGAGAAACAATTTGTCCAGCTTTTAAAACTTCAGATTCTCCAGCATCTTCAACAATTAACTTGTCATAGATCCAATCATTTTCGTCCATAAAATCTCTTTTATTTACGATAGATTTTTCTAAGTGTCTAGTATCACCTGGCTCTTCAATTAATACTTTACGCATCATTTGTCTAACGATCACCTCAAAGTGTTTATCGTTAATTTTTACACCTTGTAATCTATATACTTCTTGTACTTCGTTTACAATATATTCTTGAACCATTGTAGGCCCTTTAATTGCTAAGATATCTTTCGGAGTAATAGAACCTTCTGATAATGGAACTCCCGCTTTAACGAAATCATTTTCTTGAACTAAGATAAGTTTAGATAAGTTAACTAAGTATTTTTTAACTTCTCCAGATCTTGATTCTACAATAACCTCACGATTACCTCTTTTAATTTTTCCAAAAGAAACAATTCCATCAATCTCAGAAACAACTGCAGGATTTGAAGGGTTTCTTGCTTCAAATAACTCAGTTACTCTTGGTAAACCACCTGTAATATCTGAAGTTCCACCAGCAACACGAGGAATCTTAACCAAGATATCTCCACCATTCATTTTGTCACCCTCATTCACAATAATGTGAGCTCCAACTGGTAAGTTATAAGTTCTAAGAACAGTTTTCTTACTATCAACAATCGTTAATACAGGAATCTTCTTTTTATCCTTGATCTCTGAAATTACTTTTTCAGTAAATCCAGTTTGCTCATCAGATTCTTCTTTATAAGTAACCCCTAATTCAAAGTTTTCGAATGCAACCTTACCATCAACCTCTGTAATAATTACAGCATTGTACGGATCCCAATCACAAATTAAATCTCCTTTTTTAATGGTAGCATTGTTGTTTGCATGGAAATGAGAACCGTAAGGAATGTTTCCTGTTGTTAAAACAACATTCGTTTTAGGATCGATAATTTTCATTTCAGCAGCTCTACCTACAACCACTTCAATATCTTCTCCTTTATCACTTTTTGTTTCAATGGTTCTTAATTCAGCAATCTCTAATTTACCATCGTATTTCGCTTCAATGCTTGAAATACCAGTAATTTTAGAGGCTGTACCACCAATATGGAACGTTCTTAATGTTAATTGTGTTCCTGGTTCTCCAATTGATTGTGCTGCAATTACTCCAACAGCTTCCCCTTTTTGAACTTTTCTACCAGAAGCTAAGTTTCTACCGTAACATTTTGCACAAACACCTTTCTTTTGCTCACAAGTTAAAACAGATCTAATTTCTACTTCATCAATTCCTGCTTCGTCAATAGAAGCTGCAATTTCTTCAGAAATCAATTCTCCAGAAGCAACTAATAAGTCTTCTGTTCCTGGAACGAATAAATCATGTACAGAAGTTCTACCTAAAACTCTATCCGATAAAGGTTCAACAATATCATCATTATTCTTTAATGGAGTAGCCATTAAACCTCTTAATGTACCACAATCTTCTACGGTAATCACTACATCTTGAGCAACATCAACTAATCTTCTAGTTAAGTAACCCGCATCAGCAGTTTTAAGAGCCGTATCGGCCAAACCTTTACGTGCACCGTGAGTAGAGATAAAGTATTCTAATACTGAAAGTCCTTCTTTAAAGTTGGCTAAAATTGGATTTTCAATAATTTCTTGTCCACCAGTACTTCCAGATTTTTTAGGCTTAGCCATTAATCCCCTCATACCAGATAACTGACGAATTTGCTCTTTAGAACCCCTTGCACCAGAATCAAACATCATATAAATAGAGTTGAACCCTTGCTGATCGTTCTTCAAGTTATTCATCAACGTATTCGTTAATCTTGTATTGGTGTGTGTCCAGATATCAATGATTTGATTGTAACGCTCGTTGTTGGTAATGAATCCCATATTATAGTTATTCATTACTTCGGCAACTTCTTCGTTCGCTTTTTCTACCATTTCTACTTTTTCAGCAGGAATCATAATATCATCAAGATTAAACGATAGTCCACCTTTAAAAGCCATCTCGTAACCTAAAGTCTTAATTTCATCTAAGAACTCAACAGTTCTTGATGTACCAGTTACTTTAAGAATGTTACCAATAATATCTCTTAAGTTTTTCTTTGTCAATAATTCGTTAACAAATCCAACTTCTTCAGGTACCAATTCATTGAAGATGACTCTTCCAGTACTTGTTTCAATCATGGTATCAATAAGCTCACCTTTAACGAGATCTTTAGTTTTCACTTTAATAGTAGCGTGAATATCTAAAGCCCCTTCATTGTGAGCAATAATTACTTCTTCCGGAGAATAGAATGTCATTCCTTCACCTTTTACAGTAACCTCTTCAGTTGTAACTTTTTGTTTCGTAATGTAATACAATCCAAGAACCATATCCTGAGAAGGAAGAGTTACTGGAGTTCCATTTGCAGGATTCAAAATGTTATGAGAAGCCAACATTAACAATTGTGCTTCTAATATTGCAGCGTTACCTAATGGTAAGTGAACTGCCATTTGATCCCCATCAAAATCCGCATTAAATGCAGTACAAACTAATGGGTGTAAACGAATTGCTTTTCCTTCAATTAATTTGGGTTGGAAAGCTTGTATACCTAATCTGTGCAATGTAGGAGCACGGTTAAGTAATACAGGATGTCCTTTCAAAACATTTTCAAGAATATCCCAAACTACAGGGTCTTTCTTGTCAACCATTTTCTTAGCTGATTTAACAGTCTTAACAATCCCCCTTTCGATCATCTTACG
>JAWUVT010000004.1:0-11355 GCA_034112225.1 Flavobacteriales bacterium | reverse complement strand
CAACATCTGTTTTTACAGTCCGGTCGACCTCTGAAGACCTTTTTTGGGCAGAAACCACTAAAGAAATGATCTTTAAAGAATCAGATCAACAAATGATTTAGTTGGCTTGTAAAAATCAGTAATCTTTTAAATAAAAAATTTAGAATTGAAATATCAGAACATGAGTATCAGCTTCCAGAACCAGCAAAACAAAATGGCGAATAATTCTTTGTCAACTAAAAATTACACCTACAATACACTCATGACAAACCTCATTCCATTTATCATTTTTTCTCTCTTCCTTTCGACTCTATCCTTTGGTCAGCCAGGTAGTTATCCATGGGAATACGACATCAATTGTCAATTCACATTAAATGGTGACACCATCCCTATCAATCAGTTTACCACTTTTGAAGTTTTAGGAGCACAAGGTTTTAAAAAAATACTTGCACACGGCAGCACAATTACTGTAACTTTTGAGGGAATATCGTACTATGGCCAATATTTCTTACGATACAGGAATTTAAATGCAACAATTAAATTGGTGCTAAATGGCGATACGATGGTACTCCAAACTAGTGCAAAATCTTTTACCTACCCATTTAAAAAAGGAACATTTCTTTACCCTAACAGATCCAAAGGGTTTAATCCCGATATCAATATAGCTAATTTACCAAAGGAGCTATTTAACGCTGAATCAAGTGTTCCTATAAAAATAAAGCTTAAAAACATTCTTTATTCAGAAGAGTGTTCAAAATATCATGGATGTCTTGCATTAGAACAGGATTATTACGGAAAAGATTCAATAGCAGTATTTTATAAGAAAAGAGATACTGTTTTAGTAAAAATTATTGACTCAAAATATTTTGGCAGCAATGAATATTACCCCCTATCTGAAATAGATTTAGTAATCGATAAAAACTATTCCATTAAAGAGCTGACTGTTTTAGAAAAAGATACCGTCTATTTGGAATTCTATGAAAAAGAAACTGGTCGATCAGTCTTATTAGAATCAAACAACCTAAAATCAAAAAAATGGATTGTTAGAAAAAATCACAAAATACATCCCAATAGTTTAAAAAAGAATAGCGAATTTTCTTCCAGTTCTGAATATCGAATTATTGCAAAAACCAATAATGGTTATACTTTTCGTTATAATTTTCGTCTTTCTGAAGAATACTTCTATTATAGAAAAAATGAAAACGATAAGTGGCATTTAAAATCACTTCCTTATCCTATTGCTATGAAACTAAGCCCTAGAAACACAATACTATGGTTGGGGATGAATAGATATTCTATTCTAACTCATAGTGGTTTATTAATTTTTACTTTAGAAGAATGAGAAAGTGGCTATCAACTTTTCTTGTTTTTTTCATTTTAAGTGGATTATTCGGTCAAGGTAAAAAATGGAAGAGGGTATTAATAGCTACGCCTATTTTTGGACATACCTATGGTCCATATCAATCTCTATTTATAGGATTATCAAGAGAGAAAGATTTTGTCTATAAAAATTGGCCAGCAGGAATTTATCGTTTTCATGCGAAGTCTCAATCAATAACATTTGACTATAATCTTGACAGCAAGAAATGGAGTCCTAAATACGATATTTGGTTTCAGCATTTAGATTTTCATCCGATAATAATTGGCGCTAGTGTAAAATTGGATAACTATAATACTTTTGTTTTCGCACCGATGATTGGATTAATATTTAATCCAGTGTATGCTTTTAATTATTATACATCCACAATTGAAAGTCGTGCAGGACGACTTATAAACTACTTTAGGTACGTTACTCGTTCTAGGTGGAACCGTGCGATAAGGTTGAAGATTTATTATGAACCAAGAATTTCAGATTTAGGTTTAACACACCATTTTGGTACGGCCATCTACTTGGGGCCTAATAAACGAAGAGGACTTATCTTAAATTGAGAATCTTGAGAATTATAATATCTTCTTTGATTGGAAGGGAAACTTAGAATACGTAGATGAATTACTAGATGCAAAAAAAGTAAAGCCTATCAGTTATTGAAGTATGCTTTAATGTACAGTAAATCTAATTTGGTGGAGAATACTCAAATTACTTCTGGCATTATTTCTTTCAGAAAAATAAGTAGTGGATAGATGGCTTTTGGCATAAAAAAAAACACCCCTATTGACAAAACTGCCCTACAATTGAAGGAATAATCTCTTCCCATTTATAAAATAAACATACAGCTCATCAGAAAGTTAAAAGCTACTTCTTTCGCCTGCGCTAAAGTATTCACTTTAAATACTGAACTACAATTCCATTTAGGGATAGTTTTCAATCGAATTATTTAAACGCCTCTCTCACGTGCACTTCTCCATTTCTAGCTCTATTTTTTAACTAAAAAAAGCCTGCTAAATAAAAAAATCCTTTTCAAAGCCCATAGACTTTGAAAAGGATTAAATAAAATGGTTTCTATTAATAAGTGACACCTAAATAAGCGTGTCCTCCCTCCGAAACAAAATAAGCGCAATTAAGCCTTACTTTTTTACTATTCTTGCTGTTTTACTATTTTCACCATTATTAATTCGAATAAAGTAAATTCCAGCATCATAGTTCCTTAGATCGAGCTTAACTTGTTTCTCGCTTGTTGTTTGACTAAAGACAACTTGACCAACTGAAGAGTATACCTCAATTTGAGCTGCTTCTTCTACTCCATCAATCTTGATCGTAATTTCTCCTAGGGTTGGATTAGGGTAAACGCTTACTTCGATTGGATTCATTAAAGTCATTTTATGAGTAATTGCATTTTCTTGAATCTCCTCCATTTGAGCTGCAACTTTTATTTCTCCTTCGACTACTTCATCATCAGCAAGATCAGGGTTTTCGATCTTTAAGGAATTAATGATCGTAACGGCTTCCTTTAAACTGTCTTCTAATATAGCTGCTTCAATCAACTCAGTCACTTCCTCTAACAATGTAGATTCCTCAATTTGATCCATCAGCTCTGTCGCTTCAATATTATTTTGGATGAGTTGAGGCATCACTACCTCTTCGTTTTGGGCGGTTGGGAAATTTCCAAATTGCTTCACCTCGTCAGTGTTGGCAAACGAAATTTGCTCGACATTGCTGACCGTAGGAAACTCTTTTTCTATTTGCTCTATTTGAATAGGGTATATGAAATCTCTAGCGTTTGTGGAGTTATCTTGGGCTGTTGGCTCTTCGGTGTAAAAGTCTTTTTGATCGACTATCTCAGACACAGTAGCACTCCTGCCCATGCTGACAATATTCACGTGTGCCATCGCATAATGAAACATCGCCAGGAGCCCCAACCCTGCGGTCATCGCCCAAAAATTGACCGTCACAGCAGCTCCTGCAGTTGCAAGTATACCCGCAAATAACGCAGCCTCCACCGCAACTATCAAAGATATAATCATAGCATAAACTGCTAGCACTATGAATAGCAGAATGAGAGCGACGGCAAGGCGGCTCAAATAACTAGAGACATCTGTTGCATTGTAAGGGTTTAAAAGATGACCTATTAAACCCCATACGCTCATTGGAGGACTAGTTTTAGCATTCTCCGAAACTAGATCCCCCAGATCATGAACCTCATTGTTTTCAATATGTTCTGTAAAAGTGAGTTGACCAGAATCAGCTGCTAAACTAACGCTAGTGATAGGTGTTAAGAAAAAAAGCAAAACAAATGCTTTAGAGAAATTGTAAATATTCTTCATCATTAAAAATTTAGTTATATATATGCAACAAGAATAAAGCAAATAAAGAGTCTACACAACAGCAAAAACACCTAACTTTCTCTCTGTAAAACTACCTACAAACCACCTTCTCCCCCTGCGAAAGAGCACCTAACAAGATGCCCAAAAATTTATCATTTTAACGAATCACGGAAAGACAAAGTGTAGCATGGTTTTTCTTCATTTATATTTGACAATAACGAATTGAACCAAACAGAATTAGTACCTCTTGAAAAACATACGCTTCGTAAATAAGAATCAAGAAAAACAAATGTCTCATCTCTATGCAAACGAAAATTTAATCGAAGAAAAAATCCATCTGGGAGAATAATCGGTTCCTATTCGATTTCTTATAGTGATCGAAAACACACTGTATTTAATCGTCAAAAAACAAAAAGAAGAGAAATTTTAAAAGGTGTTGAAAAATAAAATCCAAGCACAACAAAAAGAAAAGCAGAATTAAATTTATATTTGTTCCTTATTCTAAGGTCATGGAAAATTTCGTTGTTTCTGCAAGAAAATACAGGCCTACAACATTTGATTCTGTTGTAGGACAACTTTCTATTACGTCTACTTTAAAAAATGCGATTAAGAACAGCCACCTTGCGCAAGCCTTTTTGTTTTGTGGACCAAGAGGTGTCGGCAAAACCACCTGTGCAAGAATCTTGGCCAAAACAATAAACTGCTTTAACGTTACCGAGAATATTGAAGCGTGTAACGAGTGTGAATCTTGTGTATCTTTTGATGAAGGTCGCTCTTTAAATATTCAAGAATTAGATGCTGCTTCTAATAATGGGGTTGATGAAATCAGGAACTTAATTGACCAGGTTCGTTTCGCTCCTCAATTAGGAACGCATAAAGTTTACATTATTGATGAAGTTCACATGTTATCTCAGGCCGCTTTTAATGCTTTTTTAAAAACATTAGAAGAACCGCCTAAGCATGCTATTTTCATCTTAGCAACAACTGAAAAACATAAGATTATTCCTACTATACTTTCAAGGTGTCAGATTTTTGATTTCAATAGAATTCAGATTGATGACATCACAAAACATTTAGCACACATTGCTAAAGAAGAAAAAGTGAAAGCAGAACCCGATGGATTACATATTATTAGTCAAAAAGCGGATGGTGCGTTAAGAGATGCGTTATCTATGTTTGATCAGATTGTGAGTTTTTCTGGAGGAACAATTACTTATGAAGATGTGATTGAAAATTTAAACATCTTAGATTACGATTACTACTTTAAAGCGACAACCTACATCTTGTCTAACAACATTGCGGATTCTTTATTGTTATTTAACGAAGTTTTAAACAACGGTTTTGATGGTCATAATTTTATCAATGGTTTAGCGGAACACTTGAGAAACTTATTGGTTTGTCAGGATGAAAAAACAGTTGAGCTGCTAGAGGTTGGCGCAACTATTAAAGATAAATATGTTGAACAAGCCAAAGCAAGTAGCCTTGATCAACTGATTTCATTCTTAAGCATAGCGAGTGCTACTGACAGCAAATACAAAGGAAGCAAAAACCAACGGCTACTTGTCGAGGTCATGTTAATGCAACTTTGCTCTATAGAAGATCATACTTCTCAAAAAAAAAAACCCTAATTAATCTACCTTTCAATCCAAAAGGCGGACTAATCAGTCCGGAAAAAGAACAAAGTAAAAATCCTGCTTTGGATGCTGCGATAAAACGTTCGGCAACCAATTATGACATTCCTGTTGCAAAACCATCCGTTGCAAATGAACCGATGTCATTAATGCCAAAATCTTTACAAAAAGAAACTGCGGCAGATAAGCCAACTGGTCCTCCGAAATTAAAACGAAGCAGATCTGGTTCATTTTCTGGTTCTATTTCTATCAACCCTACCCTTAAGACCAAAGAAGAAATAAAGGAAGAGAAAGAGGAAGTTAGCTATCGTCCTACAGAAGCTTTTACTGCTGAAAAATATGCGGAAGTTCTCAACAATTTTAAGAATCAATTAAAAGAAAAAGGGAAAGACAGTTTAGCCAGTATATTCGATGTTCTTCCGGTATTAAAAAAAGAAACGATCCATCTTCTTATTGAGAACAAAGCGCTTGAAGATGAATTTCTTTCGAACAAGTCTGATTTTTTAACTTATGCTAGAAAAGAATTGGCCAACTACAACATACAAGTAGCAACAGAAATAAACAAAGACAGTAAATTAAAAAAGGCGTACACTCCTCAAGAAAAATTTGTAAAAATGAGTGATGCGAACCCATATCTAAATGAGCTGGTAAAAAAGTTGGATATGGATGTTGGATATGCGTAATTTGCAAGTTCAAAAAAAAAAATAAGAACACTAAATAAATCCAATATGAACAAGTGATGCCTGAGGTAATTATAATAGCATACAAAGATCTTATGAACCTGTATGCTAAATCTCTGTAAAGCCACAATTTAAAACACATGAAACTTAAACTATTAGCGCTAATTACAATTTCATTTTTTATTGCATCTTGTGGTAGCAATAAAAAAGAAGCAACCACTTCCTATAAATATGCATATGAAACTGTTGAAGGGGATGTGCTCAACACCTTCATTTATACGTTAGATAATGGGTTAAAAATTTACATGTCGGTAAATAAGGATGAACCGAGAATTCAAACCAACATTGCGGTAAATACTGGGAGTAAACAAGATCCTTCTGATGCCACAGGATTAGCGCACTATTTAGAACACATGGTTTTTAAAGGCACTTCTAAATTGGCTACAATTGATTGGGAAAAAGAGAAAGTACTTTTGTAGCAAATTTCTGATTTATATGAAAAAAGAAGAACGGTAAGTGATGAAGGGGAAAGAAAAGAAATTTACCACCTAATTGATAGCATTTCTGGTGAAGCAGCAAAATTTGCAGTTCCTAACGAATACGACAAAATGATTAGTTCTATTGGGGCTAAAGGAACCAACGCTTATACTTCTGTTGAACAAACGGTATACATCAACGACATCCCATCCAACGAAATGGAAAAATGGTTAGCGATAGAATCTGAGAGGTTTAGTGAATTGGTGTTAAGATTATTCCATACGGAGTTAGAGGCGGTGTACGAAGAGTACAATAGAGGAAAAGACAACGACTATTGGTTGACTTATGAAACCATGTCTGAAAATCTTTTCAAAAAACACACTTATGGAACACAATCTACTATTGGAACAAGTGAGCATTTAAAAAATCCTTCCATGGAAAAAATTCACCAATATTTTAACGAAAGATATGTTGCTAATAATATGGCAATTGTTCTTTCTGGAGATTTAGATCCTGACCATACGGTTGATTTAATTAAAAAATATTTTGGGGCTTATGAAAGTAAAGAAGTACCCACTTTCATTCCCGCAGTTGAGGATGAAATTACTGAACCACAATACATAACGGTTAAAGGGAGTGATGCCTCATGGGTAAACATAGGGTATAGACTACCCGGTGTAAAAAGCGAAGACATCTATATGTTAAATTTATTTGATGGTTTATTAAATAATGGACAAGCTGGATTAATTGATTTGGATCTAATTAAAGGTCAAAAAGTATTGGATGCCTATTCAAGTCCAAATACGATGAAGGATTATTCTATTTTTCAACTTTCTGGAAACCCTAGAGAAGGACAAACGCTAGAAGAAGTTAAAGATTTATTATTAGCTCAGGTTGAAAAAATTAAAGCTGGAGAGTTTGAAGAGTGGATGTTACCTGCTGTAATCAAAGACTTTAAATTAAGTGAACAACAACGTAATCAATACAATTCTTCAAGAGCTGGAAAAATGACTGATGCTTTTATTATGGGGCAAGAGTGGTCTGAGGTTGTCAATAAAAATGATAAACTAAGTAAAGTAACTAAGACTGATATTGTTGCGTTTGCCAACAAGTATTTCAATAACAATTATGTTGTTGTTTACAAAGAAACTGGCGAAGGAGACAATCCTAAAGTAGAAAAACCAGCCATAACACAGGTGCCATTAAACAGAGATACTGCTTCTACTTTTGCTGTTAATTTCGAAAAAATGGAATCTACTCGAATGACTCCTGTATTTGACAACTATAAAGAAGACATCATTGAAGATAAATTAGCTTCAGGAATCCCACTTTATTATGTGGAAAATACGACCAACGAAACTTTTAGCTTGAACTACATTTTAGATATGGGTTCTTACAGTGATAAAGAAATGGCTTTAGCTGTGGAATATTTAGAATATTTAGGAACGGATAAGTATTCTGCGAATGAATTGCAGTTAGAATTATTTAAATTGGGCTTAAGCTATAGTGTTTCTACGGCATCGGAAAGAGCATATGTTAGCTTATCTGGTTTAGACGAATCTTTAGCGGAAGGGATCAAATTGTTTGAACACATTTTGGCGAATGTTGAGCCTAACCAAGAAGCTTTTGAAAATAGTGTAGCAGACAAGCTAAAAGATAGGGCTGATATGAAACTAAATAAAGGAGCAATTCTTTATGGTGGTTTAATGAACCAAGGAATGTATGGAAAAGATTCTCCCATCAAGAACATTTTAAGTGCCACTGAATTAAAAGCCGTTGAACCTACGAGCTTAGTGGCAAAGATTAAAGGGCTGACTTCTTACGAGCACTACATCTATTACTATGGAAGAAAAAATATTGCCGATGTTAAAACCTTATTAAACGAAAACCATAAAACTCCAGCAACCTTAAAACCTTTAATCGCTGCAAAAGCTTTTACTGAAATGACAATGGAAAGTAACCAGGTTTATTTTGTAAACTACGACATGGTTCAAACGGAAGTTATGATGCTCTCTAATGCTGGAGCTTATAATAAAGAGTTGGCTGCTACAACAAATGTCTTTAACGAATACTTTGGTGGCGGGTTATCTTCTATCATTTTTCAAGAAATTAGAGAGTCTAAAGCGTTGGCCTATTCTGCATACGCAGCTTATACTACGCCAAGAAAAGCAAAGCAATCTCATTATGTGAGAGCTTATGTTGGTACACAAGTTGATAAATTAGCTGATGCTAAAAAAGCAATCCTGGAGTTAATGAATGAAATGCCTGAGGTTGAAGATCAATTTCAAGATGCTAAAATGGCCGCGTTAAAGAAGATTGAAACTTCAAGGACTAAACGTTCTCGTTTATTCTGGAATTATTTAGCGGCTAAAGAAATGGGAAGAGCTTACGACATCAACGAAAAAAGCTATCCTCAAATTAAAGCCTTAGAGTTAGCTGACCTAAAAGCATTCTTTAACGAGAACATTGCGGGAAAGAATTATACTTACTTAGTGATTGGAAACAAAGAACTCATGGACATGGAAGTGCTAAAAGAAATGGGCGAATTCCAAGAGTTAACTTTAGAAGAGATTTTCGGATACTAATTCTGATCGTCTAAAAAATAAATCAATCGTTTTAAAACCAAAACAAGGACAGCTCCTTTGTTTTGGTTTTTTTTTGGAATATTTATCTCCAATTGAATCTGCTCTTGCTTAAGTATTCATAGGGAAGAGCTCACCACTTATCTTCTTTTTCTTACTTCAGCTTCCTGATCCATACTTAGTCCTTCACGAATTGAATTCATACAGTAATCGTTTTAGGCTTTATTTATTTTAGAGGAATTAGAAGGCTTCAATTTTGTAATGTTTAGGGGGTAACTATTTTTTCTTAACCCCTAAAATTCACAACTTTTAGACTTGATCTTTGCTCCCTAACTTTCAAATCATGAGTTAAAAATGGAAATAAAAAAAAGCCTGTATCAGATGATTCAGGCTTTTCATGTAAGCAGGGAGCAATAGATTATCGAACAAATATTTTAGTAATGATTTTCTGGTAATGTGAAGTTTTTCACAACTCCACATTATACATTTGTAACTACTCTTCTAGATTACTTATCGTCTCATCAAGATGTTTAATTAGAGGTTTAAATTGCTTTTTTACGGCTCGTTTGTTCAGGTACAAAACTCCAATTGAAACCAGTAAGAAGAACCCCACTTTAGAAATAAAAACAATCGGTTCCAATGGGAATCCCAACCAAAACAGGATAGAAAGAACAAAAGGCGGAAGAATATACCAGTACAAAACATTGTCTAACAAATTCATTTGCCTTTTAAGGTAAGAACGTTGCTCAACAAGGTACTTTCTAAAGCTTAAATCAAGATTCATTGGTTTAGACTTTTTAATGCTACGTAGCTTATAGATAACGAAAAAAGCCCACGGTATAATGAGTAGTGAAGCTATTTTAGTCAGCAAATAAGGAATCACTATTGAAGAATAAACCATCACAGGTATAACAATAACCACAGCTATTATTTCTAGGGTATCTCTAGTTTTAAGACTGCTATCAAATTTCTTCACTTTTTGATTCATTTCCATCAATAGTTTTGACATTTCAAATTTCACCAACTCTTGTTGAGTTGCATTTTTCCAGATATTTTTTAATTCTTGGTCTAGCCTATTTTTTTAGGATTTAAAACAAGTTAATCATTTAGTTCTGATTCGTTTCATCTTCACAGCTACATGATTGTCAGACATACCCGTTACAGCAGAAATCTCTTTATAGGACATCTCCTCTAAAAACAACATAACAATTGACTTATCAGAATCGTTTAGTTTTTTAATACAATTGTACAGCATGGATAGATTGGCACTATTATCCTCGTCATTTTTAAATTCAAGGTTTTCGATGTCTAAATATTTTACATTTTTAAACAGTTTTAGCGTTTTAGATTGATTCTGTGATGCCCTTAGGCAATTATTTAACGCTATCCGATACATCCAGGTACTTATTTTAGAATCTTGGTTGAACCGAGGTAGCGATTTCCATATATTTATCAATACTTCTTGATAAAGGTCTTTCGCATCTTCTTGCCTAGATGAATAAGCCAGACATAATCTGAACAAAGAATCTTTGTTGTCCTCAATAGCACTCAAAAATATTTTGTCGGTTTCTATCATTAATTTCAATTTTATTTGTTGGTGTCTATTAGGTGAGTTACAAGGATGAATAAAATATGACAACTCATTTCAATTCATTTTATATTTATTTTCCCAACAACTTTATTACAGCCTCTTCGACAAATCCTTTTCTACCTTCAGAACAGAAGCCCCACAGCTACCAAGAGTCTCTGCAACAGCTCTTAAGCCGGATCGCTTTGGAAGATTTTAACAACAGTCCAATGGCATTCAAGCCATCTAACATCAGTTTGTAGGCAAGAGATCGGATTCAACAATAAATTGGGGGAATTCGCTTATCTTAGGGCTTAAAAAAATAGAATGGGAACAAAGAGTTCGCGCGTTAGTTACTGTATTAAAGGGGCTTCGCATATTTTTACAGTTCAAAGCACCACACCATAATAGAGAAGACTCCTTTCTATTGAGTAGAGAAGCAGCTACCCCCTAAACAGTACGAAGAGGAACTCTCGCATTGCAACCCACTCCACCGAAATAACAATTGAGAACTTTCCACTAAGGGGGCCAATCTGTTTGACTCCCTATCCAACGTAAAAGAGGTCTTTTTTTCACGAGAAGAGCTCTGTCCTTCACGATAAGCTCTCTGAAAAAAACGAAAACAAGGACTTAAATGCATTTTAAGTCCTCAAAAAACGAAAAAGAGAGCTTAAATACATTTTAAGAGATCTTAAATACATTTCAAGAGATCTTAAATACATTTTAAGAGATCTTAA
>JAWUVT010000003.1:0-7844 GCA_034112225.1 Flavobacteriales bacterium | reverse complement strand
AAAGAGCGTTGCAATTAATAATTACCGGTTCAACTGTAACATCGGGAACTGTTTCTGTTCCCTTGCAAGGTTGGGAGACCACATTTACGATTACCCCCAATACAACAACAACAGTAACTATTCCTAATAACATTGCAGAGCATTTTGCTGATGATGTGGTTAATACACGGGCTGTTCATGTTGAGACGCTAGATGACGTGAGTTTATTCGCTATCAATTCTGATCTATTTAGTTCTGATGGAACTATCGTTTTTCCAGTAAAATCTTTAGGAACTGATTATATGATTAGTTCATTTGCAGGTATTAATTACGGGATGGATAGTTTACAATCAGAGTTTTTAATTGTTGCAACTGCAGATGCTACACAAATTGAAATTACTCCAACTTCAACTACTGCAGGAGGACATGCAGCTGGTGTACCCTATATTATTGATTTAGATGAGGGAGAGTCTTATCAGGTTTATGCGGATAGGATTAGCTTCGATTTAACAGGTACTACAGTTAAAGCAACTACTCAGAGTGGTGAGTGTAGACCATTTGCTGTCTTTAGTGGATCTCAAGTCTCTGTAATTCCTGATGCTGGGTGTCAAGCTGGTGATCACCTTTATAATCAGTTATCTCCTGTAAATTTATGGGGTTCGGAATATTATTGGGTACCCTATTTGGGTTCTAATCGTTACTCTTATACTATAATTGCAAGAGATAATGGAACTGTTGTTACCGTAAATAATGGAGTTCCTATTACAATGAGTGCAGGTCAAGTATTACGAGAAAATGTGTTTGCTTCAACTGGGGCTTTTAAGATTGTAGCGAATAATCCGATTTGTGTAACTCAGTTTATGAATGGTGCTACTTGTGCTGGGAGTAGTGGTGATCCTTCTATGCTTGTGCTTAATTCTGAAGATCAACGAATTAACTCGGTTACTTTTAGTACAGTTATCTCTTCTCGAATGAATCGACACTTCTTAAATATAATTGTTGAAACTTCTGACGTAGGAACGGTGTTGTTTGATAATGTTAGCATCCCCCCATCACGTTTTACGATTTTTTCTGGAGCACCTACAAAATCTTATGTTCAATTCGAAATCTATACAGAGGGTACTCATTCTTTACTTGCACCTAACGGTTGTAATGCCTATTTATATGGTATTGGGAGTGCTGAAAGTTATAGCTTTTCTATTGGATCTTTACCCGCATCAGTTATTGATTCTTTACCAGCATCGGCTATTGATTCTTTTTTATGCATTACTGATTCAATATTACTGGTTCCCGATCAGCTTCTATCATCTCCTGTTTGGACAACTTTATCGGATACCAGTACAGTTATTGGAACTGGTAATTCTCTATTGATAGTTCCTCCGATTATTAATGAGGTGTACATTGTTACTGGTAACTCTTTAGCCTCTGGATGTCCGCATGAGTATTTATTTAGTGTTGCATCTTCAGATTCGATAATTTTCACTATAAATCCCATAGACACTAACATTTGTCGATTTAATGATGTTCAAATGGGAGTTAGTTTAGCAAGCTCAGGACTTTATGAATATAGCTGGAGTCCTGCTTATCTATTTGATAATCCGAGTAGTGCTTCTCCAGTGCTAACAGCAGAGGTGAGTGGGTGGGTTTATGTGACCTTATCCAATATAGGTGGAGCTTGTTCTTCTACTATGGACAGTCTTTATGTTGAAGTTATTGATGGAGGAATTAAAGACTTAACTGTTTCTACGAATCTTTCAAGTCTATGTTTTCCAGAGACGGCTCAACTCTCTTTTGAGCTTGAAAAGGTGAGGTTATATGAAGACTTTAATGGAGGTATTAACCCTACTATGTGGACATCAACTTCAGGAGTAATTACTTCAAATTTGTGTGGCGCATATAGTGGAAATGCCCTATATTTCAATGGAGGGAGTGGTCTACGGATTGCAGCAACAACTGGTTTTGATGTTTCTTTAGGAGGTACTGTAAGTTTTTATGTTAAGGCGGCGGATGGTGTTTATCCTTGTGAAGCAACTGAGTTTGGCGATGACCTTTTGTTGCAATATTCTATTAACGGTGGCCTAACTTGGATTTTAATGGCTACTTTATTAGAAAATGCTTATCCAAATTTATCTTCTTTATCTTTTCCTATTCCAAATGCAGCTCAAACAACATCAACTCGTTTCAGATGGAGACAGCAAGTTTTTGAAGGTGCAGATTTGGATATCTGGATTTTGGATAATGTGATTATTACTGCCATTGACAATTCAAATTTGAATTTTTCATGGTCTCCAGCAGTATCTTTAAGTTCAACCAGTAGTTTAAATCCTTTAGCTTCTCCAACTGATCCCACTTGGTTTTCAGTTGATATTGATGATGGAGGATGTATCTATTCAGATTCAGTTTTTATTGATATGGATTTGATATTAACCACATCAAATGATACGACACTCTGTGTTGGTCAGGGAGCGATTTTGAACACCATTCCATCTAAGGGAACAGGACATACTTATCTATGGACTCCTCCAGGTGGTTCTGAAGGGAGCTTATCAATTGCACCATTGGTTACAACAACTTATTATGTAACTGTAACTTCCCCTCTAGGATGTATTCAAGAGGATTCCATTAATGTTATTGTAACTGGAATTCCTGAGCTGACTCTTCCTTTAGATACGACTATGTGCCCAGGAAGTACTTATTTGATTCAAAGTAGTTGTAATCTCTTAGCCCCTAATTATTTATGGAGTACAACGGATACATTAGCGGACTTAATGGTGAATAGAGAAGGGCTCTATTGGTTGGAGGTGAGTACAGTGTGCGGCAGTGATCGGGATTCAATTACTATAACGAATTTTAATCCTTTTACTGTCGATTTGGGAAATGATACGAATATTTGTGCGGGGGATAGTTTAAACCTAGCTCCATCTATTCCCATAGGTGGACAAGCAACTTGGTTCGATGGGTCCAATAATACCACATTTACCGTAACTTCTCCTTCTAGCATCTCAGTCATCATTCAAGACGTTAATGGTTGTGAAGTAAAAGATTCTATTCATGTAGCTTATTCTGAGGTATTGACATTTGATTTAGGTCAAGATTTTAGCGTTTGTGGTGAAGATATTATTTCGCTATCATATTCCAATATTCAATTTGATTCGATTGTTTGGAATGATGGAACCAATACAGATTCTTACACTTATAATGCTAGCTTTGATGTTGGAGATACAATCGCGTTATCAGTAATTGCCTATGGTTGTAGTTCTGTAAAAGATACGATTAAGATCTATGTTGAACCATGTGCTTGTCCAGTTTTTGTACCCAACACTTTTACACCTAACAATGATAAGCACAATAATTTATTTAAAATTTATCATCATTGTGTTTTTAAAGATTTTAACTTTATAATCTTTGATCGATGGGGCGAAGTTATTTATGAAACTCAATCCCCCAATTTTGAATGGGATGGAAACTTTAGAGGAGTGATCGTTAAAAGTGAACACTTTGCATGGAGAATGAAGTATCTCCTGTCTAATGATTCAGAAAAGAATGCAGCGCCAAAAGTTGTAGTTGGACATTTAAATGTTCTCAGGTAAAGGTTCTAACTATTTTAGATCTCTCCGAGATGAAGAACTACGGATCTATCTTTCTAAATTTTAATTAAAAATAATACAAGTCACAAAAAAGTATTATTTTTGTCAAAATATTAATTAATAAATAAGCATAATGAACACAGGAACAGTAAAATTCTTCAACGAAACAAAAGGTTTTGGATTTATCTCTGAAGATGGAGCAGAAAAAGATCATTTCGTACACGTATCAGGTTTGATTGATGAAATTCAAGAAGGTGATGAAGTAACATTCGAATTAGAAGAAGGAAGAAAAGGATTAAACGCAATAGACGTAAAAATTAAAGAGTAAATATACTTTGCACAAAAGCCTCTTAAAAATTGTTTTAAGAGGCTTTTTTATGTTTAAAAAAAAGCGTTTTTTTTATCAAGATATTACCATTTAAAGCATGTCTTTTTTTAATTTTACACTCTAAACATTTATAGACTATGCAAGCAAACGCAATAAGAGAAACCAATTTTAATTTCCCAGGTCAATCCAACTACTATAAAGGAAAAGTAAGGGAAGTTTATACCATTAATGAAGATTTGTTAGTGATGATTGTTTCGGATCGTATTTCTGCATTTGATGTTGTTTTACCTCAAGCAATTCCTTTTAAAGGCCAAGTTTTAAATCAGATCGCTGCAAAATTTTTAAAAGCAACTGAAGATATTGTTCAAAACTGGGTAATCAATGTCCCAGATCCAAGTGTTACGATTGGTAAAATGTGTGCACCTTTTAAAGTGGAGATGGTAATTAGAGGTTATTTGTCAGGTCATGCTTGGAGAGAGTACAAAGAAGGAAAAAGAATTTTATGCGGTGTAGCAATGCCAGATGGAATGAAAGAGAATGATAAATTTCCTAAACCAATTATTACGCCTTCAACAAAAGCAGATGTTGGACATGATGAAGACATTAGTAGAGAAGAAATCCTTGCCCAAGGAATAGTTGCAGAAGAGGATTACATCGCTCTAGAAGATTATACCAGAAAAATATACCAAAGAGGTACTGATATCGCAGCTGAAAAAGGTTTGATTTTAGTAGATACAAAATATGAGTTTGGAAAAGCAAACGAGGAGATTTATTTAATTGATGAAATCCATACCCCAGATTCTTCCCGTTATTTTTATGCTGAAGGATATCAGGAGAGACAAGATGCTGGTGAAAAACAAAAACAATTGTCTAAAGAATTTGTGCGACAATGGTTAATTAAAAATGATTTTCAAGGCCTAGAAGGACAAGTTGTCCCTGAGATGACTGATGATTTTGTGAATGAAATTTCGGAAAGATACATTGAGTTGTATGAGCATATTACGGGAGAGCAATTTGTGAAATCGGATGTCTCAGACGTATTGAAACGTGTAGAAGATAACATCAATATAGCTTTACTACAAAAAGTTTAAACTTTTTTAAAGGAGAAGAACACCATTTCTCCTTTAAAATTAATTATATATATGTATATACATCTAATGTTTTTGTATATATTTGCAACTTAAATTTTAGGTGGTGAAAAGAGTTCCAAAATCTATAGCACTGAATAGGAGAGCTAATGAACGACTGACGTAGCTTATAACGAACTTCACAGAAGAATGACTCGAATAAAAAAATAAGAAGACACATGAAATTAGAAGAAGAGTTAAAACAAGAGAAGTTTCAATCCGAACATCAAAAGGCAATGTTAAATATCCTTTTCACAAGTAATTGGTTAGAAGCTGATTCTGCCCGAATTTTAAAACCATTTGATATTAGCTCACAACAATACAACCTGCTGAGAATATTAAAAGGACAAGGTGATCAGGCTATTTCTGTAAATAACATTATGAGTAGGATGATTGATAAAATGTCCAATGCAAGTAGATTAGTTGAAAAGTTGAGGAAAAAAGAATTGATTGAACGTGTTATCTGTGAGCACGACAGAAGACAAGTAGATGTGCGAATTACAAAAAAAGGATTGAACGTATTGCAAGAGGCAGATAAGGATATGGGAAAGTTTAGTAATATCACTTCTAAAATTACACAACTTGAAGCAACGCAGTTAAGTGGTCTCCTTGAAAAAATTAGAGCATAAAAAATACGAATGTGGTTGTAAATCAATTGATTGGTTAACCATTAAAAAGAGAAGTTATGGCAATTCAAATTACATCAAAAGAAGAACAAGCCAGTGGCTCATTTGCTGGAGGAACAATACTAGAGAATAAACCCATTGGATTTCCTCAAGACGGAGGACAGCAACAACCATTTTCCAATCTCTTTTATTGGGCCAATGCCTGGTCAGACACTGGAGGCTTAATTGGTGAACATCCTCATAAAATGTTCGAAATAATGTCTTTTGTAATAGAAGGAGAGATTCAACATTTTGATAGTAAATTTGACAGGTGGTTATCTTTAGAAAAAGGGGATGCTCAAATCATTAGATCAGGAAATGGGATAACACATGCTGAACGTTTAATGCCCGGAGGAAGAATGTTCCAAATTTGGTTTGATCCAAACATTAAACAATCCATGTTAAAAGAAGCGACTTACGATGATTGCAAGTCCGCGGATATGAATTATGTGGAAGAGAATGGGGTCTCGTATAAAAATTACGTGGGCAATGGAGGTCCTTTAAAAATGGATTCTGAAGGTGTTGAAATTAAAGAAATGACCTTTACCAAAGGAAATCATCAATTAGCCTTAAATGACATTAAGGTTTATGCCCTCTATTTACTAAGTGGTGAAGCGAGTATTGATGGAAAAGAATTGGCGGAACATACTTTTATTAAAATAGAAGATGAAAAAGAATTAAATTTAGTGGTAAATTCGGCAACACGATTTTTTGAAATAGTTGCCCCAAAGCAGTTGACCTATAAAACTTATAAAGAATTAGTTAATTATTAAAATAAATACAAGATGAAAAAAATTACATTAGTAGCATTGGTTTTCGGAGCATTTTTAGTTTCATGTTCTGATAGTGGTAAAAAAGTGGAAGCAAGTGATGCTGAAACAGTAGAAACAGTTAAAACTGAAACAACAGTTGAGTATCAAACAATTAAAGAAGGGAGTTATTTGGATTGGAGAGCTTCTCACTTAGGTGGTTTAGAAGCCCGTTTTGGTAAATTATTTGCAAAATCGGCAAGTGTGTTGGTGAACAATGGAGTTGTCACGAATGCTACAATTGAGGTGGATATGAATTCGTTAACAGTAGAAAATTTTGGTGAAGATGCAGAAACAGCTGCAAAATTATCAGGACATTTATTAAGCCCAGATTTATTTAATACGGAAGCTTTTCCTACTTCAAAATTCGAACTCACAAGTATTGCCAAAGGAACGGAAGAATTTAATTCAAGCATTACCGGTAATTTAACTATTTTAGAAGTAACAAAGAGCATTACCTTTAATGCAAATGTTACCGTATCTGAAAATGAAGTGGCAGTAGTTTCTGAAGATTTTGCAATAACAAGACAAGACTGGGGAATAATATACCATACAGAAGGGGATGAAGGAGTTCCTGCAGAATATGTAATTGCAAATGAGATAGGCTTTACAATTAATGTAGTATTAGGGAAATAGAAACGATTTTTAATTAAAAAAAGATAGAATATGGATTTACCAAAAAGAGCAGGCGATAGCCCTGTTGCCGTAGAATTAGAAGAAGGAAAAATGTATGCATGGTGCAGTTGTGGATTGTCAGATAAACAACCGTTTTGCGATGGGAAGCACGCAGGTTCAGCATTTAGACCCATAGTTAAAAAGGCTGAAGCTACAGAAACCAAATATTTCTGTAATTGTAAACAAACGAATAATGGTCCATTCTGTGATGGAGCACATAAAGCCTAATTAAAGATTTCCGAGAGGTGAGATTTTTGAGCTTGTACGGACCTATAAAATTGATCCAATTTTTGATCAACTAACAATTTAAGGCAAGATGCCATATGGGTTCGTTTATTACAAATTACCTCCTTATTTTTTAGGGAGGTAATTTTTTTTTATCAAATGACGATGAGAATGAACATCAAACTGAAGGAAACTCTTTTTTTAGTGGGCATATATTATTTGAAATAAAAAGGAGCACACGTAAAAATTAGGAAGTAAAAGAGATGTAGTAGTCTAGAGAGAGAAGAGGGGAAAGGTACAAGGGGAAATCGGGACAGGTTCATTTTTATGGGGACTAGACAAAAAGCTTACTCAGTCTAAAGAGGAAGAAAGCAGTATCTGTTACACCTCTTAAATTAGCTCTAAAGAGTTTTATTTTGGAATTAAAAGATTCTGCATTAGCATTGGTA
>JAWUVT010000002.1:0-9391 GCA_034112225.1 Flavobacteriales bacterium | reverse complement strand
ATCATAGAAATTCACTTTAATTGCTAAGAGGGTAATGGCAGAAACAAAAGGATTTACAGCAAGAGAACTAGACCGAGTTATTGAAATGGCATGGGATGATCGGACACCTTTTGAGGCTATTTTATTTCAATTTGGATTGCCCGAAAAGGAAGTTACTAAATTAATGCGAGGCAATCTTAAGTTGTCTAGCTTTAAACGTTGGCGTAAACGTGTAAATAGTGGTGTTAGCCAGAAACATTTGCATAAAAGAAATCCAGATATTACGCGTTTTAAATGCTCTCGTCAAAGAGCAATTTCTGGAAATAAAATAAGCAAGCGATAAATGGAATTATTCGAAAAAGAACCTATTTTTCCTACAGATTATGCTGAAATTCTTCAACGTGTAAGAAAGATAGAACCTCTTAGGTATGGTTCTTCACGGAACTATATAAATGGAGCTGTCACTTACTTATCACCCTATATTTCTAGAGGTATTATTTCTACAAAATTTATATTTTCTGAAATGATGGCTAGAGGATATGAACCTGCTAGAATTCAAAAATTTGTTCAAGAATTAGCATGGAGAGATTATTGGCAACAGGTTTGGATTGCAAAAGAAGATGGCATTAATCACGATTTAAAACAGGATCAAAAACCAGTTTCAAATACAGCTATTTCAGAAGCAATTGTAGCAGCTAAAACAGGTATTGAAGCAATAGATATAGCTATTAATAGGCTATATCATACAGGTTATATGCACAACCATGTTAGAATGTACATTGCATCTATCGCTTGTAACATGGGTCAAAGTTATTGGAAAGTACCTGCTCAATGGATGTATTATCATTTACTCGATGCAGACTGGGCAAGCAATGCATTGAGTTGGCAGTGGGTTGCTGGAGCAAATGCGAATAAGAAATATGTTGCTAATCAAGAAAACATGAATAGATATTGTTTTACAAAACAAAAAAATACTTTTTTAGATGTGCCTTATGAAGCCTTTGCTGATCTGCAAATCCCTGAGGTTTTAAAAAATACAAGCTCTTTAGTTTTAAAAACAGCTTTGCCAAAACAGGGGAATATAAAAATTGATGAAACCCTTCCTACCTGTATTTATAACTTTTATAATCTAGATCCACTTTGGAAAAAAGACATTTCAGTAAATCGGATTTTATTATTAGAGCCTTCTCATTTTGAACAATATCCTGTAGCTCAAAAATCGATTGATTTTATTATTAAATTTTCAGAAGAAAACTTAAATCATATTCAAATTTTTATAGGTGAATTTAATGATTTTACAACCGCTTATAACTTAACAGATATCTACTACAAAGAGCATCCGCTTAGCAATCATTATAAAGGGATAGAAGAACCAAGAGAATGGATGTTTGATGTGGAAGGCTATTTTCCTTCTTTCTTTTCGTTTTGGAAAAAATGCAGAAAACAGTTCAACTATTGAATGGACAATCTATAAATATTGTTTGGTTAAAACGGGATATTCGATCTCAGGATCACGAACCTTTATTAAAGGCAGAGCGTGCAGGTATCCCATATGTCATAATTTATATGTTTGAGCCTTCTCTTATTGAATATCCTGATACTAGTTTAAGGCATTTGCAGTTTGTGTACCATTCTATTTTAGCATTAAATAAAACGTTAGAACCCTACAACAGAATTGTAGAAAATTTTTACGGAGAAGCGATAGACGTATTTAAACATCTTAAAGAAAATTTTTATATAAAAACAATTTTTAGCTTTCGAGAAAGTGGAACTCAAACGACTTGGCAACGTGATAAAAAAGTAAAATTATTTTGTACTCAAAATCAAATTAATTGGCAAGAATCTCAGCGAGATGGTATTTTAAGAGGCATTAAAAACCGAAATGATTGGAGCAGGCAATGGCATAGAGAAATGCATACATCAATTATTCAAAATAGCTATTCGGTTTCGCAAGAGGGAAATATTGAGCACTCTTTTTTAATCCCAAAAAAATTAAAAATTCAACTCAATCAATATCCAAAACAATACCAACCAGCCGGAGAACAAAATGCTTGGCGTTATTTAAAATCATTTACTCAAAAGAGAGGTTTTAATTATCAGCGGCATATTTCAAAACCTACAGAAAGTAGAACAGCTTGTAGCAGACTTTCACCTTATTTAGCTTGGGGTAATTTAAGTATTAAACAAGCCTTTCAATTTATAGGTACACATCCTAATGGGAAAAATAATGATAGGGCTTTTTCTGCCATGCTTACAAGGTTACATTGGCATTGTCATTTTATTCAGAAATTTGAAGTGGAGTGTAGTTATGAAACTGCTTGTATCAATAGACGGTATGAATTGCTACCACATGAAAAAAATGAAGTTTTTATAAAAGCATGGGAAACAGGCACAACAGGGTATCCGCTAATTGATGCTTGTATGCGAGCGCTGAAACATTCTGGCTGGATTAATTTTAGAATGCGAGCAATGGTGGTTTCTTTTTTAGCACTCAACTTAGATCAAGATTGGCGGGATGGAGCCTATCATTTGGCCAAACAGTTTTTAGATTATGAACCTGGCATTCATTATCCTCAATTTCAAATGCAAGCAGGCACAACTGGCATTAATACGGTTCGGTTATATAATCCTGTAATAAACTCTCAAAAACATGACCCTGAAGGAGTATTTATTAAAAAATGGGTTCCAGAATTAGAAAATGTACCAGAACTTCACATTCATGAACCATGGAAAATGACAGCAATGGAGCAATTGTTTTGTGAAGTTATTATTGGTGAGCACTATCCGCTTCCTATTGTCGATTTGCAAGAAAGTGCAAGGCTTGCAAGAGATAAAATTTGGGGACACAAAAAGCACCCTGCTGTACAAAAAGAAAAGTGGCGTTTATTACAAACCCACGTAAATGTAAGGTGATGAAAAAAGAAAACCTTCCTCAAAAAAATATGCGTTTTTTTGTTAACTTCCGTTTACTTGGCGTAAAAAATGGGAGAAGAATTGGGAATGAAGTTAAATATTGTACTGAACGCTGTAAAAGAAACAAATGAAACAAATCAATCTCGTATTTCCGAATCAATTATTTAAAGAATCACCACTTTTTGAAAGTAATGCTCCTTTTTATATCGTTGAAGAGTACTTGTTTTTTAAACAATACAAGTTTCACCAACAGAAAATAGCTTTTCATAGAGCAACAATGAAACGCTATGCAGATTTTCTTCGGAAAGAGAAAAACCTTGAAGTATATTATATAGAAGCTATTCAAGATATCTCAGACATTAGGTTATTGATCCCTGAATTGAAAGCTGAAGGTATTGAACAAGTCAACTCTATAGATCCAGTAGATAATTGGCTTCAAAAAAGATTAGATAAAGGTTTTCTAGAGAATGAAATAAAAACAACACAATATAATTCTCCTTTATTTTTAAATTCTAAAGAAGATCTTGCTTCGTTTTTTAGGAGTGATAAAAAGAAATACCATCAAACTACTTTTTATACAGAACAGCGTAAAAAGCAAAATATATTGATGGAAGCTGATGGAAAACCAGTTGGAGGGAAATGGACATTTGATGCCGATAATAGGAAGAAATATCCTGCTAAAAAAATACCTCCTTCTATTCATTTTCCTGATGTAGATGAATATTATAAAGAAGCAAAACAATATGTTGAAACGAATTTCTCGAACCACTTAGGAAGTCTTACCAAATCTTCTTTATACCCAACAAGTTTTGATGCAACAAAAGAGTGGCTCAATCAGTTTTTTGAGCAACGTTTTATGGAGTTTGGTGTTTATGAAGATGCCATTGTTGCAGAAAACTCTATACTGAACCACAGCGTATTAACACCTATGCTTAATATAGGTTTAATTACACCTAAAGAAATTATTGATGCATGTTTACTTTATGCAAAAGAAAACAATGTGCCCATTAATTCTACCGAAGGTTTTGTAAGACAAATTATTGGGTGGAGAGAGTTTATAAGAGGTATTTATGAATGCAGAGGGAGTGAAGAGCGTACAACCAATTTCTGGAAATTTAAAAAGAAGATTCCTGCGTCTTTTTATGAGGGGACTACGGGTATTCCTCCTATTGACCAAACAATTAAAAAAGTATTACAAACAGGTTATTGTAATCATATAGAACGCCTAATGATATTGGGTAATTTTATGATGTTGTGTGAGTTTGATCCAGATGAAGTTTATCAGTGGTTTATGGAGCTTTTTATTGATTCATACGATTGGGTTATGGTAACCAACATATATGGGATGAGCCAATTTGCAGATGGTGGTTTAATGGCAACCAAGCCTTATATTAGTGGTAGTAATTACATTATGAAAATGAGTAATTATAAAAAGGGAGAATGGCAAACGGTTTGGGATGGCCTTTTTTGGCGATTTATGCATACGCATCGCGATTTCTTTTTATCAAATCCTAGGTTGGGAATGTTAGTGCGTATGTTTGATAAAATGCCTGATGAAAAACGGCAACAGCATATTGAGAATGGACAGAAATATTTAGGGTCTATAAATTAAATAATTATGAATAAAAAAGACCATAAAATACATATTATTGGTGCCGGAATTAGTGGATTAATAGCTGCTAAGGTTTTAGAAGATAACGGATTTAGCACTGTTGTTATAGAGGCAACAGATCGTGCTGGCGGAAGAGTGAAAACAGATATTGTAAAGGGTTATCAATTGGACCATGGCTTCCAGGTATTATTAACAGCATACCCAGCAGCTCAGAAATATCTTGATTTTGAAGCTCTAGATTTGCAACAGTTCTTGCCTGGAGCTTCTATTTTTAAAAATAGAAAGCAAAAAATAATAGGAGATCCTATCAAAGACATCTCTTTATTGTTTTCTACCTTATTTTCGGGGATAGGGAATTTTTCAGATAAGCTTAAAATTCTGAAGCTAAATAGCCGTTTAAAGGAAAAAAGCATTTCAGCTATATTTTCAGATAAAGAACAATCTACTTTTTCATACTTAACAGCTTTTGGTTTTTCAGATGAAATGATTACTAATTTTTTTAGACCCTTTTTTAGTGGGATTTTTCTTGAAACAGAACTTAAAACATCAAGTAGAATGTTTGAGTTTATTTATAAAATGTTTGGTGAAGGATATGCAGCGATTCCGAAAGCAGGAATTGAAGCAATTCCAAAACAATTGGTTAATAATTTAAAGCAAACCTCTTTTAAGTTTAACACAAAAGTTACAACCATAAAAGAGCGTGAAATAGTACTTGAGGATGGGGCAGTATTAGAAAGTCATTTTACAATAGTTGCCACTGAAGCAAGTAATTTAATTCCCAATTTAAAAAATCAGTCAACCCAATGGAAATCTTGCAATACCTTATATTTTGAAACTGAAAGCAGAATTATTAGCAAGAAATTAATTGGATTAATGTCCAAAAGCGGAACATTAATAAATAATATTTTTTACCATACAAGTCTAGATACTGTTACAAAATCCACTAAAGAATTACTTTCGGTAACTATAATAGACAATCAAAACCTACCAAATGATTTACTTATTAAGGAGGTAGAAAGAGAGTTGAAAGCGTATTTTGGTATAGATGATTCTTGTAAATTTATAAAGCAGTATAACATACCAATGGCATTACCTGAATTAAACAATTTACAGTATGAAATGTTTCCTTCCGAAACAAGTCTAACTTCAAGTATATTTTTAGCAGGAGATACGCAATTAAATGGTTCGCTAAATGCAGCTATAATTTCTGGAGAAAGAGCTGCTCTTGGGGTTATAGAAAAATTATTGGGTAATAATAATTAGTTTAATAGAAAATAACTGGGACAACACTTTAAGAATATATTAAGACAAAAATACTTTTGTTTAATAGCACCAAAGTAATGAAATTTTGTAGAGGATTCAATTTGCTTAAAAAAACCAGATAGAGGAGAAGCTGAAAAACTACTGCAAGGATGCAACTTGCAAAACTTTTAGATAACCAACTACAAAATGAGTGGCATTAACTCACAAAATTATCAAGGTGTTAAAATAGCTGGAAACCAAAATGCAAGATGACAGATTGTTGGCTGTTATTTTTTATACTCGCTAATTTTTTTGTGAAGTTCCCACATAAAAAAAGGGTAATAAACAAAAGCGAAGAATCTCTTTAAATAATCTAAACTGTCTGCAATACCAAAATGCTTTGATGATATAAGGTGTTCATGCTTTATAGTCTTGTAAGAAATAATTCCAATTGTAAGAAACCAAACAGAAAAAATAACAAGAGCTATTGGTAAAAATATTTTAGGTACTGGAGGAGTAAGATCCCCTGTTAGATAAAAGTCTAAAAATGGGAAGAACCAAACTGTTGACCATAAATATATATTAATTATTGCAATGATATTCAATCTTTTATCGGGTACATTTTGAATGTTTTGGATACGTTTTCCAATTGCGAGTAGCCATATTGCATTAAATGGGGGGATCGATAAAAGAATCAGTTTTCCTAAACTAGGTTTTAAGTCAAGAACTCTGTCTGTGAAATCTTTTGTCTTTGTGTTATTGGTCAAAAGTTTTTTATTTTACTGAATTCAGTTAATGATTTTGTAATTACAGCCAACAACCGTGTATAGGTCACTAATGTGTAACAGAAGTATGTTGTCCCCTGTAAATGTAGTCTTTTTAAGCTGCACACTTTTAGTGGGTAAACGATCAATCCCTATTTTTTTAAAGGGGTCACATCTCTTAGCGTAAGCTACTTTAGCTGCATTTGTTGTGGTTTGGTTTTGTAGCAACTACTGCAAAACTGTAAGGCTGTAAATGTCGCCACTAAAAACCATTTTTTTGTAGGTCTAAATACCCGTTTTTTTACAGTAGATCTACCTTATTACTTCTTAAACAGAAGTGATAAAAATTTTAAAACCAGGGAGGAGAGGAGTGATAGTGCTCGTTTTCGGTTGTTTTTCGCCTGTTCATTTAGCGTTAGGGCTTAGGGTTGGTGTTCCAAAGGGATGCTGCTATTTCTTCCAGTCAGCACTCCTAATTTAGAATTAAAGCCGAACTGGAAACCCGTAAATGATAGCTTTCCCCATAAGGGGCTTTTAGAGCAGACGGATTCGCCAACAGTGGTTACAGGTTTGGACTATCGGCAATCCGAATACATCGTTGTTGGATACTGCCTTTTTAAATTACGCCAAAAAGAAAAATAAATCAAAAGCAGTACCCCGAAAGATGAATCGCAAGTGATTAGAAGGCTTAAAAAGAGACATTGGTCCTCTTAATAAATTGATCCATTTTTTTGACAATAGTCACTTTGGTTTTCTATGTACCTTACATGGCTAAACTCCTGATCTGGTTCAGGTGGATAAGATTTATGCCAATAGAGAAAATAGGGCCTGGCTCAAAGAAAGAGAGCTAAGGATAACTGCACCAGCATTAGGCAGAAAGCGTTAAGAACGAAAAGAAGAATCCTACTACAAAAAACAAAAACGTAAAAAAGAAGCTGTTGAAAGAAATCATATCGAAGGTAAATTTGGTCAAGGTAAAAACGGCTACCACCTCAACAAAATAAGAGCAAAATTGAAAGCGACATCAGAAAGTTGGAGAGCTGAGAGCTTCGTGGAGATGAATGAGATAAACTACCCAAAAATCAAACTTTCTGTGCTTATTTTTTCATCCTCTGGGCGATCTAAAACATGCTCACTTGAATTTAGAAGACAGCTTAAGCTAGTTAAACAAATAATGAACTAAATTAAAAAAGCCAATTTATTAATGCCTAAAATTCTCTTTTATAAGCAAACCCTAAATACTCACTTATTGATTTTTAAAATAAATAGAAAAGTCATGAACATATGTTCATGACTTTAATTAAAAAAATAACCACTGTAATGATTTGCAGCGAAGACTATTTTAAGCTGTTAATAGTTGGAATGGATCTTCTTCCACCTTTGTCAAAAGATCATTTATGGAGCCATTTTTTTTGATGAAATTTTCAAAATTCTTGTCTTCATTTGGCAGTTCTTTATCTTTATCGTCTTTTTTTAAAGTTACTACATCAAATTTTGCTGCTTTATAATCATTCTGTAACTCATTTAAGTCTACCCATACAATATCAGTTGTTCTGGCATTACAGAAATAATATCTTAAATTTATGTGATCTGCTATAGTAGACCATATTGTTGGTGAGATGTTAGGAGAGTCATCAAAATTAAGATTAAAACCAATTGGTACAGATACATTTGCTGCTATAGATCGAACTTGGGCTAAAGACTCTTCCATATTATCAGGAGAATTTAAATGATTCATATAAAAAGAAGCACGTTGAAAGCGATCTGCCGGAAATGGACCTCCAGGAATTGTTTTAGAGGCAAATTTATTTTCTTTTTCACTAGCCCATTGCCATAACCAATAATTATTTAATAAAATTTGAGTTTTAAAATCTGGTTCGTTGGTCATAATTCTATGAGCATTTTTAGAATTATTATAATAAACTTTAAACTCGCCATTTACAACTTCAATAACAGCAGACTCAGAATACGCATCTGATACAGATAGGTGCAACGTTGCTTCTGCCTCAGAACCAGGTACCTTAGTACCCATTAAAACAATAGATTTATGGCATGTTATTAGTTGATCGTCAACCTTAACACTAGGTTTTCTTGCCTGAGAATCAAATATATTTACTACCTCTTGAACACTTCTGCAAGTATCTAAAACATATTGAGCCCAACGAAGAACATTTAAAGTATAGTATGTCTCTTCTGGTTGTTGATTTTCGTTTTCATATATAGCATTACAATCATAAAGTAAATTTGCTACAAGACCTTCAGAATTCATTCCGTCTGAAGTTGCATGAACTCCATGAGATACAACCATTGCAACAGTACTATCATAAAGCGAGGTCCAAGTTAGTGGGTTTTCTGCTTCATTATCTATATCTATACCTATTCTATCAAGTCCTTTTTTAAAAGTAAAAATACTTGTTGGTAATTGTGTTGCCCAATCCATATTTCTGGCAGTAGTTGGGTAGTTTTTGTTTCTATTATTAAATACTCTAGAACACATATTTTTTAAATTATTAGTTGATTCCTACTCATTAGGCTTTTCGGAGACGCCCCGTTTATTTAAATGGTTTCTAGACTCCATCTCTAATTTTTAAAAATGAACTAATTAACTTTCAGTTTTGTCAATTTCAGATTTATTGACACATTAAAAATCCATAGTTATTTCTTGATTCTCATCATTTTCTTGGAACATTTCCGCGACCATACTCCAATCAAAACTCTTCAATTCTTCAATATTGTCAGTTTCTACTAAAATTTCCGTTATTGCACTTTTAGTTTCAGTTATATTTTTCGTCACTGTTTGTGAATAAGAAGCGAAAGTTAACAGTGATAAAATTTCGATTAAAATGTTCTTATGTTTTCATATTTTCATTTCTTAATTAAA
>JAWUVT010000001.1:0-10790 GCA_034112225.1 Flavobacteriales bacterium | reverse complement strand
AATCCTTATCAAACTTATCCATGAAGTACATTATTCTAACCCTAACATTTTTGCTTTCATTAAGTCTGTCTAGTTCATCTTATGGTCAAAATTTTGCAATCACCACGAGCTATGATGCTGTGGATGCAAATATAGGCAATGGGATTTGTGATGACGGAACTGGGAATTGCACACTTCGCGCAGCAATACAAGAAAGTAATGCAATCGGAGGCGATCACACCATCACTTTAACAACAGGAACTTTTAAACTTTCTATCGCTGGAATAAATGAAGACGCTAGTGCCACAGGCGACCTAGATGTTACGGCAAACATCACAATTAATGGAGTTTCCCCAGCAAGCACAATTGTGACTGCGGATAGTTTAGACAGGGTCTTTCATGTCCTCCCAGGAGCATCACTCACTTGCAAAACTTTAACGGTGACCAAAGGTTATGCAAGTGAAAGTTTTGGCGGTGGAATTTTAAATGAGGGGATATTAATTCTGAAATACACACACATTACCGATAACCTTGCTCAACTAAAAGAGGGGACACAGATCGCGGGAGGTTTTGGAGGTGGGATAGCAAATGCGGGTCAGTTATCCATCAATAATTCAACCCTATTCTTAAATCGAGCAATTGGTGGGCGTGGAATTAATGGTGAAAATGGTGGCGGAGGAAGTGGCAGTACTCCAGGAATTGGTGGCGGAATATACAACAATGGTGTCGGTACAATCAACATCATAAATTCTACGATAGCCAACAATGATGCTAGAGGAGGCAAGTACTCCGGAGGATCTCCTAATAATGGATATTCGAATATTGCTGGAAAACAAGGCGCTGGACCAAATGGAGGAGCTGGTGGAGCATCAAGCGGAGGGACAGGAGCCTCAGGAGGAGAATATTCTGGTGGTGGTGGTGGTGGAAGTTCAACACTTTTTGGAGGAATTGGAGGGTTAGGCGGATATGGTGGCGGTGGCGGTGGTCGTGGAGCTAAATCAGAGGAGGGCTCCTCAGGAGTTGGTGGATTAGGAGGTTTTGGAGGCGGACAAGGGTCTGGCCCATGTTGCTCCTCTGGTGGTGGTGGAGGTGCAGGCGCAGGTTTAGGTGGAGGAATTTTTAATGATGGAGGAACGATTACAACGACTAACGTAACCATTGCATACAACAATGCTTATGGTGGACAAGGAGAAACGTTAACAGCTAGTGGAGGTTACGCCAAAGGGGGCACAGATGGAGCTGGTTTTGGAGGAGGGATTTTCAATAGAGCTGGTGTAATTGACATCAACAATACGCTTGTAACCAACAATTATAATCACAATGACCTAGACAACAGCATGCTTAGCGTGGTTACAACTGATGAAGATTTGTGGGGGAATTATACCTCAACAGATGGACACAACTTAATTTTTAATGTTGGTAACGGTATCCTTACAGGAACTGTTACGGGCAACATTGTTGGTCAAGATCCAAAAACTTATCCCTTAGCAAACTATGGTGGACTCACCTATACCATAGCAATTAACAAATGTCAAAACAGCCCTGCAATTGATGCTGCGCTAGATATAATTGCTACGACTTTAGACCAAAGAGATTTTCCAAGAGTTCACATCTATTCTGGAGCTAGCACTGTAGATATTGGTGCTTTCGAGGCTCCAGACACATTAGACTCATTCATGACTACTGATGTACAAGCCTGTGTTTCATATACCTGGATTGACGGAATAAACTATACAGAGAACAATAACACCGCCGTACACACCATAATTGGCGGTGCGTCCAATGGGTGTGATAGTATCGTAACGCTAAATTTAACAATAAACAATCCTGGGAACAGTACAGATCTACAATCGGCTTGTGCTTCTTTTACTTGGATGGATGGAATTACTTATACCTCCTCTAACCATTCTGCAACTCACATCATAGCTGGCGGTGCGGCTAATGGGTGCGACAGTATAGTTACGCTAAACCTTACGATAACCGCAGTGGCAAATAGTATCGACACCCAATCGGCTTGTGCCGCTTTGACTTGGATTGACGGAAACAATTATACGAGCTCAAACCATTCTGCAACTCACATCATAACTGGCGGTGCGGCTAATGGGTGCGACAGTATGGTCACCCTAAATCTTACGATAACCGGAGTGATCAATAGTATCGATACCCAATCGGCTTGTGCCGCTTTGACTTGGATTGACGGAAACAATTATACTAGCGCTAACCATTCTGCAACTCACACCATAACTGGCGGTGCGGCTAATGGGTGCGATAGTATGGTCACCCTAAACCTGACTATTTTTCCTGTTTTAACAATAAGCCTTGGAGAAGACCTATTCATTTGTGATGAAGCGGTACTCCTTTCTCCGGGAGGAAACTTTAATTCCTACCTCTGGTCAAACAATAGTAATGCTTCAACATTAGTAGCCACAGCACCTGGGGTTTACAGCGTAACAGTTACAGACATTAATAATTGTTCTAGGTCTGATCATATCGAATTAATTGAAAATTGTCCCTTCTCTTTTTGGGTGCCTAATGTGTTTACACCAAATGGAGATCATCAAAATGACATCTTTAACGCTGTTCTTGAAAATTCTAAAAGTTTTCATATGGAAATATTTAACCGCTGGGGGACTTCTTTATTCCAAACAAATTCAACTAAATTGGGTTGGGATGGAAAAGACGCTGCTACAGGAACTTATTTTTACATAATAAACTATAGTTATACAGAAAAAGGCGAATTAATCAACAAAACAGTTAAAGGAACCGTTTCCCTTCTTAAATAAGATTTACTTTTCTTTCCTTAAGTTTACGAGCCTTCTCCAAAAAGATAAGGCTCGTAATTTATTTGACATAAACTTTGCTTAAATTTGCAAACGATTTAGATTAAAAACTAAAAAAATTTAACAATGTCAGAAACATTAACAGCAGACAAATACGGAATGCAAGCCGCTCTAGAGGCACTTGGATTGAAAGAAATTAACGAAGGAACTTCAACTGGTTCTAACAATTTTGGAAGCGGAGAAACGATTTCTTCATACTCTCCTACTGATGGTGCTTTGATTGGTAAAGTAACCACTACTACTAGAGAAGATTACGACAAAGTAATGGATTCAGCTTCGGCTGCATATTTAGAGTTTAGAAAAATGCCAGCTCCACAAAGAGGAGAAATTGTTCGTCAATTTGGAAACAAATTAAGAGATTTAAAAGAGCCTTTAGGAAAATTAGTTTCTTACGAAATGGGAAAATCTTTGCAAGAAGGTTACGGAGAGGTTCAAGAAATGATTGACATCTGTGATTTTGCTGTAGGTCTATCAAGACAGTTAAATGGACAAACCATACCTTCTGAAAGACCAGAGCACGTAATGAGAGAGCAATGGCATTCTATTTGTGTTGTAGGAATTATTTCTGCTTTTAACTTTCCGGTTGCTGTTTGGGCTTGGAATACCTCTTTAGCATGGATTTGTGGTGATGTTTGTGTTTGGAAAGGTTCTGAAAAAGCTCCAATGTGTTCTGTAGCTTGTCAAAACATTATTGCTGAAATATTAAAAGAAAACAACTTGCCAGAAGGGATCTCTTGTATCATTAATGGAGATTACAAAGTTGGTGAAATGATGACTACTGATGAAAGAATTCCATTAGTATCTGCTACAGGTTCTACAAGAATGGGAAGAATTGTTGGTGCTACAGTTGCTCAACGTTTCGGAAAATCTTTATTAGAGTTAGGTGGAAACAATGCCATCATTATTACCCCAACTGCTGATTTAAAAGTAGTGGTTCCAGGTGCTGTGTTTGGTGCTGTTGGTACTTGTGGACAAAGATGTACTTCTACAAGAAGATTAATTATCCACGAATCTGTTTACGATAAAGTAAGAGATGCAATTGTTGGTGCTTACGGACAATTAACGATTGGTAACCCATTAGATGAAAAGAATCACATCGGACCATTAATTGATCAAGATTCTGTTAATACTTATTTAGCTGCTATTGCATCAGCTGAAGCTGAAGGTGGAAAAGTATTGATAGAAGGTGGTGTTTTAACAGGAGAAGGATACGAAAGTGGATGCTACGTTAAACCCGCAATTATTGAAGCTAAAAATGATTTTAAAATTGTTCAAACGGAAACATTCGCTCCAGTATTGTACTTAATTAAGTATAGTGGTGAAGTTGAGAATGCAATTGAAATGCAAAATGGTGTAGCTCAAGGATTATCATCTGCTATTATGACAAATGACCTTAAAGAAGCAGAAAAATTCCTTTGCTTTTCAGGATCTGATTGTGGTATTGCTAACGTTAACATCGGAACTTCTGGTGCTGAAATTGGTGGTGCTTTTGGTGGTGAAAAAGAAACAGGTGGTGGACGTGAGTCTGGATCTGATGCTTGGAAGGTTTACATGAGAAGACAAACCAATACGGTAAACTATTCTGATGAGTTACCATTAGCTCAAGGAATCAAGTTTGACTTATAAAGAATTCTTTTTGTCTTGCTGAGAATGTAACACGGAGCTAGTTTATACTGAGCCTGCGAAGTAAACGAATCTCAACAGAAAGACAAAGGGTAAAATAAATAACACTCTAAAAGCCTCGCAATTGCGGGGCTTTTTTTTATTCATCGAGCGCAGTTAAAACAACCAGGAATAACACATAGAGCCTCCTATTTGTATTTTTTTGACTAGAATTAGACACAAAAAAAGAGCTTCATTTCTGAAAATTTTTCTTGTTTGTTTTTCTAATTTGTTGTGCCTTAAATTATTATTCAATCGAAATCTTTAAATGCTTCTGCAAGCCTGCTTCGATAATACGCTGAAAGGTGCCAAACTCTATGTCTTGCTTCTCGTTCTCAATTTTGTGATGTAAGTACGTGTTGTTCCAGATCGCTCTGCAAGTTCCGCTGGGGTCAACTTAACAGCCCCTTCTCCATTTACGTAATAATGCTCGCGGTGATAGACTCACCGAGACTTGCCCACTCAACTTATACAACTCGTCAGCACCTACATCGAAAGAAACGTTAATCTTGCTTCCTTTAGTACCACTACTATACAATTCAACATTAGGCCATGTAAGGGGGGCATTTTCTAGCTCTACTTTCCCTAATTACTTGGGCTTAAACAACATGCACTCGGGGTCGTTTTTCTGAACATCCTCTTCTTCTATCCATTCAGTTACTGTCTTCAATTTCTTTTTCGGCAAGCTTCCTTCAATCACTTCGCTAGTTCGTATATTCACCGGTGCTTCGTGTGCTGCATACTTAGCGTGTATATGAACAGGTAAATGTTTTCTGCTGTGTACCGAAATCTTAACTCCGTTTCTTGTTTCTATTACTGGTACCATATAATTCTTTACCCCACAGATGTACCCAACTAGGCGCATAAGTTAAACTATTAAAGAAACTATTTTAATTGTTAAGCGGATCAAACTCATAAAAGTCGTTTATAGAAACGTACTTTTAGGTTTCTATAAGCAAAATGAATTAAGAGATCAACAACAATCGACAAGATTAGAAACCAATTTAGTGTAAGGTCTACTCTTTAACTTTTGTAAACCATGTATCTTAGCGTACATTATGAAGAATTATTATACGCTCTTATTAAAGTATTTAGAAGGGCGAATTGGCTTCGTATATCTAGCTCTACTCCTCGCAATTCTAGTCGATCGAATGAACACCTTCTTAAGGTTCGCTATTGTATACACAGATAGCGATCAAACACTCCTTTGGCAAGTAAGTAAAGACTTAATGAATGGGGTAATGCATGGACCTTGTTTTTATGGACAAAGTTACAACCCTATAGTTGAACCTCTTTTTGCGCTTCCTTTTCTGCATTTTAACCTAGAATATTCTACAGCCCTCGCATTGGCGACAACTTTTTTGAGCATATTCCCATTTTTGCTCCTGTCATTTTATTTGTATAAAAAGGTCGATTCTCTAACAGGGCTTCTCCCATTAATAATCTTGCTGCTAATGTCGGTCGAATATGGGATGCTTACCTCTATTTCTAGAGGTTTTGTAGCTGGAATTTTCTTCGCAATAATTGGACTTCTTCTACTTGCCTTTCATAAATCCTTTTTTTTAAAGTTTTTGGGTGGGGCATTCCTTGGTTTGGGAGTTTACGTAAACCCTAATTGTGTTCTATTAATGCCTATTTTATTGCCTTTTTTTCCTAATTCAAAGAAAGAACTATTCGTATTCCTAAAGCCTATGATTCTTGGACTACTTCTTGGTGTTTTACTCTTAGGTTTTAATGCCATGTATTATAACCAACATGCTGAGATGATAATACATGGTGCACCTGTTATAAAATTAAGTCTTTCTTCATTTTTTAAGGTTTTAGGAAAACTGGACAATTATTTTGATTTTGTAACCCCAATTTTTTGGCGTGCAGGATGGATATCTCTTTCTCTTTTCATTATTATTAGTATTCGATTATGGAGGTTTAAATTAAGAAGGGAGTCCATTACATTAATCCTGCTGTTCACTCTAATTGTTCTTTCATTTTCTGTTTCTAAAATAAGTGATGGAACAAATTCTGTTTTCTTTTCTGGATCTAGAATGTACCTTGCCTATCCATATTTACTGATTTTTGTTTTTATTTTCTTGACAAAAACGCTAAGTAGACATAAAAACATACCGCTTTATGGAAGTCTAGTGATCCTCGCTCTTATTACCGTTTTCATTAAAGTTCTTGCATTTGATCAATTATTACAACATGCTTTAAGAGGATCAGCAAATACAATTGTACAAGTCATTCCAATCAAAGAGTTAAAGAATACGTGTAAAGAAATAGTTTCTTTTAGCGATGTGAAAACAGATTTAATTCTCGCAAATTCAGGAAACACTGCAGCGCAATTAATCACATATGGTTGTCCTTGCCTAATAGCTGATTTTCCAAAAACAATTCAACCATTATACGAACGAAGAACCTGGTTGATGCCAAAAACCATGAATGAAGTTTATCATCGCATTCTAATTCATGGCAAGGATACTTCGGTGTGGAATAACATGCGTTTAAACGACCTCCAAATCATTAAGACGAACAAAGAGAAGTCTTGGCTAATCATTAATAACAAGCTTAATACACGGGATCTTTTGCGACAAACAAGACTGATTAAATAAATGATTATCGTTTAAAAGTCATGAGTTGGAGAAGACCATGTGCGGCTATTTTACATAATACTTGTTATAAGTACCGCTTTGTGCGGGGAGCAACAGCGGGAGAGCAAGAACCAGAGCCTTTGCGCGGCTGTTTTATAACGAGTATTATGTTAAATAGCTTTGGCTGCTTTCTTACCACTTATTTTTTGTGTGATGGCAAAACAGCGCTTTAGCTTTTTCTGCTAAAGTGCTGTTTATTGGGTGGGGTAAAAAATGTGTTGTGAAAAAGCTTTTGTGCGATGGATGGGGAGCAAAATAAAACACAGCGGCTTTTTGCTTTTTCAGCAAAAATCTGGGTTTTATTTTGTGTGGGGTTATTTCTTTTTTAATTCTTCGGGAGATTGCGTTGTATTTACAACGTTCATTATTTGAATAATATTATTTTGTTCACTGTACAACACTTTGTAATCTCTTACTACTATTCTTCGATAATTAGGGTTGATTTCATCTACTTGATATTGCTTGGCAAATACAATTGAATCTGCTGTATCAACTATTTCATTGATAAGATTTTCTGCTGCTGATTCTGAGTATTCAGCATGATACTTAAAAACTGTTTTTAACGCTGATTTAGCTGTACCTGTCCAATCGATTTTAATTGCTTTTACCAATTTTTCATTTCTTTTTTAAGCTCTTCAGAACTGGTTACTCTTCCGTTTAAAACATCTTGTTCTCCTTTCTCTAGCATTTTATTGTATGCTTTTTTTGTCAATGGTTTTCCTTCTACTGTGTATCCGACTATCATTTCTTTTTCTAAAATTTGATTGAGTTTTTCAATAATAGATTCTGTCTTTACACTTAGTATTTTTTTTACAAGGTCTATCTTTGCGGCTTGTATGTCCATAATTTATTATTTAGGGTTACTACAAATTTAACGTTTTTTCTACTCTTTTGTTTCTCTTAAAAAAAGGAGGTTTTAAAACCTCCTTTTTTTCTTCATTTTTCTAATAGTAATTTTCGTAAAAAAAGGTACTGACTTGCTTCTTGAATACTCCTTTTACTGTTATCACTTAATTCTTGGAATTCCTCTTTCACATAATCCATCAGTGTTTTGTTCTTGGCCAATTCTCCTTTGGTTATTTGTAAGGATTCTCGATTGACTTCTACTAATCTACTTGTGGTTTCTAATAGGATGTCATTGATTTTATGATTTGTTGGATTGCTTCTTTTTCCATGCTTTTAAGGGTTTAACTGGTTATTTACACACCACCTTAAAATGGTGATGCGTGGTACTGTAAGTTTATCTTTTAATACCTTCCTGTAGCTTCTGAGTGTAGCGTCTATGTGATCTGGTAAATAGCTTACTTCTGAATCCAAACCCTGTTGAAAAACAGCATTCGATAAAAGCCTTTTTGATTCTTTTCTTAGTTCATCAGTCATGACAACAAGATACTTAAATAATCAACACCAGTATAGTTGTATGATATATCTTCTAGACGAAGTTAGACTCCTACCGTTCAAAAACAGTAGCCAACAAATCAGAATCGAACATACTAGTTGCCGAAGCAGTTTTACTATAATTCAATATTTATTAAAACAATTAATTATAGATATTATTATAAACATATCTATTACTATAACCTCCACATCAAACAACACCTAAACATCTGAAAACAAACGTATTGAAAAGTTTTGTTATTGATTATTTGTGCGATTTTTGTCCTAAATACGGGACAATTTGTTCCGAATACAGAACAAAATGTGTCCTATATCGGAAAAAGTTTTATATTTTTGTACTGGAATTTAATCCTAACTCGAACTGTGGCGTTAATCGTCTGCGTTTCCTCGGAATAGAGTTAGGATTTATTTTTTCCATTAATTGGTGGCCATATTCTGACTCCCATTTCTCTACCAGAAATTCTCTTCCTTAAGTTTTTATCATCTTTATCTAACACACTTCTATTCATTATTCCAGCTACATAATCAGCTAATTGGAGTAAATTATTAGAATGAGACTTCTGCATTTTAATTTTCTTAATAACCTTTTTATCGTAGTCATTCATACGATTCTTAAGGTACTTAGATAAACTCTTCTTAAAGTCTCTGTTACCACTTTCATCAATCAAGACAATCGCATTATCCAATTTATCCTTAGCATTCTCAAATACTACTCCACAAACATATTTGTAAAAAGAATCTTTATTCCCAATTAAATTCTGAGAATACAACTCCCTCTTATTCAATATAAAAGAATAGTAGAAAAATTCATATCTCACTACTGCTTTCAAAAATTCATCTCTAATCCTATGTGAGTTCTCCTTAAAATGGAACTCCCAATTATCTGACTTACCCAACTCCTTCTTTAATAGCTGAATTCTCTTATCACACGCCTCAGCTTCATCCATATCATTAAAGACAACCAACGAAACGTTGAAGAACTCACTTGAGCCTTTATCGAATTTAAAACCAGAATCTCCCGACTCATCTATGAATACTAACATAGTGACAAAGATAAACGATATTGTAATTAGTAGTGTTTTCATTTTTCAAAACCTATTAACAGTTGTTAATATTAAAATGCTTCCAAAGGGTGAATAAACCTCAGCTTTTGCTTTAGTTCAGTTATTCAAAACTCAACCATCTCCACATGGAAAAAGAAACCCAACGCTACTTCAAAAATAATTGGGATGAACTCTTTTGTCTCAGAACCCGAGTTTCTTAAAATTATTGAAACCATGAGCAAAAAAGCACTGATCTACAAAACATTTAAAACGGTGATTCAGATTGTTACTACTTATTCTAAAATAATCAATTCTTTAGAAAATAAAAAAACACTTCTTAAACAACATAAAAATTTGATTGTCAAACAAATTATTTCTTTAACCAATAGCATCAGTTTAAAACGGGCTTGCTCCACTTTTAATATTACAACCAACCAATTTCAATATTGGAAAAACACTTTAATTAATTGCCCTAATTCTCCTATTCAACTTTGTAGAAAATCTTATAATCACCAACTTCTTAAAACAGAAATCACCATTATTCAACATTATTTTACAACTCAAAAATATCTTTATTGGCCCATTTCTTCTGTTTATTATCAAATACTTCGAGACAAAGCTGCCTTCTTCTCCATCTCCACTTGTTATAACTACATCAACATTCTTAACATTAAACGTACACAACAAAAACACCGTAGAAAAAATCATAAAATAGGACTCAGAACTTCTGTTCCACTAGAAAAGTTACACATGGACATTACCATCTTTAAAACAACCAATAATGCCAAAGTCTACCTCTACCTCATTTGTGATAATTTTTCACGTTGTATTCTCGGTTATAAAGTTTCTACCAACTTTGATGTAAAACTCGTTATTGAAAATATTAGAAACGTCAAAGAAAAGTACACTTTATTTAAAAACACTTCTCTGATTGTTGACAATGGTATCGAAAATAGAACAACCAACCTGAATCAATTTCTTTCCACAGAAAATATTACAAAAGAAATTGCTCAACTTGATATTAAAGAGTCAAATTCAATGGTTGAATCCGTGATTAAACAATTTAAATATTATCAAATCTACCCAGAAAAATATACAACTCCATCCGATTTTATAGCTCATGTTGATCGTATTATTAATGCACAAAGAAATAGACCGCTAGCAGTTTTAAATGGCCTAACTCCTCTTGAAGCTCTTCATGGACACATTCCAAATAAAAACTC